>SBBC01000008.1 GCA_005239865.1 Candidatus Microgenomatus auricola
GCGGAGAGACAGGAATTCCCCGCACTACTCCCCCCGATCAAGTCGGGGGTCGAGTGTGGGGCAGACGAACCCATCGAGGCACACACAGGGCGGAGGCGAGAGGATTCGAACCTCTGATACCCTTTCAGGTATACGTCCTTTCCAGGGACGCCTATTCAACCACTCTAGCACGCCTCCACTCTGTGCAGGCCAGACAAGTGTACTAGACCACGGAGTTTATCCCGAACCCGAGCAATGCGAGGGCTTCGGGACGATCTCTCCAAACTCAATTCAACGCACCTGATTTTAACGATTTATTTGCTTCAACGCAAGGTGCCGGAGCAGCTGTGGTATAGTGGTAGGCGTGAGCGTACTTTCTTTTTTTCTAACCGCGGCGTTCTTCGTTACGACACTTGTCCTTCCGCGAGCATCGCAGGGCGCCAACGTGACCGCCCAATCCCGCATCCGCTCCATCACCTTCCCCGTCTTGGGCGGCGCTACCTTCCGCGACGATTTCGGCGACCCGCGCAGCGGCGGCCGGGCGCACGAAGGCAACGACCTGTTCGCACCCAAGCACTATTCGCTGGTTGCGGCCGTCGACGGTTTTGTCCAGTACGTCGTCTACCCGCCGGCCTCCTACGGCTATAGCATTGGTTTGGTTGACGCTGACGGCCATCGCTACCATTACCTGCACATCAACAATGACTCGCTCGGTACTGACGACGGCAGCGGCGGACCAAAACTGGCGTATGCCCCAGGCATCACTGGTGGCGCGCCTGTGGTTAAAGGCCAACTGATCGGCTGGGTCGGCGATTCGGGCAATGCCGAACGGACATCGCCGCATCTGCATTTTGAAATCCGCAACCGTGACGGTGATCCAATCAACCCCTACCCCAGCTTGGTCAGAGCCGCTCGAATTTCGCGGATCACTCCGACGCCGGTGCTGCCGAACGAAATTCTGCCGTACGGCGGTTTTCAGGGCGGGGCGCGCATTACACTCGGCAACGTTGATACTAACGATCCCACCGACGAATTGATCACCGTGTCTGGCCCCGGCGGTGGCCCGATTGTTCGCGTCTATAACATTGATCGACGTTTAATTGCTCAATTCCGGGCTTACGCTTCAACCATGCGTGCGGGCATGGACGTAGCAATCGGCGACACCGACGGCGACGGTACCGATGAAATCATTGTCGCCCCTGATCGCGGTCAACCACCCGAAGTTCGCATTTTTAGCGTGACCGGTACACTGCTCGGTTCATTCAATGCCTACGCCACTTCGTTCAAAGGCGGCGTGCGAGTCGCCGCGGCTGACCTGGATGCTGACGGCCGCGACGAAATCATTACTGCCCCGGGTGCGGGTGGCGGCCCGCACGTCAAGGTGTTCAACGCAGCGGGTCAGCGCCTAACCCAATTCTTCGCCTACAATCCGGGTTTTCGCGGCGGCGTAGACGTGGCAGCCTTTCCAGCGACCGCCACCACGCCAGCGGTCATTGTCACCACCGCTGGCCGCGGCGGCGGACCGCACGTTCGCGTGTTTACGTCCGATGGTACACGCGTGGCTCAGTTCTTCTCGGGCAGCGAGCGATTTCGCGGCGGTTTGCGCGTCGCCATCGCTGATCTGCTGACTGACACAACTGACCCGGAAATCATCACCGTGGCCGAAACCAACGGCCAACCGGTTGTCCGGGTCTACGGTCTCAACGGAACGCCGATTACCACCGACCGCGAATTCGAGTTTTGGTGGACTGGCGGATACGACGTTGCGGCTAGCAATGGTGCACTGTGGATGTCCTCAACCGAGGGCGGTCGCCGGGCGTCAGTGCGGTCACTGATCGAATAGTTTAACGACCCCGCTCCGCCTCTAAAATCTTCAGCGTCGTCTTGAGAACTGTGTCTGGATTCAAGGAAATTGAATCTATCCCCTCGCCCACGAGAAACTGCGCAAACTCCGGAAAGTCCGACGGCGCCTGACCGCAGATGCCGATCTTTCGCTTGGCTTTTTTGGCCGCCCGAATCGCCATCGAGACAATGCGCCTCACCGCCTCGTTGTTTTCGTTGGCTACTTTGCTGACGAGCGAGGAATCGCGGTCCAAGCCGAGCGTAAATTGCGTTAGGTCGTTCGAGCCGATCGAAAAGCCGTCGAAGACTTTCGCGAACTGCTCCGCCAGGATGACGTTTGAGGGAATCTCGCACATCACGTACACCTGCAAACCGTCGGCGCCTTGCTTCAATCCGTACTTCTTCAGCAAAGCGATCACCCTTTCTCCTTCTTCCACCGTCCGGCACATCGGCACCATGATTTTCACGTTCTTCAATCCGAACTTCTCGCGCACGCGTCGGAGCGCCTTGACTTCGAGCGCGAAGGCCGGCTCAAACTTCGGGGTGTAGTACCGTGAGGCGCCGCGCCAGCCGAGCATTGGGTTTTCTTCGTGCGGTTCGAATTCTTTGCCGCCAAGCAGTCCGGCGTACTCGTTGGTTTTGAAATCCGCCAGTCGCACAATCACGTCCTTGGGATAGAAGGCGGCCGCAATCATGCCAATCCCCTGACTCAACTTGTCAACGAAGTATTCCGGCTTGTCCTTATACCCAACCGTCAACGCTGCGATTTCGCGCACTGCCCGCTTGTCCTTCAGACGCGGGTATTTCACCAGCGCCATCGGGTGAATTTTAATCCAGGTCGCGGCAATAAACTCCTCGCGGCAGAGGCCGACGCCGTCATTCGGAATGAACGAATCGCCGAAGGCCTGCTCCGGCGAGCCGACGATCATCATGACCTTCGTTTTCGGCCGCGGCACAACTTTCAAATTTACGGTCTTGACTTCAAACGGCAGGATGCCGCTGTAGACCTTCCCGGTTTGCCCTTCCGCCGCTGACACGGTCACGGCCTGTCCGGTTTTCAAAACGCGCGTGGCGTCATTCGTGCCGACCACCGCCGGAATTCCAAGTTCACGCGAGACGATGGCGGCGTGCGACGTTCGTCCGCCGCGGTCCGTCACGATGGCCGAGGCGATTTTCATGATCGGCTCCCAATCTGGATCGGTGATGTCCG
Source organism: Candidatus Microgenomatus auricola (assembly GCA_005239865.1). Lineage (GTDB taxonomy): Bacteria > Patescibacteriota > Patescibacteriia > SBBC01 > SBBC01 > Microgenomatus_A > Microgenomatus_A auricola_A. The sequence continues at coordinate 3,032 of SBBC01000008.1, forward strand.
TGACCAGGACCTCGCCCGGCTTGAAATCCTTGATGCGCTTGACGTCGAGAATGACCCGGGGTTTTCCGCTGCCGATTTTGGCGCCGACGGCCAGCCCGGTGGTCATCACCTTGCTGGTCTTTTTCAATGCGTACGTTTCCAGTTTACTCGTGTCTTGCCGCGAGACGACCGTTTCCGGACGCGCCTGGACGATGTAGAGTTTCTTCGTCAAGCCGTCCTTCGCCCACTCCATGTCCATCGGCTGCTGATAATGCTCCTCGATGATCGCGCCCCAGGCCGCCAGTTCGAGCACCTCCGCGTCGCGCAGGCAAAACTTCTGGCGTTCCTCGTCGCTCGTCACGACGTTCCGAGTGGGACGATCGGGGTCGGCGGTGTAGATCATCTTGACGTTCTTCTGGCCTAAGGTCTTCTTGATAATCGGTTTGAACCCGGTTTTCAGGGTCGGTTTGAAGACCACGAACTCGTCCGGCGTGACCGCCCCCTGAACGATATTCTCCCCCAAGCCGAACGACCCGTTGATGAGAACCACATTCCGAAAACCGGAATCAGTATCCAGCGTAAACATCACGCCGGAACTGGCCTTATCCGACCGAACCATCTTTTGCACGCCAACTGACAGCGACACCTTGAAGTGGTCGAAGCCCTTGTCGTGACGATACGAAATCGCCCGATTCGTGAACAGCGAGGCAAAACTTTTTTTCACCGCCTCGATCACGGCGTCGGCGCCGCGGATGTTCAAGTATGTTTCCTGCTGCCCGGCAAACGAGGCGTCCGGTAAATCTTCAGCCGTGGCCGAAGAGCGCACGGCCACATCGCAACGTTGGCCGTACTCGCGCTCGAGTTTCGCATAGGCCGTTCGAATCTCGCGCTGCAAATCAGTCGGGAGTTTCGCGCGTAAAATTGTTTCGCGCACCCGACTCCCCTGCTCCATGAGATTCGTGATGTCCGAGGTCTTCAACCCCTTGAGCGTCGCTTTGATCTTCTGCTTGACGCCGGTGGAGGTAATGAAGTACTGGTACGCGCTGGCGGTAACCGCAAAACCGTTGGGAATCCGAATCCCCTTTCTCGTCAGCGTCCGGTACATCTCTCCCAAACTGGCATTTTTTCCGCCGACCAGCGGCGTATCGCTCTTCCCCAAGTCGGCAAACCATAAGACGTGCGCTCTTTTCCGGGAGGGTTTTCTCGTCATTCGCTTGGGCATGGGGGCGGACGGTTAATGGTGACTAGCGCGACGTGGCTTGACTTTCTCGGACGGGCGATGTTCTTTAGCGACGAAGAGAAAAGCCGCCGTACTCATGAGCAGACCGACTAGCACTGACAGCAACGAGGTGGTGATAATCTGGAAGAAGGCGGGGACCGTCCGGAACCACAGGAATTGGAAGACCGAAGTGGCCACGCCGACGATCAGGCCGGCGGCAAACCCCAAACCAGCCGCATTGCCGAGCGTGCCGCGATATATCCGGCTGGCGGCGACCCCAAGAAAAACCGTCAGCAGCAACAACCAAAACCAGGTCAAGGCGATGTTCCATCGCGCCGTGGTCACGATGATGTTGAGGACAATCGTGATCACCGCCGGCCACTTCACGATCTGGGCGTACCGTTCAACCGACCAGCCGCTGACCGTCGTGTCGTCACCCTCGCTTGCGTTTCCCGTGTTTGTCTTCATCTCCATACCCTGCATCAACAGTATAGCGTTCATCACCAACCTTGACAACGACTGACGAGCGAGCTACAGTCGTTCAGAAACCAAAACCACAAGCAGGCAGTCAACCACGGAGGGTCTGCTCGATGAAAATTCTGATTGCCGTTGCCGACCAGTCGTTCGCCGCCACCTACCGCCACACGCTCGGGCGTGCCCGGCGTCATGACCTCACCGTCTGCACCAGCCGAGGAGAAGCGCTCCAGGCATTCCGCCAGGGAAAGTTCGACGCCGCCATTGTCCAGGGCGACTTTCCGGACGGCCAGGGCATCGGGCTCGTCGCGTCTCTCCGGCACCGGGCGTCAGCCGATTTCACCGTCATCGGTCTGCCCACCACCGCGGTTGAGAAGTTACGGGGTGAGCGGATTCAGGCCGGCGCCACCGCCGTTCTCGGACCGGAGTTCGATCTGTTCGACCTCCTTAAGGCGCTCGGATTGAACTTCGTCGAGCCGTCAAGTTCCAAGTCCTAGTCGTTCCGACAGGAGGAAACATGCGCGAACACCTGAAGAGAGTCATGCTCGTCACGAACAATCGCCAGGTGAGGGAGTTGTTCGCCAGCGTCAATTGGACCTTCGAGCGAGACTGCGAAACTACGGTCTTCTCCTGCGGTGAAACAGCAGTCTCGCTCGTCGGGATCGTCAAACCGGACGCGATCATCGTCGCCCACCCGCTCCAAGGCAACATCGACGGACCGGCCTTCGCTCGGGCCGTCCAGCTCGATCGGGGTACTGCTCGTCCAACTCTGTACGGGTTGATCGCCAAGAACACTCCTGATGAAAGTCGTTGGCTTACAGCCTTCGACGGTCACGTCCTCGTCTACTCGGCGGCTCCGCACGTCATCGAACAACTCCATCGTATCTTCAACCAGACCCTTCAGCTAGCGCCAATCGGTGCGGCTCGCTGATCTTTCCCCGGCTCCAAACACTGGATCCGGGGTTTTTCTTGCTCCTCCCCTTTTCTTCACCTGCGATGATCTCGACTACCTCGATCTCCTGAAGGACGTCAAGCGACTCCTCGGCGTCGAGCCAGGAGTCCAACCGAAAGCCCCAGGTCTGAAATCAAGACCTGGGGCGAGGTTCGAACAAGGGTCGCGTTTTGTTATCTAGAGGTTTTCCTCCGCTTCGCATCCTGGCGGACGTTCGGGTTCAGAAATATTACACGGATCACCGCCGAAGAATCCACCTCCACCTCCTCCGCCGGATAGCGGACTAACCACATTGACCACCACGGTCATGGAGTCAATTCCTCCATGGCCGTCGTCCGCCTGGAAAATGAATCCTCGGTAGCCGATTGGGTAACTGTTTGGGATATTCCATTCGAACAAGCCGGTCGAGGGAACCAGAAACGCCCCGCTCGGCAGTGGGCCGCTGACGCCATACGTCACGGTCTCGCCGTCGAAATCGTCCGCTCGGAGGTGGATGATGACCTGACTGCCTGGGTACGCTTTACGGCTGCTGACCGGAACGAACACCGGCGCCACGTTCGTATGGGTAACGGTGATCGGAACGGAAATGTATCCTTCGTGGTAGTAACCACGCCCAATCAGCGTCACCTCATACGTCCCCTCCTGATCGTATCCCGGCGTCCAGGAAAATGTACGGTTCGAATACGTTGCACCGGCTGGCATGATGATGGCGGAATGGACTAGGCTGTTGGGATAAACGAAGTAGCCGTTTACCATCGCGTTCGTAAACGTCGGTTGAAAGGTTAGCGTTTGTCCCTCGGCCACGGTCTGGGCCGGGAGTGGGTTAAAGACGTTCGGTTGATTAGAAATGCTGCTGGTGAAAATCGTGTTGTTTCCTTCAGCCGCCTCGGCCAACGAGTTCTCCGGATCGGCCATGAGCATATACTGTCCGGTGGAACTTCTTGAGATTGTACGCACGATCTCAAACCTGCCCCCGGCCGGTAGGGCTGGAATTGATCCGTCAATACTGAATGTCGAACCTAGGTACTGATTTTGAACATCCGAAATGCGATATGGAACGGTGTTAGGCATGGTAACGCTACCGACGTTTTCGATCACCGCTTTCATGGTCACCGTCCCATCACCGGCGTCATCGGCCAGCACTTGCGCTTGCGTAATCTTGAGATCGGGCCGACTACACGGCCTGTCCACCACAGTCGCGTTGAAACTCACCCCTGTTACCTTGTTGTTTCCTGCAACAACGTCACTGACCACCGGTCTGACATCGAAGGTTCCCGCTTGATCACATGCCGGAATCCAGCGGAAAACCCCGGACTGGTTGATAGACATACCATAGTACCAACCATAGTAAGCTCCAACAGTACCCGTCTTTTCCCCATAGACAGAAAATACTAAGGGGTCGTTTTCTGCGTCACTGGCTGACACGGTGAAAGTCAGAAGATCGCCCTCGTTGACCGTCTGCGCCGGAATGGCTGCAATCGTCGGCGCTGTGTTCACGCGAATCACGGCGACATCGGCGGTGTTATTCGACCTGGTGAACTCGTGGATAGTGTTGTCCGGATCAATGACATTGATGAGTTTCGTAACGCTCGGGTCGAGCTGCTGGATGGTAAACTCTCGACTGGTGTACTCGCCAAAGGCCAAGGACGTAATCGTTTCCTCATGGACAGTCGCTCCTGAGGGAGTTTTCGTCCGAACGAGAATGTTGTTCGCCGTCCCATAATAATCGTTATCCACCCTCATCCGGACTTGAATTGAGTTATCCATCTGCCGTTCTGCGTGCAGGCTTGTGAAACGCAGGTCAGACGGCGAGCCAGCTGGCACAACTGTAATGGTGGCGGTCTGAAAAGTCTTGAATCCGAAGATGTTCTCGGCGGTGAAAGTCAGCTTCCAGACGCCGACGTTGTTCGCCTGCGGCGCCCAACTGAACCGGCCGTTAGTCAGCGTGGCTCCAGCCGGCAGCCCCTCGGCAACGTCGAGGGTGATCGGGCCCTCGAACGGATCAGTTACTGGAACATCGAAAGCCAGCGCCTGGCCTACAACCGCGAGCTGGTTATCCAACGGCGGAATGACAGGTTCATACCCGGAGGCCTGTGTATTGCACCCCTTGCCAACCGAGATCGTTACGAACCGTTCCTCGGAAAGCTGGCTCACGCTGTTCGTCGCTTTGAAGAAGACGTTGTAGCAACCGTCGGTGTCGGGCGTGCGCCAGGAAAACGTCTGCCCGGAAAAGTATGCGGCGTAGTCCGACCCCTGGAGCGGAAGATTCCTGGCCGAGTAGGTCAAATTGGCGCTGCTCGGATCGGTCGGATCGGTGGCCGAGACATTCAGGACCAGATTTTTTCCGCGGTCAACTGAGACGAGATACGGCAACTGCAACTGCGGCGCGTTGGGATCGTTGACCGAGATAGTCGCCAGTGTTCCGCCGACTAAATTGTTGACCGTGTCGGTGGCTAAGAACGCTTGGCGGTAGACATTGATTGCGGTCGGCGTCCAACTGAACCGTTGGTTCGAAAACGTCGCGCCGGTCAAGCGGTTCGGTGCGGTGTAGGTTAGGGGGTGGTTGTTGATTTGTGAAGCACTGACGTCAATCTGCATTGGCTGGTTCGGCTGGATGCGTTGTTCGCCCACTCCCCTTACCTGCGGCTGGGCCGGCTTGAGAATCCGCGAATTGTTATTTTCGCTCAACTCCGGAAATTGATTCTGCGGATCAATGGTGATTTTTATTACCGGCGGCAGCGAAGCCAGCGGGAAATCAGCGGTCACGGTCGCGGTTGAGAAATCAAACCGATCAATCATGCCTTCATGGAGCGGCACGCTTTCGTTCGCGGTGTTGACAACGGCGTACCCGACGTTCCGCGGCTTCAGCTGGCTGCTCTTTCCGACCACAAATTCAACCCGGACCGTGGCCGCATCGAGCGCAGTACTTTTCGCATCCAGGATAGAAAAATCGAGCTGGTACTCTGTGCTAGCCGCCTTCAGCACGGCCGCTCCAGCATCAATCAGGCCGTAGCCGGTTTCGTCGTCCCGGCCGGGAACCCAAATATCCTTAGCGGTAGTTTGGAGAATGTTATTGACTTCATCAGGGCCAAGCGCGGGATTTACGGAAAGCATTAAACCAACCACGCCGGCGACAAGCGAAGCAGAAGCCGGGGTGCCCGAGAACTTAATAAATTGATCGTCAACTCTGGAGGTATCTGAATCTGGAAATGGCGCGCCAGTGGCCGGATTGCGGGCGCGCAAAGAAATAATGCTCGCCCCCGGACCCACCACATCGAGCCAGCTGGCCGCATTCGAAGCAAATGTATTATTGTCCCAATCCACGCTACCGACGGCTATGACACCGGGATATTTCGCCGGATAGATATCATCATGAACCGTGGTCGGTTCGGGAAAATCGCCAGCCGAGGCCACTACAGTCACGCCGCTAGCAATTGAAGCTGTCACAGCGTCTCGCATAATCCCATAATCGACCGTCGAATGGGAACTAGTGTTGATTACTTGAGCGCCTTTCACCCGAGCGTAGTCAATAGCTCTACCAGTCGCTAACAATGAGTATTGATAGATGCTTGGGTCCTCTGGTTTTGGTCCGGCAATTTTCAGCGGCATGATGGTGCATGCCTGACACATCCCCGCAATTCCAAAATTGTTATTCGTGGTCGCCGCGCTAATTCCGGTCACCCAGCTTCCATGGCCAGAAGTATCAAGCGGCCCGTCGGTGTCCGGCTGACCCGGGTACTTAACGGCAGTGTGAACATCGGCGCCATTGAGGTCATCAATGTAAGTGTTTCCATCGTTGTCAAGATTATCTAGGTCGCCATTCACGCCATTTCGTTGCTCAGTCGCCGGCCAATAATCAGCTCGACTATTGTGGTTAATATCCTCGCCGATGTTGAGCCAAATTTTATCCTTAATGTCTTGGTGGTTGTAATCAACGCCGCTATCAGGAACAGCGATGATGACATTCCGGTTTCCTGTTGTTACCGCCCATGCGCTTTCAGCACGGACCGCATCCAATCCCCATTGATCGCGGAGAGGCGCCAATACTGTTTGCGAGTTGTAGTAAGGGTCGTTCGGTCCTGACGAAACAACGCCTGCTCCAAGTCGAGGGGCGGGCGCGAGGGGAAACGGCACAACGCCGTCTCCGCCGACGTCAGTGTCCGGAATTTCTATTGGTTGCGGCTGCGTTTCAACGAATTGCGGACTGCCAATGCCGTCTGCTTCGGCGGTCTCGACGTTTCTTTTATCTGCTCGAAAACCCTGAATCAGTGCGGCCACGTCCGCAGTTTGTTCATTGA
>SBBC01000039.1 GCA_005239865.1 Candidatus Microgenomatus auricola
CGTGACCGGCGTGAGGTCTTTCAGTCGTTTCATTTCCCGTCGGATGCAGGAGGTGCAGGCGGTCACGCGCCGGCCATGCCGGAGCAGCGTCTGGAGATTGAGACGCTGTTTATTGACGATGGCGATGTTAGAGTGGCTGCGGCGGATGGAGTTGAGGCTGCTCCGACCGCAGATGGAACATGTTCGGGCCATATCGTGCCATTGAAATTCTTGAAGATATCAGAAAGTTGCCAAAAGGTGCGGAAGGAGTGTACCATGACGGTAGAGATCATGCAAGTCCCGTTAGCAATTTCGTCTTCACGACCGAAGAGGACCGAAGAGTATGAGCAGCAGTAGCTTGATGGTGGACGTTCAACGCTGTCTGTGGCGATTGGTATTTCGAACGGGACGAGTCCGATGATCTTTGGTCTGGAATCGATTGTTGCGCAGTTCCCAGTGTTCCTGGCGGGCGTGGTCGCGCTGATCGTGTCGATCGGTTGGCACGAGTTCAGCCATGTCTTCGTGGCGTATAGCTTGGGTGACATGACCGGCCGGAATGCGGGGCGGCTGACCCTCAATCCCTTGAAGCACCTTGATCCGGTAGGTACACTCCTGATCCTCGTCGGCGCATTTATTGGCTGGGGACGTCCGGCGCCGTTCAATCCGCTCAACCTCCGGTACCAGCGTTATGGTTCGGCGCTGGTGGCCCTCGGCGGTCCGATTTCGAACCTGTTCTTGTTTTTTCTCTTCGGCCTGCTGCTCCGGATCGTCTACCCGGTGCTCGGCCCAGGCAACCTCCTGACCGTGTTCTTGCAGATTTTTGTGATCATGAACGCCTCGCTCGCCCTGTTCAATCTCATTCCCCTGCCGCCGCTTGACGGCTCGTGGATCGCCCTGTCTCTGCTCCCGTCGTCGGCCGGCCCACTCCGCGATTTCCTCCAGCGCTACGGCTGGCTGATCCTCATGGCCGTGATCTTCCTTGACTTCGTCGGTGGCGTTGGACTGATCAGTCCGTACCTCATTCGCGGGGTGTCGTGGCTGGCCAATCTTGCCGGGATTTCGTCGTACCTGCAGGTCTAGTGCCTCGCACCTATTCACCGCAGACGATGAACTTCGACAAAATTATTTTCGTGATACAACATGGGAACTGCGTACGGACTTCGATTAAAAAATGGTGCCGGGTTGACAGTCGGGGAAGGGCATGCTAGAGTAGCCATGGTTCTTCGCTTCCCAACCTGCATGGGAATTTTCTTTTGACCCAAACGCCCTGGTTTCCTTCAACGCAACGCCTATCGGCCTATGCCAACCATTAGTCAACTCGTACGACGCGGACGGAAGAGCGCCGCGCCGAAGTCCAAAACCCCGGCTCTGCAAAGCGTTCTGAATGCGCTCCACCGCCGGCGGACCGAGCTCCCCAAAGGCAGTCCGTTCAAGCGCGGTGTCTGCATTAAAGTCACAACCACCACCCCGAAGAAGCCGAACTCGGCCCTGCGGAAGATTGCGCGTGTCCGCTTGTCGAACGGACAGGAAGTCACGGCCTACATCCCGGGCATCGGTCACAACCTCCAGGAACACTCGATTGTCCTCATCCGTGGCGGTCGGGTGAAGGACCTGCCCGGCGTTCGCTACCACATTGTCCGCGGCGTGTACGATACCCAGGGCGTTGGCGAACGACGTCAAGGCCGTTCGCTCTACGGTGCGAAACGTCCGGAGGAGAAGGCCTGATGCGCGGGAAAGCCGCGTCGCGGCGCGCCCTGACCCTGGATTCGAAGTTTAACTCGACGCTGATCGAGAAATTTATCAACCACGTGATGCAGCGTGGGAAGAAGTCGGTCGCCCAGAAGATTGTCTACGGCGCTTTTGCGATTATTCAGGAAAAGTCCAAACAGGACCCATTAACGGTCTTCGACGCGGCCATGAAGAACGTCGCGCCGATTCTCGAGGTCAAATCGCGGCGGATCGGCGGAGCCAATTATCAGATTCCAATCGAAGTCCGGAGCGATCGGCGGATTGCCTTGGCGATGCGGTGGATTATTGACGCAGCGGCCAACAAGAAAGGCAAACCGATGCCGGAAAAGCTGGCGCAGGAACTGCTCGAGGCCAGCATGAATCAAGGCGACGCCGTGAAGAAACGGGCGGATGTCCATCGGATGGCTGAAGCCAATCGAGCGTTTGCGCACTTTGCGTGAGTATGACCGAACGCGGCGACAGACGTCCGGCCGAAGATGAATCGCTTTCCCGCGAGGAGGAGCGCGAGGTTCATGACATGTCGCTCGATCCGCACGTTCAAGAAGCGGAACGGGTTGCCCTCGAACATGCCGAAGAGCTAGCGGAGAGCGAACATGGGGCAGGGGTTGACATCGATACCCTCCTTGACCACTACAGCGCCGCTCTGAAAGAAGCAGAAGCGCATCCCGACGATCAGGCCAAAGCCGAAGCAGCCGTTTCACTGCGCGAGCGCTTGGTGAAAGCGAACGTCTTTCGTCTGAAGACCGAGCAGATGACGCCAACGGTGCTGGCCGAGGCACAAGTCAAAGGCGATCAGCGCTTTGAGCGCGCGCAGCGGGCGCGAGAGGCGCGCGCTAAAGCACGAGAGACGCGCGCGGAAGACCGGTTGGTGAAGGAGCGGGCGCAGGCGTTTTTCGAGTTCCTTGAGATGTTCGACCAAGCCAGGCGACAGGTCGAGGCAAATATCAAACGCCTGCCACCGGCAAGTCGTGGTCAGTTCCGAACGTTGTTGAACGAGATCAGGCATCGCGAAGAAACGTTTATCAACGAACGAATCCGCGAAGGCATTGATTTTGAACTACTGCTTCGCAACCCGACCGATTTGGATATCGATTCCTGGAACGATTTCGTCAGCCGGATGCAGAAATTTTCAACGGAAATGATCGAGCTCAATCACGACATTCGCGAGGTCTTGGAGAAACGCTCGCCCCGTTGATTTCTTCATATGCCGCGGGAATACAGTTTAGAAAAAACACGAAACATCGGTATCATTGCACACATCGATGCTGGCAAAACCACGGTCAGTGAACGGATTCTTTTTTATACCGGCAAGAAGCATAAACTCGGCGAGGTCCACGAAGGCGAGGCGGAAATGGACTGGATGGAGCAGGAGAAGGAGCGGGGCATCACGATTACCGCCGCCGCCACGACGTGTTTTTGGAAGGACCACCGCATCAACATCATTGATACGCCGGGGCACATTGATTTCACGGTCGAAGTCCAGCGCAGCTTGCGCGTGCTTGACGGCGGCGTGGTCGTCTTTGATGGCGTGGCCGGCGTCGAACCGCAGTCCGAAACCGTCTGGCACCAGGCCGAGAAATTCCATGTCCCGCGCATCTGTTTCATCAATAAAATGGACCGCACCGGCGCGGATTTCTACGCCGATGTGCAGTCGATTCACGAACGGTTGACCCTCAACGCCCATCCGGTCCAGTTGCCGATCGGCGCGGCCGAGACGTTCAAGGGCATCATCGATCTGTTTGAGCGGAAAGCGACCATCTATCAGGACGAACTCGGTAAGAAATGGGAAGAGACTGCGGTTCCGGCGGACATGCAGGACAAGGTTGAGCACTACCGCCACCGCTTGGTGGAAGCGATTGCCGAGCAGGACGACGCGCTCCTCGAGCAGTACCTCCACGGGACCGAGCCGACCGTGGCCGAACTCAAGGCGACGCTGCGGAAAGCGGTGATTGCCAACAAGCTCGTACCCGTCCTGTGCGGTTCGGCGCTGAAGAACAAGGGCGTCCAGTTTCTCCTCGACGCGGTCAACGAGTACCTGCCCAGCCCGCTTGACATTCCGCCCGTCACCGGCACCGATCCGAAAGCGAAAACCGCAGTTGAACGCAAAGCCTCGGACGATGAACCGTTCGCCGCCCTGGCGTTCAAAGTCGCGGCTGATCCGTTCGTCGGAAAGTTGACGTTCTTCCGCGCTTACGCCGGAAGACTGACGGCCGGTTCGTACATCCTCAACTCCTCGACCGGGAAACAGGAACGCATCGGCCGAATCGTTCGCCTCCACGCCAACCATCGCGAAGAAGTCGAGGACGTCTTTGCCGGTGAAATCGCGGCGGCCGTCGGGTTGAAAGAAACGAGTACCGGGAACACCTTGTGCGACCCGGAGCATCCGATCGTGCTCGAGTCAATCGTCTTCCCGGAACCGGTGATCCACATCGCAATCGAACCGAAGACCAAGCCAGACCAGGAGAAGATGGGGATCGCGTTGTCGCGATTGGCCGAGGAAGATCCGACTTTTCGGGTGCGGAGCGACGAGGAAACCGGGCAGACGATCATTTCCGGTATGGGCGAGTTGCATCTGGAAATTATCGTTGACCGCATGAAGCGCGAGTTCAACGTCGAGGCCAACGTCGGGGCGCCGCAGGTCGCCTATCGCGAAACTATCACGAAGACCGCCGAAGCCGAAGGCAAGTACATCCGGCAGAGCGGCGGCCGTGGCCAGTATGGCCACTGTTGGCTGCGGCTCTCCCCGTTGGCCGCTGGCCAGGGTTACGAATTTGTCGACGCCATCAAGGGTGGCGTGATTCCACGGGAATATATCCAGCCGATCAATAAAGGAGCGAGGGAGGCGATGGATAAGGGCGTGGTCGCTGGTTATCCGATGGTCGATGTCCAAGCCGAGGTGTTTGATGGGAGCTACCACGAGGTTGATTCGTCCGAAGCGGCCTTCAAGATCGCCGCCTCGATGGCCTTCCAGGACGCGGCCAAGCGCGCGCAACCGGTCCTCCTCGAGCCGATCATGAAGATTGAGGTGGTCACCCCGGAGCAGTTCATGGGCGATGTGATCGGTGATTTAAACTCGAAGCGTGCGGCGATCAAGGAGATGCGGAATCGCGGCCAGATGAAGATCGTTGATGCCGAGGTGCCGCTGGCCGAGATGTTCGGCTACGCCACCACCCTCCGCTCGATGACACAGGGTCGGGCCTCGTACACCATGGAATTCGCCCGTTATGACCAGGTTCCGCGGAACGTGGCCGCCGAGATTATCACCAAGTCCGGAAAGGTTCCGGCCAAGGCGTGATCAAGAGTTCAGTCGGTGACCCGCCGCACTTTCAGCATGACCTTAGCACCCCTTCAGACTTTTCTCGAGTCAACAAGCATGTCAAAAAAGCTGGTCTCCAGTGCAAAGTGGGGCGGGGTTGACACATTTGTTCGCATTCGCAACAATCGGGATATCCACGCTCGCCAAAAGCCGTCCTCACCCGAGGTCTTGCGTGGATGACCACTCACGGGTATAATCGTTGATGCTGTCTCGTAAAGACAGCCTCGGAGCAATATCAGTTAGTACGTTTTTAAGGAGTATCATGTATGTCTGCAAAATTTGAGCGCACCAAACCGCACGTCAACGTCGGTACGATCGGCCATGTTGATCACGGTAAAACCACGCTGACCGCCGCCATTTTGAAGACCTTGAAGGCCAAGGGGTTCAGCGCCCAGGAGAAAGGCGTCGACGATATTGATAACGCGCCGGAAGAGAAGGCCCGCGGCATCACCATTGCCACGGCCCACGTGGAGTACGAGTCGGAGAAGCGTCACTACGCCCACGTCGACTGTCCCGGTCACGCCGACTACGTCAAGAATATGATCACCGGCGCGGCCCAGATGGATGGCGCGATTCTCGTCGTCTCCGCGGTTGACGGTCCCATGCCTCAAACCCGCGAGCACATTCTTCTGGCGAAGCAGGTTGGTGTTCCGTACATCATCGTCTACATGAACAAGGTTGATATGGTTGACGACAAAGAGCTCGTCGACCTCGTTGAAGTGGAAATCCGCGATCTCCTGAAGAAGTATGAATTCCCTGGAGATACGACGCCGATCATTCGCGGATCGGCATTGAAGGCGCTCGAGGGAGATGCCGGGCAGCAGGAGAAGATCATGGAGCTCGTCAAGGCGCTCGATGAGTACATTCCTGAGCCGAAGCGCGAGACCGACAAGTCGTTCCTCATGCCCATCGAGGATATTTTTTCTATCGAGGGTCGTGGAACGGTCGTCACCGGTCGCATTGAGCGGGGGATGATCAAGCTCAACGATGAGGTAGAGATCGTTGGATTGCGGGAGACGCAGAAGACCGTCATCACCGGCATCGAAATGTTCAACAAGTCGTTGGACGAAGGCCGCGCTGGTGACAACGCCGGCCTCCTCCTCCGCGGCACGAAGAAGGAGGACGTCGAGCGCGGACAGGTGCTGGCCAAACCGGGAACCATTACCCCCCACACCGAGTTCGAGGCAGAGGTCTACATTCTGACGAAGGAAGAGGGTGGTCGCCATACGCCGTTTTTCAAAGGGTACAAACCGCAGTTCTACATCCGGACGACCGACGTGACCGGTGAAGTCGAATTGCCGTCCGGCATGGAGATGGTCATGCCCGGCGACACCGTCAATCTCAAGGTGAAACTTATTGCACCGGTCGCGCTCGAAGAAAAGCAGCGTTTCGCCATCCGCGAAGGCGGCCACACCGTCGGCGCTGGAGTGGTCGTCAAGATCGCGAAGTAAGCCGGCGCGACCACGTTCTTTTCGCTCTTTCTATGATGGAACAGGAACTCAAGACCAACCACCCGCCCACCTCGACCGAGGAAGAAAGCCATCAGCGCATCCGGATTAAAATCCGGGCGTACGATCACAAGATCATCGACCAGTCAACGAAGACGATCATCGACACGGCGCAGCGCAGCGGCGCAACTGTCAAAGGCCCGGTCCCGTTGCCGACGGAGAAATCGAAGTTCACGGTCATCCGCTCGCCCTTCGTCCACAAGAATTCCCGCGAGCAGTACGAGATGAGGATCCATAAGCGTCTCATCGACATCATCGATCCGACCCCGAAAACGGTTGAGGCGCTGACAAGTTTGAGTTTGCCGGCCGGGGTTGACATCGAAATCAAGATGTAGTAGCGTAGGGGGCGCTGTTCGAACCTAATTTCGACCAACTCATAACCCGCGACAAGTAGGTTCTGGAGCTGATAATTCCCGGATCGCAATCGGAAGCGTTCAAGCTCCAGATAACGATTTGTCAGTTCTGTTGACGAGAGATTCGTCTCGCTCCAGTCCTGGCAGCATCGAATCCCTCGATTTTCGTATCCGTAGAATGTCCTAAGGAACGTATCCATGAAGTTTCTCATCGCCAAAAAAATCGCTATGACTCGACGTTTCCGCGAAGACGGAACGGTCGTTCCCGCGACAGTCCTGGAGGCCGGTCCATGCACGGTGACGCAGGTGAAAACGCCTGAAAAGGACGGTTATGCCGCTGTCCAGGTTGGATTTGGCGCCAAGCGCCGGCCGGCCAAACCGCAGCGGCAGGCCTGGAAGGACTTCGGCCAGTTCGCGGTGACGCACGAATTTCGAATGGCTGAACCGGCAACGCTCCAGGCGGGGCAGAAGATTGACGCGAGCGTCTTCACGCCGGGTGAACAATTGAAAGTTACCGGGACGTCGAAGGGGCGGGGATTCGCCGGCGTGGTCAAGCGGCACCACTTCGCCGGCGGTCCGGCCAGCCACGGCCACAAGGACAATCTTCGGATGCCCGGTTCGATTGGCGCCACCTTCCCACAGCACGTCATGAAAGGCACGCGGATGGCCGGACGGATGGGCGGCGAGCAGGTCAGCGTCAACAATCTCGAAGTCGTGGAGGTCATGCCGGAACGAAATCTTCTCGTGGTCAAGGGCGCGGTGCCCGGTCCCCGCAACGGGATCGTATTTTTACAAACGGTCGGATGACCATGCCAATCGCGAAGGTATACAATCTCGAAGGCCAAGCGCTCCGTTCGAAAGAACTGCCTGATCGGATCTTTGGCGTGCCGGTAAAACCGGAACTGGTTGAGCAGGTGATCGTGGCGCAACGGGCGAATGCCCGGGTGGCAGTCGCGCACACCAAGACCCGGGCCGAAGTTCGCGGCGGCGGGAAAAAGCCCTGGCGGCAGAAGGGCACCGGCCGCGCCCGTCACGGTTCGATCCGTTCGCCGATTTGGAAAGGTGGCGGGGTGGCCTTTGGTCCGCGTCCGGATCGTAACCCGACCATGAAAGTGAATCAGAAGACGAAGCAGAAGGCGCTGTTCATGGTACTCTCCGACAAGCTGACATCCAACCATCTGGTCCTGGTTGAAGCACTCGATCTGCCGGCCACCAAGACCAAAGCCATGGCCACGGTCTTGAAGAAACTGCCGATTGAAAAATCAGCGCTGATCGTGTTGCCGGAGAAAAACGAGCGTCTCATGAAGTCGAGCCGGAACATCCCGGGCGTCAGCACGATCCGCGCCGACAGCCTCAACGTGCTCGATATCGTCAAACACCGGACGGTCCTGATGCCGGAGCAGGCAGTTGACGTCATCGTCAAAACGTACACGGCACTCAACCGAACGAAGGAATAAACGTATGGGGTGGTTCGACCGATTTCGATCGAAGAAGGAAGGCATCGGCAAGGACAAGAAGCCGAAGCACGTAGTCCAGTCGGCCAAGGCCAAGGCCGAGGAAGAGAAGCGGAAACGGTTCGCGGCGGTGCCGGGTGCGGGCGTTCCAGCCAAGCCGTCCGGCGGAGCCAGCGAGACCCGACGCGAGGCGAAGCCAGCGGCGACCGTTCAGAAAAGCGCTGGCAAGCGGAAAGCTGATTCCGGTGAGGCCTACAAAGTCCTGCTACGACCACTGGTGTCGGAGAGGTCGACCGGGCTAGGGAGCCATAATCAGTACGTCTTTGTTGTTTCGAACGAAGCGAATAAGATCACCGTCCGGAAAGCGATTCAATCCTTGTACGGCGTCCGTCCGCACAAGGTCAACGTCATGAATATTGCCGGAAAGTTCGTACGTTACGGCCGAACCGAGGGTGCGACCAAAGGTTGGAAGAAGGCGATCGTGACCCTGCACCCCGGCGAGAAACTCGACGTCTACGGAGGCTAACGATGGCCGTTAAGATCTACAAACCGACCAGTCCCGGACGACGGAAGTCGTCAGTCGCGACATTTGAGGACATCACGAAGCATCAACCGGCCAAGTCGCTGACCATGATGCTGAAATCCAGCGGCGGCCGGAACGTCCAGGGAAAGATCACCGTTCGGCACCGCGGCGGCGGGAACAAGCGCTACTACCGCGTGATTGATTTCAAGCAGGACCGCTATGATGCGCTGGCGACCGTGACGGCGATCGAGTATGACCCGAACCGGACGAGCCGGATCGCGCTCATCAAGTACCCGGACGGCGAACAACGATACATTCTGGCACCCCAGGATCTGCGGGTCGGCATGACCGTGGTGTCTTCGCGTCGACCAGTGCCAATTCAGGTTGGTAACCGAACGGCGCTCGAACATCTTCCGGTCGGCATGATGGTTCACAACATTGAGCTCCAACCCGGGAAGGGCGGAGAGATTGTCCGTTCGGCCGGGGTCGGCGCGACGCTGATGGGTGTCGAGGGCGAGTACGCCCAATTGAAGATGCCGTCTGGTGAAATTCGCTTGGTGCCGAAAGCGGCGGGTGGTTCGATCGGGCAGTTGAGTAACCCCGACCATATCAACGTTCGGCTTGGCAAAGCCGGTCGCCGGCGCTACCTGGGCATCCGCCCGAGCGTTCGCGGCAAAGCCATGAACCCGGTTGATCACCCGCATGGCGGCGGCGAGGGCGTCAACCCGATTGGCTTGAAATACCCGAAGACTCCATGGGGGAAGCACGCCCGCGGCGTCAAAACCAGACGGAAGCACCGTCGTTCTGACGGGTTTATCCTGCAACGACGCCTCACGCACAAATAAGACTATGTCACGCAGTTTAAAAAAAGGTCCGTTTACTGATCCGAAGCTCCTGAAGAAGCTCTTGAGACTGAAGCCCGGCGACCGAACAGTCGTGAAGACGTGGTCGCGCGATTCGGTGATTACGCCGGAAATGGTTGGCTATACGATTGGCGTCCACAACGGTCGTGAGCACTGGCCGGTCCAGATTGTCGAAAACATGGTCGGCCATCGACTTGGCGAATTCTCACCGACCCGGAAATTCGTTCGACACGGCGGCCGCATTCAACGCGAGGCGGAAGCGGCCGCGGCAGCGGCCGCGGCAGCCGCACCAGCACCGCCGACCGCGCCGGAAGCGCGGCCGAAGGAGTAATCTGCATATGGACGTGATTGCCCGACTGCGCTACTTGAGAATCAGCCCGAAAAAGGTTCGGCTGGTGCTCGACGTGATTCGCGGTCAGAGCGTGGAGATGGCGGAAACGCAATTGCGTCATCTCCCACAGCGCTCGAGCGCGCCGCTCCTCAAGCTTCTGAAGTCAGCGGAAGCGAACGCCCAACACAACTTCAAACTTGATCCGTCGTCGCTGGTCGTGAAACAGGCATACGCCGACGAGGGTCCGAAGTTCAAACGTTATCAGCCGCGGGCCTTCGGTCGGGCGGGATTGCTGCGGAAGCGGACCTCGCACGTGACGATCGTGCTGGCCCCAAAAGCGGAGAAGCCGCCGACGCCACCAGTGCAGACGCAAACATCGAAGGCGGTCACCCCCACGGCGAAACGAGCGTTGACGAAGAAGGGCAAGTCATTCAAGAAGAAGGCATAAGACATGGGACAGAAAGTTCATCCAAAGGTCTTTCGGCTGGGGGTCATCAACACCTGGAATTCGAAGTGGTTTTCGCAGCGCGAGTACAGCCAATTGCTGCGCGAAGATGTTGAGATCCGGAAATACATCAGCCAGAAACTCCGTGAAGCGGGGGTGGCGCAAATCGAGATTGAGCGTTCGAATTCCGGCGTGGTGATTACGATCCACACCTCTCGTCCGGGGATGGTAATCGGGCGAGGCGGGGTGGGCTTGGAGCAACTCAAGAAAGGGTTGCTGCCGTTCGTCGGGCGCGGCAAGGGCGGTAAGTTCAACCTCAAGCTCAACATTCAGGAAGTTCCGAACCCCGACCAGAACGCTCAGATCGTCGTCAAGAGTGTCATCGAGCAGATTGAAAAGCGCTTACCGTTCCGGCGGGTCATGAAGCACACGATTGACCAGGTGATGCGGGCCGGCGCGCTGGGTGCCAAGGTCATGCTGGCTGGACGTCTGAACGGTGCGGAGATTGCTCGGACGGAGAAGTTAGCGGCGGGCACGATCCCGCTGCAAACTCTTCGGGCCGACATTGATTACGCCCGCGGCGCGGCCAATACGACGTACGGCACCATCGGCGTTAAGGTTTGGATTTACCGCGGTGAGGTATTTGCCAAGTCGCCAGGAGCGTTAAGGTAGGTTAAGATGTTGTTGCCAAAGAAAGTCAAACATCGAAAGCATCAGCGCGGCGTGATCCGCGGCGCGGCCTCGCAGAAAACGACGTTGAGCTACGGGACATTCGGTCTCCGCGCGCTCGAAGGTACCTGGATAAGCGCCCGACAAATTGAAGCCGCCCGCCGGGCGATAACGCGATTCATCCAACGCGGCGGGAAGGTGTGGATCAGGATTTTTCCGGACAAACCCGTGACCTTTAAAGGGCTGGAAGTCGGGATGGGCGGCGGGAAAGGCGCGGTTGATCATTTCGTGGCGGTGGTCAAACCAGGAACGGTGCTGTTCGAGATGGACGGCGTCGAACCGACGGTGGCACGGGAAGCGCTGCGACTAGCCGCCTATAAGCTCCCGGTCAAGACGAAGATTGTGACGAAGGACTGAAGCCGTATGAAGCAGCAGCAAGAATTCAAGGAATTACGTTTAAAGGGGTCGATCGAGCTTCAGAAAATGTTAGCATCGATGCGTGAGCAACTGCGCCACACGCGATTCCGGGTAGCTGGTAGTCAGCATAAGGACGTCCGCGAGGTGCGCGAGTTACGGCACCGGATCGCCCGAGTTTTGACGATCCTCAACCAGTCGCGGACCAAGCCGGCCAAGCCACCCGTCCAGCAGGAGGACAGATGAGCGCGTTTCTCAAGAAAAGACGAAAACTGATTGGCACGGTGATTTCCGACAAGATGGAGAAGACCGTGGTCGTGCGCGTTGACCGCGTCAAGACCCACCCCCGCTACGGCAAGCAGCACCACCGCAGCCACACTTTCCCGGCCCACGACGAGCGGAACCAGTACCACGTTGGCGACCGCGTCGTCATTGAGGAGACGCGACCGCTTTCTCGGTTGAAGCGTTGGCGCGTCCGGCAGAAGCTCGGCCAGACGAACGAGGCAGCTACATGATCCCGTTAGAGCGCCGAATATCGACTTGCGCACAGGTTATGAAGTACATTCCGTTACCAACTAACGCTCTAACGGGATGATTCAACCGCGCACCATGCTCGCCTTGGCCGATAACTCCGGCGCCCGGAAGGTGATGTGCCTAAAAGTCCACGGCGGTTACCAGAAGCGCTACGCCCGTCTCGGCGACATTATTACCGTGAGCGTCAAAGAGGCCATCCCTCGCGCGCTGTCGAAGAAAGGTGAGGTCGCCCACGCGGTCATCGTCCGTCAGCGGAAAGAATTCCAACGACCGGACGGTACGGCGATTCGTTTCGACGACAACGCCTGCGTCTTGATTGACCGGGCGTCGAAGGAACCGAAGGGTACCCGCATTTTCGGACCAATCGCGCGAGAACTGAAGACCAAGGGTTTTACTAAAATTATCTCGCTGGCACCGGAGGTGTTGTGATCAACGTCAGGCGGATTAAAAAAGGCGATCTCGTCCGGCTGGTGACCGGCAAGGACCGGGGGAAGCAGGGCAAGATTCTCCAGGTGTTTCCCCGCCAGCAACGGGTGGTAGTCGAGAATCTCAACATCATGACGAAGAACGTTCGGGCGCGGCGTGAACGGGAAAAGGGTCAGCGGATCCACTTCGCCGCTCCAGTCCAAGTCTCGAACGTGCAGCTCGTCTGCGGGAAGTGCGGGAAATTGACGCGCCCAGCTATCAAAATCGTCGGCGACAAGAAAGTGCGGATTTGCGCAAAATGTCACGAGGTGTTATGAAGGTAAAGGTTTTGTCACTCCGAGATCGCTATCGCACCACGGCCGTTCCGGAACTACGGAAACGGTTCGGTTACCAGAACGTCAACGCCATCCCGAAAGTCGTCAAGGTTGTCCTTAACGTCGGCGTCGGCAGCGCCTCGCGCGAGCCCAAGGACCTCGACTTGGCGGTGACAACACTCGCCCGGATCACCGGTCAGAAACCAGTCCTGACGCTGGCGAAGAAATCAATTGCCTCCTTTAAAATCAGGCACGGGATGCCGATCGGCGCAATGGTGACGCTGCGCGGTAAGCGGATGGAGCACTTTCTCGAAAAGCTCGTTCACGTCACGCTCCCCCGCGTCCGCGATTTTCGGGGACTCTCTCCGGACGCCTTCGGTCGGCAGGGGTCGTACACGCTGGGATTGAAGGAGCACCTGGTTTTTCCCGAGATCTCGAGCGACGAGATCGAAAAGATTCACGGCCTCGGCCTGACGATCGTGACGACGGCGGCCTCTCCGGCCGAAGGCGTGGCTCTCTTGACCGCCCTCGGGTTTCCTTTCCGTAAAACCGCACCCTAATCAGTCACGTCTATGGCAACGGCTGCACAAATCGCGAAGTCACTCCGTAAACCGAAATTTACCACGCGCTCGGTCCGACGGTGTTGGCGCTGCGGTCGCACGCGCGGATACATGCGGAAGTTCCGCATTTGTCGCATCTGTTTCCGTGAACTGGCGAACCGCGGGGACATCCCCGGCATCCGGAAGTCAAGCTGGTAACACGCATGATACTCTCCACCGATCCAATCGCCGACATGCTCTCCCGCATCCGCAATGCGGCGCTCGGCAAGAAGACCGCGATCATCCTTCCATATTCGAAGGTTAAATTGACGGTGCTGAACGTTCTGGCCGAGGCCGGTTGGATTCGCGGCGCTGCCGTTCAAGGGCAAACCCCGAAGACGATTGAGGTGACGCTGAAATACGACGACCAGGGGAAGAGCATCATCCGTTCACTCCGGCGCGTGAGCAAGCCCGGTCGCCGCCTCTACGTTGGACACTCCGATTTACCGATTGTCTCAAATAATTTAGGGATGGCCGTGATTTCAACGCCGCAGGGGATGATGACGAATCGCGAAGCGCGGAAGCGCAAGCTCGGCGGCGAGGTTATTTGCGAGGTTTTCTAAACCATGTCACGAATTGGCAAACAACCAATTATCCTTCCCACCGGCGTGAGCGTCAACGTCGATGCCAGCACCTGTGCGGTCAAAGGACCGAAGGGTGAACTTTTGCTGCCCCTCCACGAGCGCGTCAGGGTCGCGGTCGAAGGCAACACGGTGAGGGTCAGGGTGGAGAACGAAAACGAGAAGCGTGATCGGGCGCTGTGGGGGTTGTTTCGGATGCTGATCGCTAACACCGTCGAGGGAGTCACGAAGGGATTTTCCAAACAGCTCGAAATCCAGGGCATTGGTTATCGCGCCAGCCTCGAGGGGAAGCAACTTGTCTTCAACCTCGGGTTCTCGCATCCGGTCAAACTGCCGCTGCCGGCGGGGATTGACGTGACGGTGGAGAAGAACATCATTACCGTATCCGGCATTGACAAGCAACTTGTCGGCGAAACCGCGGCTCACATCAGGCGG
Organism: Candidatus Microgenomatus auricola; assembly: GCA_005239865.1. Taxonomy (GTDB): domain Bacteria; phylum Patescibacteriota; class Patescibacteriia; order SBBC01; family SBBC01; genus Microgenomatus_A; species Microgenomatus_A auricola_A. The sequence continues at coordinate 14,494 of SBBC01000039.1, forward strand.
CTCCGTCCGCCCGAGCCGTACAAGGGCAAAGGGATCCGGTACGTTGGAGAGTCGGTGCGCCGGAAGGCCGGCAAGGTCGTGAAAGCAGTCGGAGCGGCATAATAAGATGAATCGCCCCCTGTCGAAATACGAACAGCGCCTTCGGCGACACCGCCGCGTCCGTCGCCGTATTTTCGGGACCGCCGAACGACCGCGCCTGGCCGTCTTCCGAAGCTTGAAACACATCAGCGCGCAACTGATTGATGACACTGTCGGCCGAACGCTGGTCGCGGTGTCCGACCGCCAGATGAAGTCCGGGAAGTCGGCCACCGTGGCGGTCAGCAAAGACGTAGGGCGGCAACTGGCCGAGCGAGCGAAAACGTTAAAGATTAGGCGGGTAGTGTTCGATCGCGCCGGGCATACATACCATGGGCAGGTCAAGGCGCTCGCCGACGGAGCCCGGGCGGGTGGATTGGAGTTCTAAGGATGGCAAGATTCGCACAACATCGCGCTGGCGGAAGACGACGGGGTGACTCCGGCCCGCGCGAAGAAAAAGAGTTTGAACAGAAGATTATTGAAATCCGTCGGGTTTCACGGGTGGTCGCGGGCGGAAAAAGGATGCGGTTCCGCGCGACCGTTGTGGTTGGAGACGGCAAGGGACGGGTCGGTGTTGGGATCGGCAAAGGGTTGGACGTGGCCGGCGCGGTCAGCAAGGGATCAGCCATCGCTCGCAAGTCCCTGGTGACCGTTCCGATTGTCAACGAGACCATCCCGCACGTCATCACGGAGAAATTTGGGGCGGCCAAAGTGTTCTTGAAGCCGGCTCCGAAAGGGAGCGGGGTGATTGCCGGCGGCGCTGTCCGACCGGTGATGGAACTAGCCGGTGTTCGGAATATCGTCGCCAAAATGCTCGGCTCGGCGAACAAGGTTAACAACCTGTATGCGGTCATGAGCGCCCTGAAGAAATTGCAAACCCGCGAACGAGTCAAGGCGAAGCTAGGGAAATGACGATGACACCGCTGACGCTGCATACCCTGAACGCGTACCGCGGCAGCCGCCGTCAACGGCGGCGGGTTGGTCGCGGCAACTCGTCGCGCGGAACGTACAGCGGTCGCGGGATGAAGGGGCAACGTTCTCGCACCGGTGGCCGAACCGGATTAATTCGACGGAGCTTGCGGTCACTGCTCGAGCGTGTGCCGAAACAGCGGGGCTTCCGCAGTTTGGCCGAGAAGTTCGCGATCGTTAACCTGCGCGACCTCGATCGCGTTTTCACCACCGGTACGGTGGTCGCGCCAGAGCAGATGAAGGAGCAGGGCTTGATCAAAACGACAGTTCGGGTCAAGGTCTTGGGGGGCGGCCAGATCGCGAAGGCCTTAACAGTCCGAGCGCACAAATTTTCAGGCAGCGCTAAAACGGCGATTGAACAGGCCGGCGGGAAAGCGATTGAGCTGACCGCGGCGAAGAACCGGCCATCCGGGCCACCCCCGACTACAGCCAAGGAGCGACGAGATGCTTGAGAAACTTGGCCAGGTATGGAAAGTTCGGGATCTCCGTTCGAAGATTCTCTTCGTCTTCGGAATGCTCGTGATCTTCCGCTTGGCTGCGCACATCCCCATTCCCGGGGTTGATGCCGCGGCGCTCCAGAAGTTTTTTCAATCGAACCAACTCCTCGGGCTTCTGAATATTTTTTCGGGCGGCGGTTTGGAGAACTTTTCAATCGTCATGCTCGGCGTTGGTCCGTACATCACCGCCTCGATCATTTTTCAGCTCCTGACGATGATCATTCCGGCGCTTGAGCGATTATCTAAAGAAGGTGAGCAGGGGTACCGCCGGATAAACCAGTGGACGCGCATGCTGACCGTGCCGCTGGCCGCGCTCAATGCCTTCGGTACGATCACGTTGTTGCGGCAGCAGGGCGGCGGGATTATCACCGCTTTGTCAGGCTTTGATCTGACGACCGCGATTATCGGCATCACCGGCGGCACGATTTTCCTGATGTGGATCGGCGAACTCATCAGCGAGAAGAAAATCGGCAACGGCATTTCCCTGATCATTTTCGCCGGTATCGTGGCCGCCATCCCGCGGACGATCCAACAAACCCTAGCGGTCTTCGACCCGTCGAAGATTTTTACCTACCTTCTGATCCTGATTGTTGGCCTGATCACCATCGCGGCCGTGGTTTTCATCACCGAGGCGCAGCGGAACATTCCGGTGTCGTACGCCCGACGGATCCGCGGCAATCGAGTGTTCGGCGGAGTCGATACCCATCTGCCACTCCGGGTGAACCAGGCCGGCGTCATTCCCATCATCTTTGCCGTGTCGTTGGTGGTCTTCCCGCCGCTGGTCGCCCAATTCTTCGCGAACTCGCCGATTGGTTGGCTAGCTTCGCTCGCGCGCGGAACGACGCTGTTGTTCCAGAACCAGGGATTCTACGCGATCATCTACTTCATTCTGGTCGTCGCGTTCACCTACTTTTATACCTCGGTCGTGTTTCACCCCCAGCAGATCGCGGAGAATCTCCAGAAGCAGGGCGGCTTCGTGCCCGGCATCCGTCCCGGCCAGCAGACCGCCGAGTATCTCGGTTACGTCTCGAATCGAATCATGCTGGCTGGCGCCTTGTTCCTGGGAGCGGTGGCGGTGCTGCCGAACGTTTTGCAATCGACCACGAATATACAAACGATTGTGGTTGGCGGTACGAGCTTGCTTATCGTCGTCTCGGTAGTGATTGAAACGGTCAAGCAGATTGACGCCCAGTTGGTGATGCGTGATTACGAAGGGTTTTAGAATGATTGACATTTGACAGGTGACGGCTGACAATTCCAGGGATGGATCTGGCCACATGTCAATAGTCAAACGTCAAACATACCGGCAACGTATCGTTCTACTCGGCCCGCAGGGGTCAGGCAAGGGGACACAGGCGGACATCCTGTCGACCAAACTGGGACTCCCGCACATCTCGACGGGTGACATTTTTCGTCGGCACATCAACCATCGCACCGCGGTCGGGAGAAAACTTTCAACCCGACTTCGCGTCGGAAAACTGGCACCGGATGCGTTGACCAATAAGTTGGTGGCCGAACGGTTGCGGTCGTCGGACTGCCGTCGTGGTTTTATTCTCGACGGCTATCCGCGAACGCTCAACCAGGCGCGGTGGTTGCAACGGGTGGCGCGGCCGGATCTGGTTATCGTTTTGGAGTTGAGCGACCGTCAGGCAGTCAAACGTTTAAGCGGTCGTCGGATGGCTTTGGACGGAAAAATTTATCACCTGCGGTATCACCAGGCACCGAAACGGTTACGCGCAACGCTCCTAATACGTGACGATGACCGTCCGGCAGCTGTTCAACGCCGCCTCCGCTTGTATCGCCGATTGACCGCGCCGATTCTCCGCTTTTACGACCGGCAAGGGGTGTTGAAGAAGGTTGACGGCCAACCGCCGATTCCAGCGGTGACCCGCGCGATTTTGCGGGTCGGGCAATTGTTCTTTGCCCGTCTGGGTAACCGCCGCCAATGAAAGGATGGAAACCGTTCACGAAAAAGGAGCTGGCCGCCATCCGGAAAAGCGGGGCGATTTTGAGCACTGCTCTCCATCGGGTGGTCGAGGCGGTTCGCCCTGGGGTCAGCGCATCAGCGCTCAATGAACTGGCTGAGCGGACCATTGTCAAACACGGCGCTACCTCATCCTTCAAGGGATTCCAGGATTTTCCGGCTGCGCTCTGCGTCTCCATCAATGACGAGGTGGTGCACGGTCTTCCCCGCCCGGACAAAATCATACGTGACGGAGACATCGTCGGACTTGACCTCGGGGTGGCGTATCAGGGTTGGTATACCGACATGGCCACGACGATCGCGGTCGGGAAGATCCCGGCCACTGCCAAACGACTGCTGAAAGTGACGCGATCCGCTCTTGGTATCGCGCTTGGCGTCGTGCGTGACGGCTCGACCGTTGGCGATCTCGGTCAGGCGGTGCAGACCTTTGTCGAACAACAGGGGTTCAGCGTGGTCCGCGACCTGGTCGGACATGGCCTGGGGCGGGCGGTGCACGAAGATCCGCGGATCCCCAATTTCGGCCTGTCGGGAACCGGCGCGGTCTTGAAACGCGGCATGCTCCTGGCGATCGAACCGATGGTGACCGAGCGTGACTTTGCGATCACGACCGACGATGACGGCTGGACCGTCCGCACGCGGGATGGCGGGCTGGCGGCGCACGAAGAGCGGACAATTCTGGTGACCGTTGACGGGTATGAAGTGATCACACCATGGGACGCATACTCGGCCTAGATTACGGCGCAAAACGAGTGGGCATCGCCTTGAGTGACGAGACCGGCGAGCACGTCTTTCCGCGACCGGCGCTGGAGGGGAAAGGTAAGCGCGCGCTGTTCGCGGCCCTCGGCGAACTCGTCAAACGCGAGGGGATTGAAAAAATTGTGGTTGGTTTACCGCTGACGCTCCGGGGGGAGCGAGGATTGCAGGCGAGTGAAGTCCAAAACGTGATGTGTGAACTTGAGGAAGCGCTGAACATCCCGGTCGAGTTTGAGGACGAACGGCTGTCGAGCGCGTATGCCGATCGGTTCAAGTCATCATCGTTTTCCCGCGACAGCGTTGCGGCGGCGGTGATTCTCGAGACCTATCTCGAGCGGACACGGCCGGAACGGACATGAATCTGCTAGCCTTTTTTTTAGCGTTTGCGCTGTCGTTGAGCGCGACCTCAATCGTGCGGTGGCTGGCGCAGCGAATGAAGATTGTTGACGTTCCGACGGTCGCGCCGGAGCGGAAAATCCATGCCCGACCAGTGCCGCTGCTCGGCGGGGTCGCGATTTTCCTGGCGTTTTTTGCGGTCGTCGGCATCTTCAGTCAGTATCCGAACGGCGTCACCGGTCCGCATATTTTGCCCAAGTACCTCGTCGGGATGTTGGCCGCCGCACTCGTCCTGATGATCGGCGGTGCGCTCGACGACAAGCTCCGTCTGCCGCCGACTGTCCAGATTCTGTTTCCGATTGCCGCCACGCTCATCGTCATTGCCAGTGGCATCGGCATTCGCCTGATCACGAATCCCCTGGGCGGCGTGATCGATTTGACATCGGTCAATCTGCCGGTGTTCTCATGGCACGGAACGCCCTACTATGTTACGCTGTGGGCGGACGTCTTTACCTTCGCCTGGCTGATGGGCATGATGTACACGACGAAGTTCCTTGACGGACTTGACGGCTTAGTCGCCGGCATCACGACCATCGGCAGTCTCGCCGTTTTTATCCTATCGGTCCGGCCGCCGGTGCTGCAGCCGGAGACGGCTCGGCTGGCATTGATCCTGGCTGGTGCGGCGGCTGGGTTTCTCATCTGGAATTGGCACCCGGCGCGGGTCTTCCTCGGTGAGGGTGGGTCGCTCCTGACCGGATTTCTCCTCGGCACGCTGGCGATTGTGGCCGGCAGCAAGGTCGCGACCGCACTCCTGATCATGGGCATTCCGATCCTCGACGTGGTCTGGGTCATCGTCCGTCGGGTTTTCATCGAGCACCGTTCGCCGTTCCGGAGCGCCGACCGGAAACACCTCCACTTTCGATTGCTCGACGTCGGTTTTTCCCATCGCGGCGCGGTCGTGTTCCTCTACCTCCTGACGGCCGTCTTCAGTGCGACGACGCTGGTTTTCCGTGGCGTCCAGAAACTCATGGCCCTGATCGTGCTGACGCTCGTGATGCTCGCCCTGGGAACGCTGCTGGTCGTGTTTTCCCAGCGGCGCGGACGTGACCGTCATTCCGTGGGGCCATGAAAACGAGAAGAAGCATTCTCATCGTCGTCGGCATCCTGGCCGTGGTCGGCGCGGTCGCGGTTTACGGCGACACCCTGACCTCAACCGGTCTGCTCCCGTCATTCAAGCGCCCGCTCGAGCGACCGCGGTCGGTGGCCCGCCTTCACCTCGGTGACGCAGTGGTCACGGCCGAGATCGCGGACACCGATGCTTTGCGGCGACAGGGTCTGGCTGGCCGCCGGGCGCTGGACGAGTTCGAAGGGATGCTTTTCGTTTTTCAACAGCCGGGACCGTATGCCTTCTGGATGCAGGGCATGAAGTTTCCGCTTGACATTATCTGGATTCGCGACGGCGCAGTCGTTGATGTTGCCCTCAACGTGCCAGTGCCCAACGGCGATCCGGTCACCGTCACGCCGGAAGCATTTGCCACCCAGGCGCTCGAGGTCAATGCCGGGTTCGTGGTTAGACACAATGTTCTGATCGGATCAAAGGTCGAGATTGGGGATTGACCCCGTCACACTTTTCACTGGAGACCAAGTATTTTGATAGTTTTTTCTCCAGAAAAAACTGAGGAGGTACTTAGATAGTTTTGAAAAGTGTGACGAGGTTGACGGTTCCTGACGGCGATGCTAGACTACCTTCTCAAAACCCTTGAGCGTTTTCACGATGTTTGCAATCATCGAAATCGGCGGAAAGCAGTACCTTGTTTCACCCGGTCAAAAGTTGAGCGTGGAGAAGGTTTTATCACCGGACGGGAAAAACTTTTCAATCGAGAAAGTGCTGCTTCTTCACGACGGGCAGCAAGCCCAGATCGGACAGCCACTGGTTCCTCAAGCCAAAGTTGAGGCGAGGGTCGTGCGACAGTACCGCAGCCACAAAGTGACTGTGCTGAAGTTCAAACCAAAAGTCCGCTACCGCCGGAAGCACGGACATCGTCAGGATTTGACCGAGATCGAGATCACAAAAGTTTCTCAAGGTGAGTGACGGCTGACGCCGGCCTGCTCCTGCCCATTGCTGGAGACACAAACGTCCGGCTTAACCTCCTTCGACACCAAACCTGCTTGCATGTATCAATCGGCTGGCGGCCGACCAAGACTCTCGGTCATTATTCCGGCATTCAACGAGGAAGCGACGATTGCTGCGTCGGTCGAGGAACTTGCCACCCACCTTCACACGCTTGACCCGCAGGCCGAGATCATTGTGGTCGACGATGGCAGCTCTGATGACACCGCCGGACAGGTCATCGAACTGACCACCCGCTACCCTCAACTTTCCTGCCTGCGCCTACCGGTCAACAGCGGCAAAGGCGCAGCGGTCCGGCACGGGGTTCTGACGGCTCGGGGCCAATTCATCGTATTCATTGACGCTGATCTGCCGTTCGATTTAGACGTTATCGAAGGGATACTCCGTCAACTCATTGACGGCAGCGACGTTGTCACCGGCGATCGGACGTTACCCTTGTCTCGAAACCTAGTTCATATTTCTCCGGTCCGTCTTTTGTTTGGGAAAACCCTGGCGGTCTTGCTCAACCTGGTCGTTTTTCGGGGTCCATTGTTTCCGGATACGCAGTGCGGTGTCAAGGGGTTTCGTTCCCCGGTGGCGCTGGAGCTTTTCTTAGGGCTTGAGACGAAAGGGTTTGGTTTTGACATCGAAATCCTTGTCCGGGCGATCGATCGCGGCTTCCGCATCACGAGGATGCCGGTCGTGTTTCGTCAAAACGGACCGTCGCATGTGCGGCTCTTGAGGGATTCCGTCAGCATCTTCCGATCAATCCTTCAATTGAATCGTCGAAGGAAAGACCTCAAGCCGCCATCAACCAGCCAGGTTGTGAAGAGCGTATCATCGCCAAAATGAGTAGGTTTTCAACGTTCGCGTTTGTGGTCATCAGCGTCGGGGTCTACCTGGTGCTGGCCCTCCTCTTCACCTGGCCGCTGATCGGTTCTTTCACTACCCACACCCCGGCCATCGATAAGTACATCTCCGACGATCAGTTCTTTCTCTGGCAGTACTGGTGGACGAAGACGGCGCTGATTGACCATGCGAACGAGCTCTGGAAAACGACGATGCTGTTTTTCCCGACCGGCGTCGATCTGCGAGCCGGGGTTGATGGCATTTTTCCGACGCTTTTGTCCATTCCTTTTCAGTTGCTCACCAATAATCTCATTTTGAGCTACAACCTCGTCCTTTTGCTCATGTTCATTGGAGCCGCGATCACCACCAACCTTCTCGTCCTCGACCTGACGCGATCGAGATTCGCTGCTTTGTGCGGCGGGATCATATTCGGTTTCTCAAGCTTTCTACTGCAACGCGGTTTGCAACACATGAACATCTTGTCGGCACTCTGGATTCCGTTTTTCGTGCTGTGTTTCCTCCGTGCTTTCCGAACTGCTAAAATACGCTGGGCCATCGCAGCCGGCGTCGGTCTGGCTCTGGCGGCGCTCGGGTCCTGGTACTACCTACTGGCCTCCTTGATCTTCGTTGGTCTGGGCGTCTTATGGGAGCTAGCACAGCAGCGTCCGGTGATGCGTGCGACGAGTATATGCTTGGGCGTGGCCTTTATCCTCATTCTTCCATTCGCGATCCCGTCCATCTCTTCTTTCATTGAGGATCCGCCTCTCCCGGTCCAGCCAGGGTTGCGACTTGTGGCTTCCCTTGATGTCCTCGGTTTCCTGACACCACCCTCGTGGCTGCTGGTGGGAGGTTCTGTGACTCAACCCATTGACGGCATGTTGTTCTTGTGGCACGAGAGGATCGCCTATCTTGGAGTGGTCGAACTTGCGCTGGTCATCTGGTGGTTCGGGCGACGACAATCTTTACGTCAAACTTCACCCTCCTCCACCCACGCAGAAAAATTCTGGATGTTCGTCAGCGTTGTTTTCGCGCTTCTCGCGCTCGGTCCGAACCTGACCATGGCCGGAACATCGATTGATGTCCCGATGCCGTCGGATCTTCTTTTGAAATTCCCACCCTTTTCGTCGCTCTCCTCCCCTTCCCGGTTCGTCATCTACACCTTCCTGGGCTTGGCCGTGCTCTCCGGTTTTGCCATCCGCCACATGATATCGTTTTTTCGCGGTCGGAAAAAGCTCATCCTGGTTGGTTTTCTTCTCGGTCTGCTCGTCATTGAGCGTGTACCGCGTGCCTACCCGATTGTCGACCGCACCCCCTTGCCATACACCTCGATCCTGCGCGACGATCCGTCGCCTGGCGCAGTCCTCAATATCCCAGTGATTACGGATGTGCTCGGAGGCGTTGCGATTTACGATCAGGTTTCTCACGGCCGTCCTATTGTTGATGGGTATACCCAACGGAACGTCCAGAAACCCGAGACGAAGCGCTTCATCTATCAGAACGACATCCTTCGGTATTTGAGCTGCGAAGAATATCCGACTGACCAGCCAGCCCGATCCCCACCTATCGATCGTCGTCTCTTCGGCGAGTTCCTGACTGAAAACGGTATCGAGTTCGTTGTCCTTCACCGCGCCCTCCGGGGTTGCCGACCAGAGGTAAGATTGGTCGTTGAGGAGCTTCTTAACGAGGTCGCCCCGTTTTACGAGGACGAGGGAGTCGCGCTGTACCGCAGTCGAGATTTTATCCTTGCTCCATACATGGTTCGTCCGCCAGTCACTCGGTGGTTCGGTGTTCCAGGGTGATGGATTATACTCGTTGTCGGCCTTTGAGGGCGTTGGCGACGGTCACCTCATCGGCGTACTCGAGTGAGGCACCCATCGGCAAGCCGCGGCCGAGGCGCGTGACCTTGACCTTCAGCGGAGCCAGGACTTTTTTTAAGTGGAGGGCGGTGGTTTCGCCTTCTAGGTCGGGATTGGTGGCGATGATCACTTCAGCCGGCCGCTCCTGTTTGACGCGTTTAACGAGTGACGCCAGGTTGAGTTTTTCCGGGGTGACGCCTTCCAGCGGGTTCAAAACGCCGCCCAGAACGTGGTAACGGCCTTTGTACTCGCCGCTGTTTTCGATCACGAGAACGTCCAGCGTTTCCGCCACGACGCAGATGGTTGAACGGTCGCGGTGCTGATCGCGGTCGAACCGGCACGGCGATATTTCATCGATCAGACCGCAGATTTCACAGACCGCGATTCGGTCCGGCAACGCGGCCAGGCGTGCAGCCAGGTTTTTGACTTCGGCTGGCGGCTGGCGCAACAGATAAAAGGCAAAGCGCTGGGCGCTTTTTTCGCCCACCCCGGGGAATTTCCGGAAGGCCGCAATCAGGTCGTGGAGCGGTTTTGGAAAGGTGGTCATGGTTTACGACTGGCCAGGCAGGTTGGTTCCGTAGAGTTCCTTGACTACCCGCGCCATTTCCATTTGTGATTTCTTGATTGCACCATTGACGGCTTCGGCCAGGTGACGCTGGAGCATTTCTCGGTTTTCGATGCGGAGGTGATCGGGGTCGATCTCAATCCCCAGCAACTGTTGGTTGCCGTCCATGACCACCTGGATCTTGCCATGGTCAGCGTCGGCCCGGACAATCACGTCCTTCAACCGACGCTGGACGCCCTGCGCTTGATCGCGGAGGTCTTTGAACTGCTTGAGTTTGTTGAACATGGTGGCGTGTTCAATACCAGTATAGCACGTCGGCGGGCTCTTGACAGCTTCGGAACTACAACCTAAGGTGTCGCTAATAGTTCATTACCAACGTCTGTCCAGGCGCGCCGGAAAAGGAGGTGACTGGTCGATTGAGATCACTTCAGCAGGTCGTGAGCATGGTCAAGAACTGGCGCAAAGGCGCGGTCGATCTCCTGCCGAGCAGCGGAACGTACATGCACTTCCACCTCGAATGTTCTAATCAGTTCCGCTCGATCGCCATTCTCGACAAGTCGCTGCAAGCGGCGCTCGAGACCACCTCGCTTTCCGCAGAGCGGCGGATCCGCGCCGGCAACGCCTTCGTTGAACTCTTGACGAACGCCGTTCAGCATATCGATCCGAGCATCGACGGCAGCCTGGTCAACGTCAACATCTATGTTCTGACCGATACCTGCGTGGCGGTGGCGGTCGAGCAACCAGGTCAGGGTTTCGATGCTAGTGGGGTGACCTTCAAGATGCCTGAAG
>SBBC01000006.1 GCA_005239865.1 Candidatus Microgenomatus auricola
GGATAGAGCGGGGGCGATTGCGGAACTGGAAGAAGCGATCCGCCGCAACCCCTCCTTTAAGGAGCAGGGGGAGTATTTCATTAATGAGATCAAGGCGGGGAGAAACCCATAAACCTAGAGCCAGGTCAACAATTCTCCCCAGACTATCCACAGCAATGTCCACAAAAGGATATTGATTTCATAATGGTAGAGTCAGGGTGCGACTTGTGGAGGGTCGCACACGGGGAATATGCGGCCTTTGCCCACGATAACTAGGAGGACGATTCTTACAGTCCTTTTTTGTTTGATCCTCTTTTCTTTCTCCGCACCGCCAGTCTTTGCCGTCGACCCCAATCCGTTTTCCGATAAACCGTATCACGTTCCGTACACCATTCCCGCGCAAGTTCTGCCGAACCAGACGCAGGGCGCGTTTGTCTATGACATCGCGCTCACTGTTCCACCCGGACGAAACAATCTCACGCCGGTACTCAAGCTCACGTACAACAACTACAGCGCCTCGCCATTCGATCAGTTCGGCTACGGCTGGTCCATTTCAATTCCGTATGTCGAGCGCCTCAATCGCACCGGCACCGAGGACATGTATACCGACAGCTACTTCCTCTCGTCGCAAGACGGTGAGATCGTCCTCCAAACGGGAACGACGACCGCCTATGGTGCCAAAGTCGATTCCGGCGATTTCAAAAAGTATACTTACGTCGGCGGTGTATGGACCGTCACCGACAAGCGCGGCATGGTCTACAAATACGGTTCGGCCGCAGGCTCGCGACAGGACGATCCCGCCGACCCCTCCCGCGTCTTCCGCTGGATGCTTTCGGAGATCCGTGACCCCAACGGCAACTACATTACCTACACGTACTACAAAGAATCCGGCCAGATTTATCCCTCAACGATAACCTACACGCACAACGGCGGCGCAAGCGGCATTTTCGAAGTTGCCTTCACCCGCGAAAGTCGTCCCGACATCGCCACATCAACCGCCGAAGGCTTCGCGGCGGTTACGAAGTACCGCATCTCTGAGATTCAGGCGAAGGTCAACGGCACCTGGGTCAAGAAGTTCGCGTTCGCGTATACGCTCGGCAATAACGCCAAGCGCTCGCTTCTCGACACCGTAACTGAAACCGGCCGGAGCGAAGACGGCTCGGGCAGCGTTTCGCTCCCCGCGATTGATGCCAGCTACTCAACGTCAACGAAAGCGTGGACCAACAACATGGGCTACGCGACCTCGACCCTGCCGGTCTTTAAAGACGGCAACTATGACAATGGTCTTCGGCTCGTTGATGTTAACGGGGACTCCCTTCCTGACCTCCTTCGTTCATATCAATACGGTGTCCCTGGTGGGGGGACAACGACCATCGAGTACCGCAAGCTCTACCTCAATGACGGCGATGGCACGGGATGGACACAAGTCGCAGACAGCGCCTGGGCCTCGACAACCGTTCCGTTCTTCTCCTGTAACGACGTCGCCTGTGATCAGGGCGCCCGCCTCGCCGACTTTAACGGCGACGGGTACGTCGACATCATGGTGACCAGGGAGAGCAGCTCCGTTGATACGCGCAAACTCTACTTCAACGATGGAACAGGAAAGACATGGGTCGAGCAGACCGACTGGGCCTCAACAACTGTCCCGCTCTTTGCCAAAGACGGCAAGGACCACGGGACGCGTATTCTTGATGTGAACGGTGACAGCTTTCCCGATCTTCTCCAATCGATGGAATCGGGGAATCCGCAGGTCATTACCAAGAATCTCGTGTTGAACGGCGGCGATGGCAAATCGTGGTACCGCGTCCCCGACAGCGATTGGGCCTCAACGACCATCCCGACGTTCTTTGAGGGCGTGAGCCAAATCGAGTATGGCGTCCGCGTCGCTGACTTAAACGGCGATGGTCTCGACGACATCATTCAGTCCTACGCCGCCCCGGTCCCCCAGGACTATACGAAGAAGCGCCTGCTCCTTAATGCCGGCGACGGCAAGAACTGGACCGAAGTGTTCGAGTGGGCATCAACCACCATTCCCGAATTTTCAAACAACGGCTACGACATCGGCGTGCGCCTCTTTGACGCCAACGGCGATCGCCTCCCCGACATCATGCAGTCGTATGAAACGACCGGCGGCAGCGGATCATTGACGCGGAACCTCTACCTCAACCAAGGCGATGGCAAGAACTGGGTACGACTTCCGGATACCGACTGGGCCTCAACAACTATTCCGGTCTTCACAAAAACAACGAATGTCACCGAAGAGCAGGGCGTGCGTCCGAGCGACATCAACGGCGACGGCGTCGTTGACTTCGTGCAGATGCACGCGGGGAGCTCCTTCGTTGAACAGAAAATTTTCACCGGTAACGGCGAACTCCCCGACTTCCCGCAATCGATCCGCGATGCAAAAGGGAAAATTACACGTGTTCTGTTTAAGGGTTCCTCGGAATACCTCGTATCGGGCGCTCCGGCGAATCCCGACCTGCCGTTCAATCTTCAGACAGTCGTCGAAAGTGCGGTACTTGATGATTTCAATTCAGTCGCAACGACGACCTACGCCTACAGCGCCGGCGACTACTATTTCTCCACCTCGACCGATCGCCGCTTCGCTGGCTTCGGTAAGATCGTCGAGACCGACCCATTCGGTGACTACACCAACAAATTCTTCCACCAAGGGAACGCGACCTCAACAAGCGAGGGGGAAGCGTACGACGATCCCGCAAAGATCGGCAGAGTGTACAAAGAAGAGCGCTATGGGAGCGGCGGCAGCCTCTACTCCCGCGCCTTCAGCCGCTGGCAGAACTACGACCTCGGGAATGGTCGCGATTTCATCGGCAAGATCGGTCAAACGAGTCTCGCCTACGACGGTGACAGCGACCATCGCGACGTGGCCCTCGAGTGGGCATTCAACACCGCCAATGGGAACCTCACATCACATGTTGAATGGGGCGAAGTCACTGCTTCAACGACTGCGTATGACTTCTCTGACAGCGGCTCCGACAAGCGCACCACAAGCATTTCCTATGCTTCGAAGTCCGGGACGGAAATGGGCTTTCCATCGAGCCAGACCATCTACGACCAGGACGGCACGACCAAGGTCAAAGAAGACAAGTACTACTATGACTCGCTCGCGCACGGCTCCGTCGACAAGGGCAATGAGACAAAACATGAGCGATGGGTCACTGGCGGAACCTACATCGACACCGAGAAAACGTTCAACAGCTACGGGCTCGTCACGCAGGAGAAGGACCCGCGAGACAAGGCGACAAATTACACCTACGAGTCGAATAACCTTTACGTCGCAAGCTCAACCAATCCGCTCTCGCAGACGACCGCATTTTCCTATGACCTCTCGTCAGGGAAGGCGGCGACCACGACTGATCCGAATACCCGCGTCTTCGTGACCGTCTTTGACGGCCTCGACCGCGTGAAAGAGCGCAAGGAGCCGGATCAAACAACTCCTGCAACACTCGTGACGATGGGTCTTATCGAGTACACCGATACGGTCGGCTCGCGGCGAGTGAAGGAAACCAAGTACCTCAATGCGGCGACCTCGACCGACATTTACACTTATTTAGACGGCTTCGATCGTCCCCTCCAGGTGCGCCTTGAGGCTGAAAGCGCCGGCATCTTCTCCGTCTCCGACAAAACGTACGATGCCTTGGGCCGCCTTAAGAAGGAGAGCCTGCCATACTTCTCGGGTGGGAGTGCACGTGGAAGTGCCACGAGCGACCAAACGCTCTACGCGACCAGGAGCTACGATCCCCTCAGCCGCGTTACCTCGATCGTCGATTCAGTCGGCACAACGACCTACGCTTACGACCAGTGGGAAACGATTGTCACTGACGGGAACGGGAAGCCTAAAGACCTCCACACCGACGCCTATGGTAATCTTGCGACGGTCGAGGAGCACAACAGCGCGGAAACCTATACGACGAGCTATCAGTACGACAAAAACAACAACCTCACCCGCATCACCGACGCGCTCTCGAACCTTCGCAACTTCACCTACGACGGCCTTTCACGACTCACCAAATCCGAAGATCTTCACGCATCGGGCGACACCGGCTTTGCCTCAACGACGCTCTACTACGACGCGTCCGGGAACGTCACGAGTCGCTACACCGATCAGTTTGGCGGAACGACATTCACTTACGACGACACCAATAGGCCGCTGACGGAAAACTACACCACCGGCGCAGGCACCGAGATCGAATACGCCTACGATTCTTGCGAAGAGGGGAAAGGCCACCTCTGCGCCGCAACCACAACCGACGCGGTCACCAATTTCGCCTACTACGGCAACGGAAGAATGAAGAGTGAGGCCCGCACGATCGGAGGCAGCAGCTACACAACAACCTACAGTCACGACAGGCAGGGGAATCCGATCTTCATTACGTACCCCGATAATTCGCAGGTTAAATACAACTACAATGCGGCTGGGCTTCTTGAGCAGATCGGGCAGAAGGAGAGCGGCGGCTCCTTGAGTGCCTTGGTGAGCAACTTTGATTACGGTCCAACGGGCGCAGTGACACTCAAGCAATTCGCAAACGGCGTCGATACCACCTACACCTATGACGCCACCAAGCGCTATCGCCTCACGAACATCAAATCGCAAACGGGAGGTACCGGTGGCAGCATTGAACTTGCCGCCGCAACGGGCGCCTTCTCCCACTTCGCCGCCGCCGAGCGCGCCCTCGAATCGTTCCTTGCACTGGTCACTGGCGACCTTGGCCTCGATAGTGCCGCCTCTTCGACGCCCGATGTACTATTGCCGGAGCCTTTGCCTGAAACTGCGGAACCAATCCCAGCACTCGCTCCAACAGCAGAGCCCGATCTCCGCGACGTTCTGGGAGCGAGCACCAGCACGGAGCTGACCGCCGATTCTTCAGAAGCTCCCGCTACAACTTCACCGGCAACCGCCTCGACGACGGAAGAAACTGCGACGCCGAAGGACATCGCCGCATCGGAAATCCCCGCCCCCGAAGTCGCAGGAACCGCTCCGGCGGCTCCGGCTGTTTCGGCTGACGAAAGCGCTCCGGAAGTCGTTGCCGAAAGAAGCGAAGAGCCGTCAGGCGAAAAGCCAAAAGGCACCCCGCATATTTTCTATCCAAGCCAGACGGAGGCAGCGAGCACGACCATCGCGCAAAACTCAAGCGACGAGTCACTCATCGCCTTCGAACACGACGGTCTTCTCCTTAAGCTTGATCTTCCGGGAGAGAAGAAGACAAGAGCGGTTCATGGGCAGAAGAAGGATAAAAAAGACGGGCATAACGCGACGGTGTTTGAAAACGCACTCGGTGAAGGTATGGGCCTTGAGATCGGCGAGTTCGCGGGCGGCGTACGCAAGGAAGTCGTGATCGCTGATAAAGCCGCCCTCGGGGCGCCGTCAGGCGAGCACGTCGAACTGCCATTTGAAGTTCGCGCCAACAAAGCGGTTTCCATCAAGGTTGGCAATACGCCGCTTGGCGACGGCGAAACACTCATCACCGACGAGCTCGTTTCGCTCACGAGCGAAGAGGGCGCTACGTCATACATACAGCCTGCCTGGGCCGACGACGCGGAGGGGAATCCGGTCAACATCGGACTGCGCCTGGAGCTTCGCGATAACGTTCTTCATGTCACGAAGCTCATTCCAGTCTCTTGGCTTGAGACGGCGATCTACCCGGTGCGCACCGATCTCACCCTCACCGTCTATTCCCACAGCGCCGACGGCTATGTCGAGCGTGATATGCACGAGAGTTGGTCAACGACCCGCGGCCATTCCGAAGGACAACGCTTCCACACGCTGACCTATATCAATCTCCAATCCGGTCTCGACTACTACATCTCTCGTGCCTTCCTCACCTTTGATACGTCGAGCGTGCCCGACGGAGCGACCGTCTCTTCGGCAAAACTCTGGATTCGGCCGTACCTTAAGTGGAACAACGACAACGACGGCAAAGACTTCATCACGGTCATTCAAAGTAACCAGCAAAGCGCCACCACGCTCTCGGGCGAGGACTACAACGACTGCGGCTCGCTCAACAACCCGACGGAAGGAATCAACACGAGCGAGCGCAAAGACATCACCTCGATCTCGACCTCCACCTATCTCTCCTTAACCCTCAATTCCACCGGCATCGGCTGGATCGACAAGACGGGCTACACGAAACTGTGCATGCGCGAAGGCCACGACGTGCTCGATGAGCAGCCGGATTCCGACAACTACGTCCGCTTCTACACGCAGGAGAATGGCACTTCGACCCAGCCGTATCTCGAAATAGTCTACAACACGACGCCGACTGCACCCTCCGACCTCCTGGCCGAGGGGGCGGTCAATCCGGTCAACGTCACCGACTCCACCCCCGAAATGAACGCCATCTTCCACGACCCCGACCCGCTCGACTCGGCCATCTACTACCAGCTCCAAGTGTCAACAACGAGCGACTTTACCGCCACGCAGTGGGACTCGGGAAAGACCGCAATGGCCACGACCTCGGCCGAGTCTCGAAGTCCCGACATCTCTTACGCCGGTTCCGCGCTCGCGTCCTCAACCACCTACTACTGGCGCCTCAAGTTCTGGGACACCGAGGACTCGGCCTCTCCGTGGAGCACCGCCACCTCCACCTTCTCGCTTGCGGGCGGCAGCGGCGCCGCGGGCTCCATGATCCAAAACATCTCCTTCACCTACGACGCCGTGGGGAACATCTTGACGCAGACTGACACCTCCGACACCGGAGCGGGGAAGGCCGTCACCTACACCTACGACGACCTCAACCGACTGCTCACCGCTTCAACAACCGCCGCAAGCTCGACGCCGTATTCGCGCACCTACACCTACAGCGCTATCGGCAACACCGCCTCAAGCAGCGACTTGGGGGCCTACACGTATGGCGGCACGGGGATGACGAATCCGCACGGCGCGACGGCGATAGGCGCGGCGAACTACAGCTACGACAACAATGGGAACATGACGGCCGCTGGTTCCATCTCCTACACCTGGGACTGGCGCAACCGGCTCACGCAGTCGGGTGGAGCGGCGACAACAACCTATGGCTACGACCACGACAACCTCCGTGTGTTCAAGAAAGTCGGCACGAATGCGACGACGACTTTTTCGAACATGTACTTCAACAAACAAAGCGCCACGACCACCAAGCACGTCTTTGCGCCTGATGGCACACTTATAGCCACCGTCGAAGGGAATGGGAGTGCCACCTCAACCCGCTACATCCATCCCGACCACCTCGGCGGTACGAACGCGGTCACCGACAGTTCCGCAACCGTCGTTGAAACCACCGATTACTACCCCTACGGCGGCCAGCGTATTCACACGGGCTCGTTCACCGAGCAGCGCAAGTTCACGGGGCATGAGTATGACTCCGAAAGCGACCTCACCTACGCCAAGGCGCGCTACTATGAGCAGGATATTGGGAGGTTCTTGAGTCAGGATTCAGTCTTCCAAAACCTTGCAACCGACAAACGCAAGGAAGCGGCTTTGGCGAACCCCCAACTCCAACAGGCCTATGGGTACGCTGCAAATAACCCAATCAAGAATACCGACACAGAAGGGGAGTTCCTGGACACCATTGCCGACATTGGATTCATTGCCTACGATGCCTACCGGCTCGGCAACGCCCTCATTAATAGCGGCGATGTCAAAACAGAGCTGGCGGCGCTTGGAGCTGATATCATCGGAGCACTCATACCCTTCGGAACAGGGTTTGGTCTTGGGGTGAGGGCGGTTGATAAAGTGGGGGATGTACGCCAAGCCATTGAGGCGGGGCGGGAAGCGCAAGCAAAACTTGGATTTCCGAATGTCAAATCAGGAAGTGCAGGTGGCGAGTCCGCTGGTAAAAGATTCTCGGAGAGCACCAAGGCACAAGCTCATTCTGACGCTGGAGGAAAATGTGTCTTCTGCGGGCTGCCGACAACTGATAGGCCCGGACCATTAAAAACTCATATAGATCATTCAACTTCTCGCGTACAAGGGGGGAACGCATTGCCAGCCAACGCGCAGAATACTTGTCAGACATGTAATCTACAAAAAGGCGCCCAGACTAGCTCGGAATTTATCCGAAACGTCAGTAATAAAGAGCCATATTAGGTATGGCAGGCGACAAACTGACGAAAGTTTTTTTCGACTTATCAGGACAAGATCATGCACCTGGCGCTGAAAGTGTCTGGGCCCAGCATGTACGAGAGAATGAATTTCGAATCGATAACAGCCCTCTACATGTGTATGCTATTAGTTACAACGATATAGTCTCAGTTTCTACAAAGGAAAACAATTTCTTTTTTGAATCTGTGGTTAAGCGAGGCGGGCATTCTACACTCAGAGTCTTTTTTAAAATATCCAAACCCGATCTCGATTTTATTAAAGAGCAACTTCGACCGTTTTTGAATCTAGGCTGTTCTTATGAGGGGGATGGAAAGAAGCTGTATGCAATTGATGTCCCTCCCGAAGTCGATATCAGAAAAGTCAAATCTCTTCTCGAAGAAGGTGAAAACATTGGCAAGTGGGAATATGAAGAGGGATATGTTCATCGGGGATAATCGGATGATAGGTTTAGCCACCATTTAACATCTCAATGGATAATGGGGTCAGCCACCGTTATCTGAACGATAATGGGGTCAGCCACCGTTATCTGATTCAAGGCCAATATATTTTGCTCTTGCTACAATAACTCTGGGGAAAATGGTGTCAGGGGGAAAATGGTGCAGGAAAATGGTGTCAGGGGAAAATGGGAAAATGGTGTCAGGTACCTTTTACCAGGTACCTTTTACAGAAACTCTCTATTTTTCTAGCTCACGAACACAGCCACTACCACCCTTGATACAATACTTCTGTGAACAAACTGCTCGCCGGGCTTCTCACCGCGCTGCTCGTTTTTCCTGTATCACTGTTCGCGGAAGGCGCCACCACCAAGCACGTCTTCTCTCCCGATGGCACGCTGGTTGCCACCCTTGAGGCAACCAGTACCAGCGCCTCATCGGGGAACACCGGCTTCAAAACCGCGGGCACCATCAACGAAAGCACTGGCTTCTCGAACTTCACGACAACGGCGCTTGGCACATCCAATAACTCCTACGCCACCTCCCTCACCACCAACCCGCTTGGCCGCATCTCCACCTTCTCCTTCTCCATTCCGGGGGGCGCAACGATCAACGGCATTGAAGTGACCCTTGAGGCCAAGGTAGCCTTTGGCACCGTCGCCATACCCTTCTCCCTCTCCTGGAACAACGGAA
>SBBC01000020.1 GCA_005239865.1 Candidatus Microgenomatus auricola
AGCGCGTACACCCAACCACAGTGCACATGGGGTTGTCAACAGTAAAAATCAGTAACCGACTCTGACAAGGCGGAACTGTTTAGTGCTGACTGGTTGACGCAGTGGCCCTGTCCTTCGGGTATCGCTTCTTTAAGTAGGGGAGCACCCGATCGGCGCAGTGTGCTGCCCAGAGGGCGGCGGGTTTGTGGCGCGAGTGTAAATGAAAATTAGCAATACGTGCCATGTGCAGTGATTCGATTGGTCGGGGTTGGTGGACGACGTTAGAACCTGGGTACAGGAGAATGGTTCTCTTCCTCTACCGATAACGATGGCCCTCCAGTTACCTTCGGAGGTTGTGGCATTGGCGGCGTGATTGTTGGGGGCACTAACAGCTGGCCCGAACCACCAGCGTTCCTGCCTGGCTGCTGACCGATCATGGGTTGAATAGGAATAACCTTCGCTCCGGTCGGGAAAAGCGATGGTTCAATTCGCGTCACAAGTCCCCACTGCTCTGCTTCTTGGGGTGTAAGCGTCGTCCGATCGTGCATTGCTTTTCGAATGCTCCTTTCATCCTTTTTCCCTGCTGAAGCAATGACGCGCGCAATATTTGCCGAGTCTGTTTTTACAGTACTGACCACTTCATCAAGTTGCAACTCTTCCATTCGCGCCCCTTGTGGGAAATTGGCCGCGACACCGTGTAATAGAAATCGGGCGTTGGGTACAGATAATCTCTCACTACCAGCGCAGAAAAGAATTACTCCGATGGAATCTACTTGACCAAAGTTATGAGTGATTACTTTGATCGGAGCACCTCTCAGATAGTTATAGATTGACAATCCATGGAACACGGAGCCGCCTGGCGTAGAAAGTAGTAGGTGCAGTGTTTTAATTCCGCTAGTAATCGCCTGATCAATAATTTGCATAAGATATGCAGCACTAAAATCATCAACTCCAGCGAAGAATTTTATGTAGAGATCCTGAGGAGATGATGGCTGTTCCTTACCTTCCATATCGTTAGCAACCAATTTATTTACTGTAAGCGCCGCTTTTCTAAGTATACAGACGTGAGAATACAAACGTCGCTGCGATAACCGATAGGATGAAGACTATTAGGTCAGATGGAAACCAACTAAAATAAGCTTTTCGTTCTTCATCACTTTCAAAATCTTCATGCTTTGGAGAAAAGGGAAAGAATATCCACATTGAGAATATGGCTAGAAGGTAGATGCCAAAGCCCGCGAGAACAGAATTTAGAATAACATTGGCCAACTTTGAAACATAATCGCCCACATCATTAGAATCAAACCCTAACATAGTCAGAGTAGCCACCAAAACAGAGAAGGTCGGGAGGAGATATTTATGTCTCGTGAATAGAGCTTTCACAATGGTGACGCTTTTTTAATGGGTTCAAGTGTCTATGTGGAGACCACACCGAATGTTTGAACTCTTCTTCGGTTAATATCCACCGGGCTGAAGTGGTGATTTTGGTAATCTTGTTTCACTTGGTCGGCGTAGAAGAACTCGAACTACGGCCCCAACTTCCTGTCCCGAATTTCTTTTACCAACCGCTCAACAAACGACTTCTTCGCCATCACGCTGACCGTTTTCTTGCCACGAACGCGGACGTGGAGCTTTGTTGATTTTGTTTCCTTGTCACCAATCACCAGCATGTACGGGACTTTCATTTTCTCGGCTTTGCGGATTTTGTAGCCGACCGTTTCATTGGCGTCGTTCACGTGTGTGCGAATACCTGATTCGTTTAGGGTCTTGGAGAGTTTCATGCTCGGCTTCACGTGCCGTGAACCAACCGGAACGATGGCGACTTGCACTGGCGCCAGCCAGGTCGGCAGCCGTCCGGCCAGGTGCTCGATCATGATGCCGATGAAGCGCTCGAACGAGCCAAAAATGGCGCGGTGGATGACAACGGGGCGCTGCTTCTTCCCGTGCTCGTCTGTGTACTCGACGCCGGGCAGGCTCGGGACCATGACGAGGTCTGCTTGGATCGTGCAGAGCTGCCAGCGGCGGCCGAGGGAATCCGTGACGTCAATGTCTATCTTCGGCGCGTAGAACGTCCCTTCTTTCGGTTTCTCTTTGTACTCGAGCTTGTTCGCGCGGAGTGCTTGGGCGAGCGCTTCTTCCGCTTCTTTCCACCGTTTTGGGTCACCCATCGCATCATCGGGTTTTGTTGAGAGGTAAAAGCTCGGCGTAAACCCGAAGATCTTATAGATCGTTTTCGAGAGCTTCAGGAGGTTCGTGATCTCCGTTTCGAGTTGGTCGGGGCGGCAGTAGATATGGCAGTCGTCCTGCGTGATCTGCCGAACGCGGAAGAGTCCGCCGAGCGTGCCGGAGAGTTCATTGCGATGGATTCGACCGATTTCCGCCAAACGAATCGGCAGGTCGCGGTAGCTGTGCGCTTTGACCGCGAAGATCACGGCTGACTCCGGACAGTTCATTGGCTTCAAGAAGAATTCTTCGCCCTTGCCCTCGACGCGGAACATGTTGGTCCGGTAGTGCTTGAGGTGGCCGGATCGGGCGAACAGCTCGGGCTTGACCATCAGCGGAGTTTGCACTTCTTGGTAACCGGCCGGAACCAGGTAATCACGCAGCAGTTTTTCCAGTTCGTTCCATACGACCATGCCATTGGGGTGCCAAAAGACCGCGCCGGGCGCGACCGCGTCAAAGCTGAACAGGTCGAGTTCCTGCCCAAGCTTGCGGTGATCACGCGCTTCGGCTTCTTCTAGCACTTTCAGGTGGTGTTCGAGCTCGGGTTTGGTGGCAAAAGCCAGGCCGTAGACGCGCTGGAGCATCGGCTTCGATGAGTCGCCGCGCCAGTAAGCGCCAGCCACTTTGGTGAGCTTGAAGGCCTCGGGATTGATCTCGGACGTATTCTCGACGTGTCCGCCGCGGCAGAGGTCGACGAATTTTCCGATTCGGTAGAAGCTGATGGCGGCGTTTTGCTTTTTCAGTTCATCAAACAGTTCGCGCTTGAACGGATTGCTGGCCAAGCGGCGGTCGGCCTGTTCAAGCGACGAGGCGTTGACTTGCGCCATGGTCAGTTTTTGCTGGACGAGTTCGCGCATTCGTTTCTCGAACTTTTGGAGGTCCTGAACAGTCAACGGCCGGTCAACCTTGAAGTCATAGTAAAAACCGTGCTCAATGGTCGGACCGATCGCCGGTTGGGCTTCAGGGAATTGTTCAAGCACCGCTTGCGCCAGCAGGTGGCTCAAGGTGTGGCGGATGCGATCAAGGATGTCAGGCTGGGGTTGGTGTGCCATACGGAACGCCAAGAAGCAACGCTCTAAGTCTAGCGCGTCTGCTCGATCTTGGCTACTCCAAGCACCCGTCCCTTGACCTGGTTCACCCTTCCTCGTCGCCGGTCCGCTTGAGGAGGGGTTATGGGGATGATGGTTGGACGGTCACCCTGACCATGATTTGGCTTGGCAGGGAGGGGCTGCGGGTCGCCCAGAATGGCGACATCCGGACGTCGGCGCTCTTGACGCCGGGCGTGCCGAGGAGCGTCTGGAGAATCTCGGCCCGAGTTTTCCGGGTGAATTTTTCAACCGCCAAGTGGTCACTCTCCGGTTTGAGCTGGACGGTCGCGGCCACGGTCAGTTCTAGGTTGGCCGTCCCGCGGCTTTCGTTCAACGTGAGCACACGCCAGGTGGTTTGAGTGGATGATCCGGTCACGGCCTCATCTTCCGTCAGCGTCGTTTCGAGCACGGCGGCGATTTTCTTCGTCATCTCCTCGGTCTCGACCGCCACCAAGAGGGTACGCACCGACCCGGCGGTGACGAAGCTGGGGACGACCTCGCCGGGTGTGGCGTTCGACGTGAGGCTTGACGTGACCAACTTTGGGTCGCCGACGACGGTCATGCCGTCCGGCACCGGTGGAGCAGTGGTTTTAAGTTTGGCCAGGAGTTCGCGTTCGAGATCTTCCCGGGCGTCGTCAAGGAGTGCTTGGGTGACGGCAGCTTCCGAACGGGTACCGCCGGTCATGGCTTGGTTGCTCTGACCGTAGATTTGGTCCTTCAATCCTGACCACAAGGCCACGATTTCAAAGCGGTCCGGCGGGATATTGCCGGCCGCCCCTTTTTTGTCAGCTACGACTTCAGCCACGACCGAACCGCCAGCCGGTACATCGACGCGCTTCGTCGTTCGGAAAATCAGGCCGCTCAAGCTAGCCCGGAGGCGCGTGGTCGCTGCCAACGGTTGCGGTTTTGTCCACTGGTTGTAAATCGTCACGAGGCCGCGGGCGTAATCCTCGACCACCGCGCCGCTCGTCGGGACGCTCGACGAAACATTCCCCTCGATGGTCTCGAAGAGGAGTTTTCCATGAAGATCGCTGCTGCCGGCCGTCGGTTGCTCGCTGATCGTCAGCTCGACGGTCTCGCGGACCTCGCGCGGACCGAGGGTGACGACAATCGTCGTTCGCGAAAACGAAATTAGGGCGATAGCCGCGCCGACCAGCAGTGAGATGCCAACGAAAATGAAGGTGCCGGAGCGGTACAGCCGTGAAACACGCGGATGCTGGCGCGACGACGGTTTCGTCGTCATGACGCTGGTGTCAGTTGGACCGCGCCGTTCCCGAGGAGCTGCTCCAGCGCGCGGAGGAGATCATCGTGCCAACGGACGAGGTAGTTCGTCGTTATCCGTCGTTCCGACGCGCCGTCCACGACCAGGACAACCTTGGCCGATCCGGGATTCCGCCGGAACAGGTCTTTCAGTTTCTGCCACAATTTCTCGTCGGCAGCGTTGGGGATGCGGACGATGATGTTGAGCGGCGTGCGTTCCTCGTGCCGGAGTTCGCGCGCGTCGTCGACGAGGATTTTCGGCGTGCCGTCCTTGTCGCTCATTTTGCCCTGGATGATGACGATCCGGTCTTCCTGCCAAGGCGCTGGGTTGGCCTTGAGAACACTCGGGAAGACGAGTACTTCGACGCTGCCGCTCGGATCCTCGAGGCGCGCGAAGAGCATGGTTTCGGCGGTCCGCGTCAGCTTCCGCTGGACCGTGGTGATGACGCCGGAGATTTTCACGCGTTGCCCCGCTTTTAGTTCGCCGAGTTTCGCGCAGGTGATGACGCCCCAGTCCGCCAGGAGTGGACTGAACGGATCGAGCGGGTGACTCGAAACATAGAATCCGAGGAGGTCCTTCTCCCAGGTAAGCCGCTCGCGCTCGCTCGCCGGGCGGCTGGTTTTCAGGCGAATTGACGGCGGATGGGCGACGGGGAGCATTCCAAAAATATTCATCTGTCGCTGGTGGTGTTCGCGTTCCGCGCCGCGGTTGATGTCGAGGAGTTCGCCAATGCTCTCGAGCATCTGCTTTCGCTCGCCGAAAGGGTCAAGCGCGCCGGTCTTGATGAGTGACTCGAGGGATTTACGGTTGAGGTCCTTTGATTGGACGCGTCGGAGGAAATCCTCGAGCGAGGCGTACGGCCCGTTCGCCTTCCGTTCCTCGATGATCTTTGAAACCAGCTGGTCGCCGACGTTCTTGACCGCGCCGAGACCGAAACGGATCCGCGAGGGTGCCGCGCGGTCCGAGGCGGGAACGACCGCGAACGACGAGAACGATTCATTGATATCCGGCGGGAGGACGGCCAGTCCCATTTTTTTGCACTCGTTGACTTCGAGTGCGATCCGGTCGGTATTCGCCTGGTCGGCGGTCAGGAGAGCGGCCATGAACTCGGCGGGGTAGTTGGCTTTCGCGTAGGCGGTTTGGTACGCGATCAGGGCGTAGCAGACGGCGTGGGCGCGATTGAATCCATAACGCGCGAAGGGCTCAATGAACTCGAAGATTTTCTCGGCCGTTTCCTTTTTCAAACCATTATTCACCCCACCCTCGACAAATTTCTTCCTCTGTTCTTTCAGGAGTTTGGCAATTTTCTTGCCGACCGCTTTGCGAAGAACGTCAGCTTCCGCCATCGTGAAGCCGGCCAGGTCGCGGGCCATCTGCATGACTTGTTCTTGATAGACGGCCACGCCGTAGGTCTTCTCGAGGATCGGTTTCAGGCGCGGGTCGAGGTACTTCGGCTTGTACTTCCCGTGCTTGCCGGCGATGTACTGGGGGATGAGCTCCATCGGGCCGGGGCGATACAGCGAGATCATCGCCACGATGTCCTCGAACGTCGTCGGCTTGAGTTCGCGGAGGTACCGACGCATGCCCGACGACTCAAGCTGGAAGACGCCGGTCGTCTCGCCGGCCTGGAGCATGGCGAAGGTCTTGGCGTCGTCGAGGGGCAGGCGGTCAAGGTCAAGCTTGACGCCGCGGGCGGCCTGGAGGATCTTGACCGTTCGTTCGAGAATCGTCAGGTTCGACAGGCCGAGGAAGTCGATTTTGAGAATGCCGAGATCTTCGATTGGATGGAGCGAGTATTGAGTGACGAGCATGTCGGATTCATTCGAAGCGCGTTGGACGGGGACGGTGTGCGCGAGCGGTTCCTTGGTGATGACGAATCCGCAGGCATGCTGCGAGGCGTGCCGCGCGACGCCCTCGAGTTTTTTCGCGGTGGCGAGGAGTTTCCGTCCGGCCGGATCGCGCTCGGCAATTTCCTTGAGTTCCGGTACCGTTCTCATCGCCTCGTCGAGCGAGGTAAACATCGGAATGAGTTTCGCCACCCGGTCACAGTAGTTGTACGGCAGACCGAGCACCCGCCCAACGTCGCGGATGGCGGCTCGCGCCGCCATGGTGCCGAAGGTAATGATACCAGCCACGTGGTCGTGCCCATATTTTTCCTGGACGTAGCGGATGACTTCGTCGCGCCGGCTGTCGGCGAAGTCGATGTCGATGTCGGGCATCGCCACTCGGTCCGGATTCAAAAACCGTTCGAACAGGAGTTCGTACGCGATCGGGTCAACGCTGGTGATATTCAGGAGGTAGGAGACGATCGAGCCGGCGGCCGAGCCGCGCCCCGGTCCGACGACGATACCGTGCTCTTTCGCCCAGTTGACGAAATCGCTGACAATCAGGAAGTAGGGAGCAAAACCAGTTTTCGTGATGACCCGAAGCTCGTTCTCAAGTCGGGCTCTGACCTCGGCCGTCGGCTGGTCGCCGTAGCGGTGCGGCAGCGCCGCCTCGCAGAGTTTACGTAAATACTCGTTCGGCGTCTGGTTGTTCGGAACGGTAAAATGAGGGAGGACCGTTTTTCCGAACTCAAATTCGAAGTCGACCATCTCGGCAATCTTCGCCGCCCGTTCAACCGCACCCGGAAACTCTTCGAATTTTTCTTTCATCACCTCACCCGGCAACAATGACAAGTCCTCGTTTCGCATAGTCATTCGATCGGTGTTCTGGAGCTGCTTTTTCAGGTGAATGCAGAGCAAGACGTCCTGCGCCTCGGCATCCTCCGGCTTGAGGTAGTGGCTGTCGTTCGTGGCGACGAGCGGGACATCGAGCGCCCGCCCGAACTCCGCGAGTTTTTGGTTGACGCGGGCCAGCACCGGAAGAGACGGATGATGCTGGAGCTCGAAGGCGAAGTGCTCCCGACCGAACAACTGTCGGAATTCCCGCGCTATCCGTTCGGCTTCGCGATCGTTGCCGTTCGCGATGAGCGACGGGACTGGACCGTTGAGACAGCCGGAGAGACAGGTCAGTCCGCGGTGGTAGCGGGCGAGAAGCTCCATGTCGATCCGCGGTTTGCCGTAAAATCCCTCGAGGTGCGAGGCGGTGACGAGTTTGAGAAGGTTCGTGTATCCTTCTTGGTTCTCGACGAGGAGGATCAGGTGGTTCGGGCGCTCGTCGGCGTGACCAGAACGGTCATGGCGGCTGCCGCGGGTGAAATACGCTTCGATGCCGATGATCGGTTTCAGTCCGGCCGATTTCGATTGCTGGAAGAACTCGACCGCCCCGTAGAGGACGCCGTGGTCGGTCAGGGCCAGGCCAGTAAGCCCGATCTCGCGCGCATGGACGACTAACGCGTCTATCCGCGGCAGTCCATCGAGCAAGCTGTAGTGCGAATGGGTATGGAGATTGTAGAACCGCATACGACAGAGAGCAGCGCCCACGCTTCACGCGCCACGCGCTTCGGGCGACCAGCGTTGGAACGGCGCGCTACTCGTTGATTTCTTCAGCCGAACGTTTTGCCCGTCGGCGCTTCCAACCGCCAACCAGTTTCGAAAGGAGTTCCGTCAGGAGCGAGAGAACGGAGACAGAATCGCCAATCCGTTCTTTGATCGACTCAAGGATTCGGCCGACCTCGTCCACCTTGTCATGGATTGCGCGGGAGGTCTGTCGCAGATCGCGGACGATGGCGATGACGTAGTAGAGGAGCCGGGCCAGAAAGGCCGTTAACACGGCGGCCGAAACGGCCAGGACGATGTAGAGAATATCCTGCGTGGTCATGGTGGAGAGCGAAGTTTCTCTAGCCGTAGGGTATCACGCCCTTCACCGAGATGTCTAGGTTGGGAAGGACGGCCGGAAAGCGTGAGTCTGACGTGTGACCAGACAACCCCCGAACGGTCAATCGTCACACGTCTCGACATATGCTACACTCGAAGCAATGGCGAAGCAGTCAGAAGACATTTTTCTACGCATCGGCTACTGGGTTGCCATCCACCGCGACCAACTCCGGACGTGGTGGGCAATTTCCATTCTGGTCGTTGATTTGCTCTTGCTCGGATATTTCATCGTCAGTTTTACGCAGTATTCATTTTCGACGACCAAGACGGTGAGCCGCATCGCTGACCTGTCCGAGCCGCTGGTCAGTCGAGCGCTCCGCACCCACCTCTCACCAGTCGCTCTCGAGTTCGGTGAAGCGGTGGCTCTGCCGCAGGAGAGAGGGAAGTACACCTTCGTGGCGCCGGTGACGAACCCGAATTCCTCGTGGGCGGCGGTTGAGGTCCGTTACCGCTTCGTGTACGGAACGACCAGCCGTGAGGAGAAAACCACACTCCCGCCGGCCAGCGAAGGATACGTCACACAGCTCAACGTAGTCATGAAAGAGCCGCCAGCCGGAACCCGAGCGTCGGTCGAGGTCACTGGCGTGAAGTGGGAGCGCCCGAGCGACCTGATGCTCTATTCCGACGTCAAGTTTCCGTTGAGCAATCCCACCCTTCGTCCGGTGACCGGACTTAAAACCGGTGTGGCCACCCGGCTGACGGCCAACATCAAGAACGATTCTGTATATTCGTTTCGGAGTGTGCGATTCCTGGCGGTCGTGAAGAGCGGTCGGTCGGTACTAGCAGTCGGTGAGGCGATTGTTGAGCGATGGCCGGGGCTCGAGGAACGCTCGATCGAGGTGACCTGGCCGTCGTCACTGCCGCTCGACGCCGAGGTAAGGGTTGAGCCGGTGCTGAACCTGCTCGACCGCGGCGTCTATCTGTCAAACAACGCTCGATGATCCTCGGCCGGCTGACCGAACTCCTCCGCCGCCTCGACTGGGTCCTGCTTGGCGTCACGCTGCTCCTCGTGGCCGTCGGTTTGGCCGCGCTCTTCAGCATCACCCTGAACGTCGAGCAGCCGCGGATCGATAAGTTTTACCGGCAACTGCTGTCCTTTGGTCTGGGCGTAGTCCTGCTGGTGTCGGCGATCTCGTTCGATTACCGCATGCTGCGCTCTGGCGGCTGGTTGTTCTACACGATCGGGTTGTTTCTCCTGACCGCAGTCCTCATCATCGGCGCGACCTTCCGCGGAACGACGGGGTGGTTTGCCTTTCTCGGCCAGACGTTTCAGCCGGTCGAAATCGTGAAGATCATTCTCGTCATCGTCCTGGCGCGGTATTTCGCCCAGCATATCGACCAGGGCGCGACCTGGCGCGTCATCGGCGTGTCGGCGGCGATCAGCGCGGTGCCGGCGGTGCTGATTCTCATCCAGCCCGACCTCGGGTCGGCCCTGCTTCTGCTCGCAACCTGGTTCGGAATGCTGATGTTCCTTCGTCTGTCGTGGCGACGACTGGCCGCGCTCGTCCTGGGCGTCATCATCATCGCCTTGATCGGGTGGTTGACGCTCCAGGATTACCAGCGTGATCGCATTCTGACCTTCCTCGATCCGGGGCGCGATCCGCTACGAAGCGGCTACAACATCCGTCAGGCCATCGTCGCCGTCGGGTCGGGACAATTCTTCGGGCGGGGGCTGGGTCTCGGTACGCAGTCGCAGCTCAACTTCCTGCCGACGCAGGACACCGATTTCATTTTCGCCGTTGTGGCCGAAGAGTTGGGACTCGTCGGCGTGGTGCTGTTGTTATCGTTGTTCGGGATTTTTCTGTCCCGGTTCGTCCGAGGATTGCGCTCCACCCGGGATGTCTTCGGGGCCTTCCTCTTGGCCGGACTGTTCATCCTGTTTGCGGTCGAGATCATCCTGAACATCAGCGGCAATATCGGCTTGTTGCCGATCACCGGGACGCCGCTGCCGTTTTTGAGTTTTGGTGGCAGTGCGCTTATCTCGAGCATGATCGGCGTCGGCCTCGCCTTAGGTATTATGTCACGTTCGGCGATCTAGCCCTGGCGGACGACTGGGAAGGTGTGGAAAACTAGGGGAGCGGACGGACCAAGATCACGATTTTGGTCATTCATCCCTGCCTAGACAGTTTATACAGTGATCGGATTAACCACAGCGCCACTTTTGACTGGAGACAAATTTGTATCCCCAATGGTTTTTCCTAGAGAAATCCAAGGTCGCTCTTACGATTGTTTTGATTGTTTGAAAAGCGGTGCTGGGTTGACGGAGGGTCGCAATGATGCTATACTTGAGGAGTAATGGAGCGAACGCCAATGGGCAATCATTACCTTGATGCATTTTTCTCCGGCGACGGCGACCTGCGGGTGTTGACCGCCTGCCCGTTTTGCAATACGGCGTACTCAATTCGCGCCGCCCGCGTCCTCGCCCAGAAGGACGATGCGCATGTCGTCCACATCGAATGCCGAAATTGCGGCGGATCGATTGTGGCCCTGATTCTGTCTGGCGGCGTCGGCATGCAGTCCGTCGGCGTGGTGACCGATCTCAATCGTGACGAGGTGGTGAAATATTCTGCCGCCCATCGCATCAGTGCCGACGACATATTGGATCTCCATCGCGTCCTCAATTCCGAGACGTCGCAATCCTCACTTCTTTCTCGCCGCACTGCCTAACGACCGTATGTCCGCGTTCACAATTCAAGCCCAGCCGCGCGGCGCGCTGGGGAAGAAGACGAAAGCCCTGCGAAAATCAGGGACGCTCCCGGCGGTCCTCTATGGACACGGGGTGGCTTCGCGTCCCCTGACCGTCCGCGGCAACGACTTTCTCCGAGTTTACCGGGCGGCCGGCGCGAGTACGCTTGTCAATTTGGTCGTGGACGGCGAGCCGCCGGTCAAGGTCATTATCCAGGACGTCCAGCGCCATCCGGTTTCCGGGCAGCCGCTCCATGTCGATTTACACCAGGTGCGGATGACTGAAAAGATTCATGCCGACATACCCTTGAAGTTCAGCGGTGAGGCACCAGCAGTCAAAGAGCTCGGCGGCGTATTCTTGAAAAACCTCGATCACCTCAAGGTAGAAGCGTTGCCAGGCGACCTTATCCACGAGATCGTTGTTGATGTGGCCAAACTCAAAACATTTGCAGACATGATTCACGTGCGCGACGTCGTCATGCCGCCGGGGATCACGGCCCTCGACAAAGCCGAGGAAGTCGTCTGTCTCGTGACCGAACCGCGGAGCGAGCAGGAATTGGCCGAACTTGAGACGACGGTCGAGGAGAAGGTCGAAGAGGTGGAGGGCGTGAAGAAGGAGGAAGTGGCGGCCGAAGCAAAGGTTGAAGCGGTTGAGCCGGCACCAGCCCCAGCCAAGGAGCAGGGCGATGGTAAAAAAGAATAAGCGCGACGACCGCGAGGAAATAGTCAAGGCTCTGTCTGAAGCCGAGCAGGGCGAGGATGAAGCGGATGTGGTTGAGGTCGCGCCGAAGAGTCAGGCCGCGCCGGTTGCTCAAACCGGCAAGAAGGGCGGTCGGACGACGCCGGCCGAAACGACACGGTCGGCCAAAGCCGTATCACCATCACGGAAGAAGATTGTGGTCATCTTGACGGTCAGCGGCGCAGTGTTGCTGGCCATCGCGGTGGCCGGGTATTATCTGTTGAACCCGGCAACTCCCGGCACAAACGACGGCCCCGTCAATGACGGCGGCAGTGCTGACCTGCGCGTCGCGCGTCGAATCGACGGCGTCCTCGACGATACCGACGATCAGAACAAGTACCCGATTGGTATCATGGTTGAAAATCATACGGCTTCCCGTCCGCAATCCGGCCTGGACAAAGCGAACGTTGTGTTTGAGGCTTTAGCCGAAGGCGGGATTACTCGGTTTCTGGCGATCTATACATTGACCGACCCGGTCGAGGAAATTGGTCCTGTGCGTTCGGCTCGACCTTACTACGTGGATTGGGCGCGCGGCTATAACGCGATGTATACGCACATTGGCGGGAGTCCGAAAGCGCTCGAGCGCATCGCGACGACGAACACTCTCGACCTCAATCAGTTTTTCAACAGTCAATATTTCTATCGTGACAAATCGCGTGAGGTGGCCAGCGAACACACGCTCTACACCAACGGTCGGCTGATGACGTTGGCCCTCCTCGATAAGAAGATACCAGCTTCAGGATCATACGAGGGTTGGGTGTTTAAGGCCCCGTCGCCGCCGGCCGAACGTCCGTCGAGCCAGCACCTGACCATCAATTATTCAACGTTCAGCTACAAGGTTGATTACGAATACGACCCGGTGGAAAACGACTATGTCCGTTCGCAGGCGGAACAACCGCACGTCATGCGCGACGGTACGCCGATTCGGCCGAAGAACGTCGTCGTCTTGACGGTCAAGCGACGGCTGGAACAGCCAGCGGACGGCAAAGGGCGATTAGAAATGGACACCACCGGTGAAGGATCAGCGCGGTATTTTCTTGACGGGCAGGAAACGAAGGGGACGTGGAAGAAGGCATCGCCGTCGGAACAGGTGCGATTTTTCCTGGCCGACGGCAGCCAGCTGAAGCTCAACGCCGGTCAAACCTGGATCGAGATCGTCCCGCCCGAGCAGGAGGTCAGCGTGCGCTGACGGCTGACCGCTCGTTCATTCGCATCACATGAAAACAAACACCAATTTCATTTCTCACTCATCGTTTGCGCCAACCTTTCTCGGCCTCTCGGTCATGGTCGCCGGCGCATTGTTGGCGAGCGCGCTGTTTGTGCAAACAGTTGAGGGTTGGCAGACGTTCATGCAGCCGCCGACCTCGGTGCTCGGGGCTGGCCGCGCGACGCCGGAGAAACCGAGCGTGGCGCCGCTGACGTTCACTCGACGCCTCGACGGCGTGGTCGTTGATACGCTCGCCGAAGCGGACGCAGTGCCGGTGGCGGTAGTGATTGAGAACATGGCGAGTACGCGCCCGCAATCAGGTTTGGGGAAAGCGCGAGTGGTGTACGAGACCTTGGTCGAAGGCGGCATTACGCGTTTTTTGGCGTTGTTTTTGCCTGATGCCGGCATCGAGAAGATCGGTCCGGTCCGGTCGGCTCGGCACTACTTCGTTGATTGGGCCGAGGAATACGGATCGCCGTTCGTCCATGCTGGCGGATCGCCGCAGGGTTTAAGTCAAATCGCGCATGATCAAGTCCCGGACGTCAATGGCATTGGCCATGCCTGGCAGTACTTCTGGCGTGATCGGGCGGTGGCGGCGCCGCACAACCTGTTCACGAACAGCGCGCAGCTACAGCGGGCCGCGCTGGAGATGCATGTACCGACGCAGGCCAACTTCAAGGCTTGGGCGTTTGTTGACGGCGCGCCGCCAAATCCTGGCGGACGGCTCACCGCGAGCGTCAAGATTGACCTGGCCGGTGCGGCCTACGACATCCGCTTTGACTACGATGCCGCCACCAACACCTACGGCCGGTTCAACGGTGGGCAGCCCCATCGTGATCGAGGCACGGATGAGCAACTTCACGTTGAGAACGTCATCGTCCAATTCGTCAAGCCGCCGACGTCGCTCGGAGCGAACGGGAGGATTGATCTGACCACCGAAGGCGATGGTCGGGTCGTGATTTTTCGAAACGGCAGCGTTCAGGAAGGTACCTGGAAGAAGTCCGGCCGGGCCGAACGGACGCAGTGGTTGAACCATGACGGGTCGGTCCTGGCCCTTAACCGCGGGGCGACGTGGATCGTCGTCGTTCCACACGATCGGTCCGTCACGTGGGAGTGACATGCGCCCACGCCTCGTCGTCATCGACCTCGACGAAACCCTGGTCGGTAGGGATCTGAAGATTTCCCGGGCGAATCAGCGGGCCATCGCCGCGGTGCAGCGGCAGGGTACGAAAGTTACGATTGCGACCGGTCGAACGTTCACAACGACGCGCCCGTTTGCGGAGAAACTCGGTCTTGACCAGCCCATCATTTGCTACCAGGGAGCAGTTGTTCGAACGGCGCGAAGGATCTTGCGGCTCCGTCGTCTTGACCCCGCGTTTCCTCGTTCGCTCATCCGTTACGGGTTCCATGAACGGACACAGATCGCCGTCTACACCAACGAGCAGGTCTTTTTTCACAAACCCCTGTCGCATTGGGGCAAAGAGTACTTGAACCAAATCGAACAGGTCAAGGAGATCAACTTGGTTGACCTTCGCGCCTACGCTTTCCCCAGTCCGATCCTCAAAGTCATGTATATCAGCAACGCCCGAAAAATGGTTGGCCTCGAGGCGCGGGCCAAGCGCCGGTTCGGGGACGACATGGCCATCACCCGCTCCCGCGCCAACCTCCTCGAGTTCACCAACCGCCAAGCGTCAAAAGGCGAAGCGCTCGCCTACCTCGCCCGGTGGCTCAAGATTCCGCTCCGGCGGACCATGGCGATCGGCGACGGCTACAATGACATTTCGATGTTCCGAACCGCGGGCTTCAGTGTTGCAGTTGCCAACGCGCCAGCGGCGGTGGAAGCGGCGGCTGACGCCGTGACCGAGAGTCACTACCGAGACGGCGTGGCAATGGCGCTTGAGGCATTTGTGCTGCATCGCGGTAAGCCGCTGGCGTCATGATGACGACCCGAGGCCAACCGGCGAGATCGCGCTGAATCGTCAGGGTTGCCCGCCAGAACGTCATGTGTGCGAGGGCGATGACGTCGGGCGCCCGGCGGGGGTCGATTTCGAGGATGAGCGTCGGCGTCATCCCGGCTGTTTGGAGTTGACGAAAGAATTTCCTGAAGACGGCCAGTCCGTCTCGACCGCCGACAATGGCGGATTTGGGCTCGGCGCGAACAGCGCGGTATTCTTCAGGAGTGGCGTAGGGAAGGTTGGCAACAATCAGGTCAGGGATGAGGCGATCGTTGCGGAGAGGAGTGAGCAGATGGCCGGTCCGGAAACGAATACGCTGGAGAAGGTGGTACCGCTTCGCGTTGACCTTAGCAAAATGGAGGGCGTGGCTTGACCGGTCAGTGGCGATCAGCCGGATGTTTGGTCGCTCCATCGCGAGGGTAATCGCGATGCAGCCGGAACCGGTACCGATGTCAGCCACGGTCATGGTGGAACGTTCGGGAATGATCTTGAGGGCGGCTTCAATCAGGTGCTCGGTTTCCGGACGCGGCACGAGGACACCCCGTCCGACGGTGAACGATCGCCCGTAAAATTCTTTCGTCCGCGTGAGATAGGCCAGGGGTTCGCCTGCGCCTCGCCGACGGAGTAGCCGGTTGAGAGCACGACTTTGGCGTGGCGTCAGCGAATGTTCGGGGTGAGCCAGTACCCAGGCCCGGTTTTTCCCGAGAACATGGGCGGTCAGGAGCTCGCGCTCGGGTGGTGGAAGGGAGGTTTCAGACATGCGACGTCCAGGTGACGAAAGCATAGAGCCAGGCGATCTGGACGGAGAAACTTAAGACAACCGCGATCAGTCGTGGGACGGGTTTCCATCGGGCGATGAGCATCGGAACGAGGAAGACGGGAAGGAGGTAGCGGGAAAGCGACATCCATGCTCCGCTCACCACCGCGACCAACATCAGAGTCAGCGAGGTCACGGCGAACCAGCGTTCGGTTCTCCAGAAGGCCTGAATCGCAATCCCCGCCAGGACAAGGTGGACGAAATGGGCGAGGAGCTGGAGTGCTCGAAGGGCGAGGGAGACGTTGTAGTGCGTTAAGTAGAGAAATCCGACTTGCCAAAAAGGTACGCCAGCGTAGATGGTAAACCCCTGCTGGGCCATTAGGAATCGTGACACCAGGCCGCTGGAAATAACGTAGACAGCAGTCAACACCATCAGGGTGATGGCCGCAGCGTGCCTGGCCTGTCGCGGCCGTCGGAGCAGAATGAGAAGCGCTATGAGGAAGAGGACACTACCGGTTGGATGCGTCAGGGCAGCCATACTACCGGAAACGCCGATGAGCAGTGGACGGCGCTCTTTAACGCCCAGCCAGGTGAGGAGCGTGAAAAGAACAAGCAGGGCCACGGGGTAGGGAGCGAGGAGGACGAAGCTCGTCGGAAGCGCGAGGAACGCAAGCGTCGGCCATTCAAGTGATGTGTCCTCGGTGGTGAAGCGTCGGAGGAGGGACGAGAAGAGGAAAACGTCGAGGAGTGTGACCAGGCTGTTGAGGACGCCGCTGACTGTTCCAAACGACCAGCCGGAGATCGTCATTCCCGAACGGACGAGTGTCGGGAAGAGCGGAAAGAATGCGTCCCGTCGCTCGGCTGAAGCGTCGCCACCGGCAAGGGCACGGTAGAAATTCGCATCCCAGCGATCGAGTGGGTTGCCTGAAGCCGGCGGTGGGCTCCCCGGTGCAGCCGGCGCGCGAGCGAAGAGAAGGGCAGCCGTCCAGACCACGAGCATCCAGACCGCGGCGATGAACAGCACGCGTTTCATCAGCGGGCGTGTTCGCCAGCGAGCCTCTTCTCTTCCGCTTGTAGGCGTTTGACGATCGGATCGAGATCGCCGTTAATGATTTTTGCGAGACCATGAAAACTTTCCCTCAAGCGGTGGTCAGTCAGGCGATCCTGCGGGAAGTTGTAGGTCCGAATTTTTTCTGCCCGCTTGCCACCCCCAATTAGGGATTTGCGCGTGGCCGATGCCTGGCTTTGACGTCGCTCCTGCTGGTGGGCGAGAAGGCGGGCGCGCAGAATCCGCAAGGCTTTCTCGCGATTCTGTGTTTGACTGCGTTCGTCCTGACAATTGACGATGATGCCGGTCGGTTTGTGGAGGACGCGGATCGCCGAGTAGGTCGTATTGACTGACTGTCCACCGTGACCGCGCGCGGTCGAAGCGGTGATGTCGAGGTCCTTCGGGTCGATCGTCAACTCCACCTCATCCGCTTCCGGCAGGACCACGACGGTCACGGTTGAGGTATGGACACGCCCCGATTTCTCGGTCACCGGCACGCGTTGCACACGATGGACGCCGCTCTCGAACTTCAGATAACGGTAGATCGGACCCCCGCTCAATTCAACAATGACCTCTTTGAATCCGCCGAGCGGCGTTGGCGATTCGCTGATGAGTTGGGATCTCCAGCCGTTTCGTTCGGCGTAACGAAGGTACATCCGGAAGAGTTCGGCGGCAAACAGCGCTGCCTCGCCGCCGCCAGCCCCGCTTCGAATCTCGATGACCACGTCTTTCCGATCGTTCGGATGAGGCGGATGGAGACCTGCGTTGAGGCGGTCACGAAGGGATTGGGCTTGTTCGGTTAAGGCCGCGAGCTCGCGTTCAGCTAAGACCCGGAGATCATCATCGCTCGTTGTTTTTAGCTCACGTGCGGTCGCGGTCCGGGCCCGATCGACGAGCTCGAGTTCACGATGGAGACGGAGCAGACCATCGAGCTCTCGATACTCGCGCCCTAGCAGCGCAAAACGGTCCCGCGCGGCGATGACGGCGGGATCCTGGAGGAGACTTTGGAGTTCCTCGAATCGTTGCTGGGCGCGTCGAATATCTTCATTCATAGGCGTCGCCATACCGTCCGGAGAAAACTCCTGGCGGTGCAGGTGATGGTTAACG
Source organism: Candidatus Microgenomatus auricola (assembly GCA_005239865.1). Classification (GTDB taxonomy): domain Bacteria; phylum Patescibacteriota; class Patescibacteriia; order SBBC01; family SBBC01; genus Microgenomatus_A; species Microgenomatus_A auricola_A. The sequence goes on from SBBC01000020.1 coordinate 17,868, forward strand.
GGCGGCGCTCTTTTTCGAGCGGGTCGGCCGAGCGGTCGCTCGTCGACTGACGATGCGCTTGAATCTTTCGACGCGTCCGGCGGTATCAACCAGGTGTTGGACGCCGGTATAGAAGGGGTGGCACTGCGAACAGATTTCCACCCGCATCTCCTTGACGGTTGATCCGGTGTGCATGATCGAACCACAGGTCGAACAGACGATCGTGGCTGGCTCAAAGTACTGGGGATGGATGTCGGGTTTCATGTGGTTGAGGGGGCGGTGATCATCAAGCGTTATGAGTGTAGCACGCGGTTTCGATTTTCGCAAGGGCTTGCTGAATTTCCTGGGGTATGGTATGGTGGTTTTCTGCTGGACGGTGGTTGTTTCGCATGACATAATTTCAGCGGGGCTCAATCATTATCACCCATACCTCCGGACGCTCTCCGGTCCTGCCCAGCACCTTCTTTGTCCACGGTCGAACTGGCAATTTGGTAGCCCGCGAGGGGTGCGGACAAAGAAGGTGTTGGGTCTCGGTAGCGGTTGATGGAGGTAGAGGAGAAAGGACGTCAGACCTTATGCGCGAACTTTCGTTAGTCGAATTGTTAAAGGCGGGTGTGCATTTTGGGCACCAGGTTTCCCGCTGGCACCCAAAGATGCGTCCGTTCATTTTCTCGTCGCGCGGCGGCGTCTATATCATCGACCTCGAGAAAACGAGTGAGCAGCTCAAGCGCGCGCAATCGTTCGTCCACGACGTTGGCGCTAAAGGCGGAATCATCCTCTACGTCGGGACGAAACGTCAGGCCCGGTCGGCCATGCAAACCGCGGCCATGAGCGTCGGGATGCCGTACGTAGTCGAACGCTGGCTCGGCGGAACATTCACCAACTTCCCGACCATCATGAAGATGACGAAACGCCTGGCCCAGCTGAAGCAAGAACGGGCCCAAGGGACCCATGAGAAGTACACCAAGAAAGAGCAGTTGACGTTCAATGAGGAGATCGAACGGCTCGAACGCCTGATCGGCGGCATCGAGCACTTGACCCGGTTGCCGGACGCCGTCTTCATCGTCGATCTCAAAGAGGAGAAAATCGCCGTGCGGGAGGCGATGAAGGTGCGCGTGCCGATTGTTGCGCTCGTTGACACGAACATCAGCCCGGAGGGGATCGCCTATCCAATTCCGGCGAATGACGACGCGACGAAATCGATCCAGATCATGACCGCGGCCGTGACTGAAGCGTTCGCCGACGGTAAGAAGCTCTCGGACGCGCGCGCGGCTGAACAAGCGGCGGAGAAAACCGAGTCAGAAAAAGCCGCCCCCAATAACCCCCCGGCCCTGGCCACCGGGCGGGAGGTTGAGGCGATGTCCGAGAAGCTTCAGGCAGTGCCAAAGGAAGAGTCCGTATGAGGCCATTTTCGATTCATGAGGTGCAGAAGCTTCGTGAACGTACCGGCGTTGGTATTTTGACGGCGAAGAAGGCGCTGGAGGAGTCGGGCGGCGATCTTGAGCAGGCCGTTGATCTGCTGCGGAAGTCCGGGGAGAAGGTCGCGGCTAGCAAATCCTCGCGGGCGACGCGGGAGGGGTCGATCGGACATTACATCCATGCCAACGGCAAGGTAGCGGCGCTGGTGGTGGTGGTGTGCGAGACCGATTTCGTTGCCCGGAGTACGCCGTTCCAAGACCTCGTTCACGATCTGGCGCTCCAGGTAGCGGCGATGAATCCGATCTACGTCAAACCGGAAGACGTTCCGGCCGACGTCTTGAAGAAGGAACAAGCGATCTACGAGGAACAAATCGGCGCAAAGAAGCCGGCGAAGGTTAGACAGCAGATAGTCGAGGGGAAACTTGAGAAATTCTTCGAGGAAACATGTCTCCTTCGGCAGCGCTTCGTGAAAGATGATTCACGGACCATTCACGACCTCATCACCGGGACAGTTCAGAAACTTGGAGAAAACATTCAAGTTCGGGAATTTATTCGTTTTCAGATATAACCATGGTTGATCTCGCCGTCAGCCTGCTCGCGCTCGCCTCGTTCGTCGGCGTTGTCACCATCGTGGCCCGACGATTTCCAACGCTGGCCGCCATCGATACGACGAGCATCCCGGTCGAACGGCAGGGCAAGCTTAAAACCCGCTTAATCGAGCAGCGGCTGAAGCGAAAGGTCGAACTGGCGCTGCGGGCCCTCCTGGCGGCGTTGAGACCGATGAGTCACGCTTTCACGTCGTTTCTGCGACAGCGTTACGAACGGCTCCTGGCTCTCGAACGGCAATACCGAACGCGGGTGACGACGCCAACCGCGTTGAGCCCCGAAGAACGCGAGAAAAAGGACTTCGAGATCGATCGTCTCTTAACGGCGGCGCACAGCGCCCTCGACCGGGGAGCGATTGAGGAAGCGGAACGAGACGCGATCGACGTCATCGCCAAAGACCCGCGGAACGTCAGGGCTTACCGCGTGTTGGCCTCGGTCTATCTCGAGAACAAGGACTACGAACACGCCCGCGAGACGCTTGAGTTTATTATCCAGCGCCTTCACGTTGAGGATGACGAGGTCTACGCCGAACTCGGACAAGTTGACTCCGGTGAAGGAAAACTTGAGGAGGCGAAGCGCGATCTTGAGAAATCGATTGCCGTTAACAGTCAGGCAGCCGAACATTTTCTCGACCTCTGTCGCGTCAACCTGGCGCTCGGCGATACCGCGAGCGCCTTCGAATCCTGCAAGCGCGCCGTCGAAATCGAACCGAATAATCCGAAGTTCCTTGACGCGCTTGTGGAAACTAGTATTGTGTCGGGGAAGAGGGAATGGGCCAGCGAGACCCTGGAAAAACTGCGCGCCGTAAATCCGGAGAATCAAAAACTCGAGGAATTCCAGGCCCGCATTGCCAATCTCCCTAAAAAACAAAATGTCAGGCCGCGATCTCATAAGCTGGTAAGATCATAGTCACGTCGAGACAGCTTGGCTGGTACCCCGCACCAACTTTCGCCCGAGCCCACGTAGCTCAGATGGTAGAGCAACTCCATGGTAAGGAGTAGGTCCGCGGTTCAAATCCGCGCGTGGGCTCCAGCGAGGGCAGGCGGGGAAGAAGAAGGTCCGCGGTTCAAATCCACCCAGCGGCTCTCGAGTAGATGCCAAAATGATCAAGCGAGCCTGATGGTAAACCCTCCGGCCGAAGCCGAACATTACATTGTCGAGAACTTTCAAGATCGGGTGGGTACCGAAGCGGTCAAACGGGCCTGACTGTAAATCAGGTGGCCTCCGGCCTTCGTAGGTTCGAATCCTACTCCACCCACCACGCGTCAGATTCGGAAAAAGGAATGTGGTGCGGGATGGCCACCGGTCCCCGATCCAGTCGGGGATTCGAATCCTATCCCACCCACCAGTTGCAAAAAAGTAAAAAAAGTAGTACTCTACATCAGCTATTGCTGATTCCCGTTCGAGCTAATATCGCCGGAGTAGCTCAATGGTAGAGCATCGCTTTTGTCCCGCTCAATAACGTGGTTATCTGGTAATCGCGGGATCCTCGAAGTTCTTACAAAATCTTGCCGGGATAGCTCAGTGGTAGAGCAGCTGTTTTGTAAACAGCAGGTCGCAGGTTCAAATCCTGTTCCCGGCTCCACCCGACAAGATTTTGAGAACTTCGGGATAAAGCGGTGGTTGGGGGTTCGAATCCTCTCTCCGGCTCCAGGCATACTCGTCAGTAAACAACCTCTTCAATGTCGCAAGAAAATTTAGTCGGTCTGGCATGCGCCGAGTGCAAGCGGGTCAATTACTTCACCACGCGGAATAAGAAAAAAATCAAGGCCAAGTTGTCACTCAAGAAGTATTGTCCATGGGACAAGAAGCATACCGTTCATACCGAGGCGAAGCTCAAATGACGCATCAGTTTGGGGGTGTAGTGTCAGTGGTTAGCACGGCGGTCTCCAATCCCGCCCCAATGCTGGGGGCGTCGTTCAACGGCAGGACCCAGGTCTCCAAAACCTGTAATGGGGGTTCGATTCCCTCCGCCCCTGCCATTGGGGCGGGACAAGTCCTAGCACCCCTGCCAGGAGTCTATCTGTAGTCTCCGTTTACTTCGGGGCATAGCGCAGTTGGTAGCTCCGCACCACATGAGTGGTTGTCCGACGATAATTATCATCAAACAATTGGGTGCGGGGCAAGCGCGCGCGGCTGCCCCGCACGTCCGCTGTCCCGGGGATTGGCGCAGTTGGTAGCGCGCACGGTTCGGGACCGTGAGGTCGGGAGTTCGAGTCTCCCATCCCCGACAGAGCGGACGTGCGGGGTTCGGGCGCACGAGGTCACCGGTTCGAGTCCGGTATCCCCAACCAAATCCATACGTCATTCATGACATCACACCACAAAGCGCCCCGACACGTTGCGATCATCATGGACGGCAACCGCAGATGGGCGCGGAAGCACGGGAAACCGACATTGGAAGGCCATCGCGTCGGTTACCAAACGCTGAAGAAGATCGGCGACGCAGCGCTCGAACGGGGAGTAAAAATCCTGTCGGTCTGGGCATTTTCGACGGACAATTGGAAGCGGGCCAAACGGGAAGTGACGTTTCTCATGGGCCTGCTCGAATGGGTGCTGAAAGAGGAAATTGCCGAGTTTCACCGAAAGGACGTCAAGCTCCTCGTGACCGGCCGGATCCACGAACTTTCAGCCCGACTCCAGAATCTGATCGCCGACGCGATGAATCTCACGCGCGAAAACACCCACGGGATTTTGAATGTGCTCTTGAACTACGGAGGCCGCGAAGAAATTGTCGATGCGGTTCGGGCCATTGTCCGTGCCAAACCAGAGGCCGAAAGCGTTGATGAGAGGTTGATTGAGAAGCACCTCTACCGCTCCGAACTTCCGGATCCGGATCTCATCATTCGCACCAGCGGAGAACAGCGGTTGTCCGGCTTCATGCCTTGGCAGCTCGCCTATAGCGAGTTGGTGTTCGTCGATAAACTCTGGCCTGACTTCACTCCAAAGGATCTCGATGCCGCGCTCGAGGAATTTCGGCGGCGCGAGCGGCGCTTCGGGAAGTAGATCGTCGCTATCTCAACGCGACCACGCACCCTGACGAACGCGTCAGGTAAGTTGTGTTGTCTGGAAAAAGAAAAAGAGCAGGTTTCATCTAAGTTGGACTTGACTGCGAAGTCTCAACCGGGAATCCGCCCGCTCTTAAGGGAGGAAGTTCCAAGGCGAAGCAGAGCCCTTCGGTTCGTATCCTGATGATGGGCAAACCGTCGGGAAGCATAGGTGGGTCGTCACGCAGCAGATGCCCGGGTGTGACAGACCGGTGGCGGGGACCGATTGAGCCAGGTGTCCCTATCGCCTTGAGCCGGGCTGAAATCCCCTCTGCCTCGCCATTGATCACTTTGTTGAAGGAACAATTCAGTCTACACCTTGGTGGAGATTTGTCAAGCTTTGGTGGAAGCCATTGGCCTGTTCGGCAATGGTCATGTTTGCTACAATCAACCGATGAACGAACCCCAGCGAGCGCGGGGATGGCTCTGGAGCATGTGGCAGTATATGAAACTTTTCGCCCTCCGTCAGTCAGAGAACGATTGGGAGGAGATGTATCGCGGCTTTCCAGCGGAGAAGCTGCCGTGGGAAAGCAATAAGCCCTCGCCGTGGTTGGTGAAATTTGTTCACGACGGGGTGATGCGTGGGAAAGTCCTTGATGTGGGCTGTGGCGCCGGCACGCACAGCGTCTGGATGGCGGAACAAGGGCTGAACGTTTCCGGCATCGACGTTTCCGCCACGGCCATCATGCTTGCCCGAGGACTGGCGACCGGGCACGAGGTAAACATCAATTTTCAGATTGGTGATGCCGTGCATTCACCATATCCTAACTCAAGTTTTGATGCGATCTTTGACCGCGGGACGTATCACCATCAGGATCGTCGAAAAACCGAGTATGTTCGTGAAATGACACGGCTCCTGAAACCCGGCGGAAAATATCTGCTGCTGGCGTTTTCGCCGAAGATGCATTGGCCGAAGAGCGTGACGCTGGCGGAGGTCGAACGAATGTTCGGCCGCGCGCTGGTGATTGACTGGACTGGCGAGGAAGTGCACGTCCAGCCGGACGGTCGGGAAGTTCGACTTGGTGCGTATCTCCTGACCAAACGTCCATGAAGGATCTTTTTGATATCCAGCTTGAACGAGACGTCGCGGAGAACGCGCCGCTGGCGGATCGGATGCGACCGCACCGGCTTGAGGAATTCGTCGGTCAGGAGGAGGTGGTTGGTCCGGGAACTATTTTGCGGAAGGCGGTCGAGAATGACGAATTGTTCTCCATCATCTTCTGGGGTCCGCCGGGGTCGGGCAAGACCACGCTGGCGGCGATTGTCGCGCACCTGACGAAGTCCGCGTTCATCCGACTCTCCGGCGTCGACAGCGGGAAGGACGATTTGCGACGCGTCATCAGGGAGGCGCGGGATAACCGGAAGCTTCACCGCCGGCGGACCATCTTGTTTATTGACGAAATCCACCGCTGGAACAAAGCCCAGCAGGACGCGCTCCTGCCGTACGTCGAGCAGGGAATTGTGACGCTCATCGGCGCGACGACTGAGAATCCAAGTTTTGAGGTGATTTCGCCGCTTTTATCGCGTTGCCGAGTCATCGTGCTGAAACGTCTCGAGCCAGAACACCTTGAAGTTATTGTCCAGCGCGCTCTCCGCGACAAGGGGCGCGGTTATGGAAACATGTCCGGCGTAGTCGGATCTGGCTCCGCCAACCGACGCGTGACCGTTGAACCGAAAGCGATGCGCCTGCTTACCACCGTGGCGAACGGAGATGCTCGGACCGCACTCAATGCTCTCGAAATCAGCGTCAAAGCCACGCAGCCGGATGCCACAGGCGTTCGTGTCATCACATTGAAGACCGCAGCCGAGGCGCTCCAGCACCGGGCGTTGCTTTACGACAAAAAGGGCGAGGAGCATTACAACATCATCAGCGCGTTCATCAAATCATTGCGCGGCAGCAATCCCGATGCGGCCTTGTACTACCTCGGCCGCATGCTCGAGGCCGGCGAAGATCCCTTATTCGTCGCCCGGCGGATGGTGATCCTCGCGTCCGAGGATATTGGCATGGCCGATCCCCACGCGCTCCCTTTGGCGGTGGCCGGCATGGAAGCGGTTGATCTTATCGGCATGCCCGAGTGCGCCATAAATCTTTCGCACGTGGCCGTGTACTTAGCGACCGCACCCAAGTCGAACGCCACCTACGTCGCCTACGGGAAAGCGTTGGCTGACGTCAAGGAAACGTTGAACGAGCCGGTGCCGTTGAATCTCCGGAACGCGCCGACTGACTTAATGAAAGAATTGGGGTACGGGAAGGGGTACAAGTATTCTCATGATTATCAACGAGGATCGGCTGAAAGCGAGCAGCAGTACCTTCCGGACAAACTCGCCGACCGGACGTACTACGAGAATAAAGAGAAGAAGAGGAAGAAATCATGAAACGCTATCTCGTGACTGCCGGCGTCTTGTTCTTGCTGGCGTCAGCATACTCGACGTGGAGCGAGAATTGTCGTCAGGGATGCGGCTTCGAGGTGGTGACGCTCGGTTGGCCAGTCGTGTTGACGACACCGACATCGCCGGACAGCGGTCGGCCAGCAGAATTCTTTTTCGTGCCGTTGCTCTGGAATATCTTGTGGACGGCGTTCGGGGCCGTGAGTTTCTGGGCGGTGGTGGAGACGCTCGAACGATGGCAGGATCGGCGACGCCAACCGCCGTTCTGAAAAGTGATTGGACCGTGGCTTTACTCCGTCTGCCGACTATGCTATACTGAAGTCAGGAAATCAAGATAAAGACCATGGCCTCGTTATTTCGAAAGCTCGCAACCATTGGCGTGAGCGAGTTCGTGTTGGTCTTTCTCCTCGTCGTGATGCTCGGCGGGGTCTTTGCGCTTTCCTCGACGAACGTCAACTTTCAGATGGTCATCCTTCCGCCGCCGCCTCCGATCATCACTTCGATTCTTGGGGATAGCCAAACGCGCGCCGTTTTGGTCCTCGGCTCGACCACGCTGCCTGAATCCAAGCAGCGCGTCTACGCCTTCAGCGATCCGTTGGTCGTTGAGACGACGGCCAACGAAGAGGGGATCTTCTTTAGCGTTTTCACGGCTGACGTGTTGCCGCCCGGACCGCATGAGTTTAGCGCGGCCACCGTGCTCACGGAAAACCAAACGACAGATTCGTCCTCAAAAGTTGCGGTCACGGTCCAAGACGACTACACGGTGGGGCTGGCCGACAACGCGACTACGTCAACCGTCAAAGTTGGCAACGCCGACGCCGCGACCAGCGAACTCATTCGGAGCATCGCCCGCAATCAGGAGTTGGCAAAGACCACAACTTCAGCCGAGATTCCCGGAGAAAACACGCGCGCCACTCGCGCGCGGGTCATTCAATTGGCATTGTTGCTCATCATCGTTCTCGAGACCGTTGTGCTTCTCCGCCAACGCGCCAAGCGCAAGGCCCTTGAAGGACGCGGTTTCTTCCATCTCGGCCGCGGTTTCTATCGGCTCCACCGCGACGCTGAACGCCGCGCCGCCCGCTGACGTTGTCGCAACCTTAGCCGAATAGCTTGGTCCGGACGACCGTCGCTAAGACGACGGCGAGGGTCACCGCAACGATCGAAAGGAGGGCCAGGCCAACCGTGAATTGAACAGCTTGCTTGAAGCGGGTGTACGAATCAACGTACGTCTTTTCGTGTCGCCTGGCGTACCGTTCAAAAGCTGTTTGCGGCGAGCTAGTTAGGTAGATCGGTAAGCTCAACAGGTAGATAATCAAGCCGAGCCACCAGTCCGCCACCCACCGTCCAAACGTCATCGGTCCCTGACTTTTGAGGCGGTCGCGTTCGTCGAGCAGCACCCACCGGACTTGGCGCAAATGTCGGTGAACCGGATGGCGATTGTCCATCTGTCTTGTTAGCTAGCGACGACGCTGACCGTCATGTTGATGTCGTAGTCCGAGGCCACCGGCTGCTCCTCGGGAATCGTTTGGGAAATCGCCACGCCGGTTAGGTCCCAGTAGCAATTCGTTCCGGCCGAGGCGCCGGCAGTAATGAGGGTGACGGAGTTAGTCACGCCTTCGTTGAACGCTGTGGACGAGCCGAGGGTCAGGCCGGTCGTATTGCAGCCGGATTGCGGCGTGATCGTGCCGCCGGACGGATTGACCGTCATCTGCCCGCCGACTAAATCCGTGTCTCCGCCATCACCGGCATTTGCGGTCGGGTCGTTGAAGTCGTAGTCCGTGCCGACGCTATCCCAGACCGCGGTGGGAGCTGAAGCAGCCACGCTCAAGGTCCAGGTAGCAGTGGCCGTTGTGTTGGTAACGCGGATTTTTTCCGATGACACGCCGAAGGTGCCAGTGGAGGTCTGAACGGCAAACGACAGGCTCAAGGTGCTCATGACCAGAGAGGGGCTGGCGACCGGGGCGCCGCTGGCATCAACGATATCAACGGTCAAGGAGCCGGCCGCTCCGGCCGCGGTGCCGCAGATCTTGGTGGTGTACGCCGTGCCGTCGCCGACATGGGCGTTCGTGGTGCCGGACATCGAACCGAGCGTGGTATCGAAACCAGTGCAGTTCGAGGCCTGATATCCGATCGAGACAGAACCGCCGCTGGGAACTGAAATGCAGGCGCTGTTGGCGTAGTTGCTCTGACTGTTCTGTTCGACGTGAGCATTCGTCGTGCCGGACAATTTCAGGGCGGTGGCAAACGTGCCGCTGCAGGATGTGCCAAGCCCGGTTACTCCGCTGCAACACACAACATTATTAGCATACGCCGGGGTTGATTGACTTGGCAGTTCAGCATGGGCATTTGACGCGCCGGACATCCGCCAGATCACTGTGCCGGTGCAGGCCGCGGCGGTGGTGATTGAACACGACAACGTGCCAGCCAAAACTGACCGGACGAAAAAAAATGAGCCAAGCATTAACAGGCTGACTAAAAAAGTTTTATTTTCAGACATTTTCATACATGACTATGAAAACGTCGACCGCTAGTTCAAATTATCTAATTCCGCTTGAACGAGCTGCACCGTCCAAGACGCCGACGTACCGCCGTTCACGCTGACACCGATGATGCTATTGGCCACCGACGTATCAAAAGCGCCGGAGGTTACCTGCAACGTCGTGCCGGGTTGATTTTGCAACCCAGTGGTGGATAATCTATGCCGGGCTTGAGCAGTCCCTTGCATCACGCCAGACGCTCCGACCGCTCGAAACGTAATCCAGACCTCAAATGTTCCAATGTCAGCGGCTGCGGTTTGGGCTAAAAACGTAAATGTCAGGCGGGCCGTATCAGCCGTGCTGCCGTTGGTGCCGAAACGAACGGTTATGACCGGGGTAGCTGTGCCAGCCGCAGTTTTGGAAACATCGAAAATCAGGTGGTATCTTGTGCCGACCTTCAGTCCGCCGGATGGGATCGCGATTGACGATCCGGTCAAATAGGTGTCCGTGGCAAAACCAGCTCCTTGGGCCGCAGTGCTTTGATTGAAGACTCTGACATTTTTCCACGTACCGTCGCCGCGCCAAAACGTGGAAGCAGAGGCGCCAGTGCCGCTGCCTAGATTTGTCACTGGCAGGTTGCCGGTCACGCCGTTGGAAAGATCGACCTGGGCCCAAGCCGGATTATTGCTGGCGCCGGTGTTAGAAAGATAACGCGTGGCGGTAATGTTTTTGGCCAGCGCGGACAGCGTATCAACGGCCGAGCCGTACAGCAGATCTCCTTGGGCCACGCTGCCGGAGACCGAAGTAAAGTCATGGCCGGGGTTGGGCGCGGCGGCAAAAATGACCCGGAAAACGGCCAGGACAATGGCTCCAAGCAATATCACTCCAAGCACGATATTGAACAGCTTCAAGGATTTGGTTTTCGGGATGATGTTTTTCATAAGGTCATGCCTTATAATACTTCAGTCAAAGAAATGGGGCCTTTTATGCTGGGATCATACCATAACTTGGAAAATTATCCATCGGCGCGTCGGTTTACCAGGAAATTACGGAAACCGTTTCTTGCCACTGTCCGTTCGATTGTCGGTCGAGCGTTCGCGCCACGGTTTGGTTTTGGTCGGTTCGTTCAAGCGTTCGCAGGTACTGACCGGTCTGCTCCAAGAGATTGTCGCTGGCCTGCAAGGCCGGGCCGGTCAGCTCGTTGAGGCGAAACAATAACGTGTACTCGTCGTCGGCCGCCGAAAGATTATTCCAGTCGCCGACGATTTGCAGCGACGCGTCGACAATCATAATTCGGACCGGTATAATCGTCATCGAGAACGATACTGTGGCGGCCTGGGTGAAGGTGGGGAGGAGACCGATGATTGCGATAACGAAGAGGGTTATAAGACGCATACACCAACAGGCGAGTAGCTGTTGGTGTTTGTTTTTGGTTGGGATCGAGCGTTATGATTTCTTTCGTGGTGACCGCTGGCGACGGTGTGGTTTCCTGACTGGAGCAGACGGCGGAACTAAGATTGCAGTACCGCGCTTGAGTTCATAGGGCGGCCGCAGTTTGTTGACTCTGGCCAGCAGTTTCCAGGAAACGTTCCGAGCTTTGGCCAGCGCCTGAACAGTGTCGTTGGATCTGACCACGTAGCGTACCCATGTTTTCTTGATTAGCTGACGGCGTTTGAGCGTCAGCCAAGCGAGCAGTCCCAAGCCGAGGAGGATGATCAGGATGGCGGCGTAGATCGCCCAGGCCAAGGGTGACGGCGGGAGGAAAAAGCCGACTGCCGGTTGGCTGATGACCGCCTGTTTCGTATCTGTTTTACCGAGCTCAACCGCGGGATTAGCGTCATAAGCAACGGTCAGCCGCGAACGGTACCAGCCGCCCCAGAACGTCGGCGCTAGTTCAAAGTTCCATTCTGAAGTGCTTTCCCGCAGGATGGCGTACTCGCCGCCGTGTCGGATGAGTTCGCGGCCAAAGAGGTTGGTGGTGACTACGCGAACGTCAGCATCAATCGAGACATTGCCGTCGTTCCGAACAACCGGGTGGAGAATCTTTCCGCCCTGGGCGCGCGGGAGAACGTCAAGGCGGACGATGGAAAGTTTCCGAGTGACATTGCCCGGGATCGTGACCGCCACGCGGATGCCGGTTCGCGTGGAGATAGCAATGCCTTGATCCGCGCCGCTCGCATCTTTTTTCTCCTGAATCAGGATGCAGCCGTTGTGCTCACCAACACTGGCGGTCGGCGGCACGTTGATGGTAAAAGGCACGAGGACTTTCTTTTCCGGATCAATGGTCACGACCACAGGTTGCAGTGGATCGGTGCCACTGTCAATTTCATTTTTGTCCGAGGCGCCGTCGCCATCAGTGTCCGGCTCGCTTGGGTTGGTTTTGCGATTTTGCTCGTCTTGATTGGTCAGGCCATCGCCGTCTTCGTCCTTGTTTGGAAGTAAGGCGGCGGCTTGGTCTCGATCCTGCCCGGGCCAGCCAAAGGTGATCCACGCGCCAACATCGTCACGCGGTTCTGACAGTTGCTCGCAGGCGTATCCACCCTCGGTCGACGGCGTCGAGTCGGCCGCGTAGACCATCAGCGTCTTGGCCGCGGTTCCATTGTTGATGACATCAACACCCTCGGGTTGAGTTGTCCCGGGTTCAAGCGTGTGAACGAAGATGTCGCTGGTGCGTGGATTGTCCGCGCGAGGGTATGCCGGTCGGCCGCCAATGCCGCCGTAGGTGATGGCCTGGGCCGGCAGGGCGAATGGCCAGGTTACTATGGAGACGAGCAGCAGACTGCCAAGCAGAACATTTTTGGGAAAGCGCATGGGGATAAAAGATGGATGTTTGTTCGTCTTTCAGTATATCGTAGTGGCGCCTACAATGCCAACGATACGAAAAACCCCGAGCTCGGCGCCCGGGGCAGTTGTGTACGACAGGCTTTTTAGGAGGCGACGATTGACAGCACCATGTTGATGTCGTAGTCGGTGGCGGGCACCTGTTCCTCGGGAATCTTCTGGCTGACTGAGACTCCGGTCAGCTTCCAGTCGCCGATGTCGTTCGAAGCGGCGGCGCCGGTGAGGACCGTGATGCTGTTCGTGGTGCCCTCGACGTAGGCGGTGGAAGAACCTTTGGTGACGTTGGTGGTAACGCAGGAGTTGCACTGTCCAACCGCCAGCGTCCCGACTGACGGATCAACGGTCATCTGTCCGCCGAGTGTGTCGACGTCAACACCGCTGTCAGCGCAACCGGATGTGCCGTTGTCATTGAAGTCGTAGTCAGTGCCAACGCTATCCCAGACCGCGGTCGTGGCCGAGGCCGCCAGCGAAGCGGTCCAGCCGTTATCAGCCGCGTCGGGATTGGAAACGTAAATGTTTTGGCTGGCCGTGCCAAAGGTACCGGTAATCGTTTGGCAGGCGAAGCTGAACGTGGCCGTAGACATCACGACCGACGGGCTGGCGACAGTGACGTAGCTAGCGTCAACAATGTCAATCGCCAGCGTGCCGATGTTAATGGTCTGCTGGAAGTTCGAAGTTGAGCTGGCGTAGACGTAGGTGCCAACACCACTGGCCAAAACCAAAATCCCCACGGTCGCGATGACCGCCTGGAGATTCATTTTCCACAAGAGTACGTGTAAGAGCTTGTTCATGGTTTTATTTGGTATTTTTTTGGCCAGCGCCGGTTTTCAGCGTTCCTATAGGCCAGTATAGCATAAAAAATAAGCCTTGTCAATGATTTTTACGGCTTGTGGAGCGAGTTCTAGAAGTTTTTTGTTTGGGGATGATAAGGACCTGCCCTGGGGTTAGCCGGTACGGTGGTTTGAGTTGATTGAGCTTGGCCAGCTGCTGCCAGGAAAGGTGAAAACGATCGGCAATCGCGCTGACATCTTCATGCGCCTTAACCGTGTAGCGTGTTGTTTCTTGGTTGGAATGAGCCCGTCTTCGCTTGATGAGCATGCCGCCGATACTAATCAGGACGAGTACCAGGATGATCAGTAGTGACCAGTGAACGTTCGTGACGTGGATGATACGGCTGGTGATTAACTGCGGTTGGCCATCCACGTCGTAGGTTACGGTTGCTTGCAACCGCAGCCGACCGAGGAACGGCTTTTTTAGCGGAAAGTTGATGACGAGCTCATCGTCGTGCAGCACCTGGCCGGGCCGTTCGATAGTTTGATGCTGTCTGGTCCAGAGGTTCGTGATTGAGATACGACTGAGCTGGTTAAGACTGACGCTACTGCCATTACTCAGACTAAGCGTAACTGTGTAATACCCTGGTTGGGCAGCTGGGCTAATGTTGAACCCTGAGATCCGTAGTTCTTTTTTGACGGTGCCTGGCACGGTCTGGTAGATGCGAACGCCAACGCGGGTGGTAATCTGGATACCGGATTCGGTCAGGTCGGCGGTGGGCTGCTTTTTTTGAATCACGATGCCGCCGGTGTGTTCGCCGACTGACAAACCCGGTGGAGCGGACATGATAAACGGTAGGGAAATTTCTCGGCCACCCTCGATGGTCAGCTCGTGGTTAGCAACACCGCGGCACCAGGCAATCAGCTCGAGTTTCTGAGTGGGCGTCAGTCGATTGGCTCGTGATCCATTTCCGTCGAGCGACGATCCGCACCATTCAATGATACTCGTATTTGAGCCAGCCGCAAAAGTTGGACGGTCGTTGGGGTACAGTCGGACCCACGATCCGACGCCGGTCATGGTTTCGGTCTGCTGCTTCAAGGCAAAACCTCCGTCCGAACTGCGGGTGGCGTCGGCGGGATAGATCAGGGCGGTGACCGGTTCAGTTCCGCCGTTGGAAATTATGACTGCGTCTTCTTTGACCGTGCCAGCGGCCAATTCATAGATGAACCAGTTTTGGCTGTTTGGGATGGCTGGATTCGGATTGGCTGGTCGTCCGCCTAAGCCACCGTACTCCAGGCCGCGGAGGTTCAACGGCAGTGTCAGCAGGACGGCGGCCGTAGAGATGATTAAAAAAAGTCGTTGCACCTTGTCAGCATACCAACAAAATGAGCGTGCGGACAGAGCTGAATCAGCTGGCGGTCAGGACGAGGGTTAGGGTGTAGGTGCCCGGCGGTTGAGTAGCGGGAATGGTGTTGGATAAGGACACGCCGGTCAGATCCCAGCGACCCGGTTGGCTGGCCGAGGTACTGCCCTGGAGAACGGTCAGGCTGTCGCGGGTGCCTTGGAGAAACGTGTTCGAGCTGCCCAAGGTCACACCGGTACTGGTGTAACTGTTCGTCGGCGTAATGGTTCCGGTGCCAGGGTTGACCGTCATGATGCCATTGGCGGCGGTGGCATTATTAAAATCAAAGGTGTCGCCGCCACTGGTCCACAGG
Source organism: Candidatus Microgenomatus auricola (assembly GCA_005239865.1). Classification (GTDB taxonomy): domain Bacteria; phylum Patescibacteriota; class Patescibacteriia; order SBBC01; family SBBC01; genus Microgenomatus_A; species Microgenomatus_A auricola_A. Next base: position 33,111 of record SBBC01000020.1, read on the forward strand.
GCGGAAGGTGCCGAACCGGCGACCGACAGGGTCCAGGCGGCGGCGGGTGGTTGGCGGCCGTTACTCAGCCGGATTTTTTGCGACGAGGCGCCGAGCGTGCCCGAACCGGACTGTTGATCGAACGAAAATGTCACGGCTCCGAAACCGACGGTTGGACTGGCCACGCTGTTGCCGGAGCTGTCAACGATGTCGACGCCGAGTGTCCCGGCGTTGATGGTCTGGGATAGTTGTGTGGTGTTGGCAGCATACGCAATATCCGTGCTAGGCCCGGTAGCCACCACGGTACTCAAGAGCACAACCAACAGATTGCGACTAAGTCTGTTCATTGAGTGTTTGTTTTTCGATCTTCTTTTTGTGTTGGTACCATCAGCATAGCATAAAATTCCTGCGGCGTCAATGATGTGGGTTGTTTTTTCTACGCGCTCAGCCGTCAGTTGTGGTATGCTGAGGTGGTATGACGCTCCAGGAGTTGATGACGAAAGCCGTCGAAGCGCGCGCCTCCGACCTCCACCTGATCGTAGGCGAGCCGCCGACCCTGCGCATTGACGGCGAACTCGAAGCGCTCAAAGGGTACCCAAAGTTGACGCCGAACGATACCAAGGCGTTGATTTACAGTATTCTCGCGCCAGAACAAATCAAGCGCTTTGAGAATGAACAGGAATTCGACACCGCCTACGACCTTCCCGGGGTCAGCCGGTTTCGCATCAATCTTCACTACGAACTCCGGAACGTCGGCGTTTCGATCCGCGTCGTTCCACACAAGATTCCGACTCCCAAGGAACTTGGTTTCGATGAGACCATTTACGAAATCACGCACATCAACGCCGGTCTCGTCCTCGTCACCGGCCCCTCGGGATCGGGGAAGTCGACGACGATCGCCTCAGTGATCGACATCATCAACACCGAGCGCCGCGCCCACATCATCACCATTGAGGATCCGGTGGAGTTCGTCTTCACGCCGAAACAGAGCATCATTGAGCAACGAGAGGTCGACATCGACACCAAGTCGTTCTCCGCCGCCCTCAAACGGGTACTCCGGCAGGACCCGAATGTCATCTTCGTTGGAGAGATGCGTGACCTCGAGACGTTCCAGGCGACCCTGACGGCAGCGGAGACCGGCCACCTCGTTTTTTCGACGCTCCACACGCCGAACGCCGCCCAAACCGTTGATCGGATCATCGACATGTTCCCGCCGCACCAGCAGGACGAAGCGCGTCTGGAGTTGGCCGGCGTCCTGCGCGCGATCATTGCGCAACAACTCGTTCCCCGTGAGGGCGGCGGCCGGGTGGCCGTCCGGGAGCTCCTCATTAACTCTCCAGCCATTGCCAATCTTATTCGTGAGAATCAAATTGCCCAGATCCCATCAGCCATGCAGATGGGCGGGCAGGAAGGGATGCGAACGATGGATATGTCGCTGCGGCAGCTTTATCTGGCCGGTGAGATCAGCGAAACGACGGCACGGAATCGAATGCTTGATCCGGAAAAACTCACCACGTATTTCTAAAGGGGAAGTATTAAGAACGAATTACTAATGACGGCGCATGAATGACGAGCAGTGGCGAGAGACGATCGGAAGAATTCAGGACACCTTCAAAGTGCTGAATCATGAGATCGTCCGTGGGGATGAGGTGAGCGGCGATATCGAGCATATCGAATTCGAGACGCCGCAAGGAAAAATGAAGCTCGAGCGTGTGAGCAAGCCGCGGGTGGTTGGGAAGTCGGCCCTCGGCTCGAAGCGAATCGGCGGATCGGTCAGCGTGCGCTACGAGTACTCGGCGACCGAGAAAATCCACACGGTCAGGGCCTTCCGCTGGGACGATCAATCAGGGGAATGGAAGGAAATTGTCATGAAAGGGGACAGATTTCATGGCTAAGCAATTGCGGATAGCGCCGGCGCGCGGCAAACTCGGCGTCCTCCTGCCCGGACTCGGCGCAGTCGCGACGACGTACATTACCGGCGTGCTGGCGGTGCGGCAGGGCCGCGGGAAGCCGTTTGGTTCGGTCGCGGAACTTGGACACATCCGACTCGGTAAGCGAGCCGAACGTCGTAACCCAACCATTCGTGAGGTCGTGCCGCTGGCCAGTCTCAACGATCTGACGTTTGCGGGTTGGGATATTTTTCCGGATAACGCGTTCGAGGCGGCCCAGAAAGCCGGCGTGCTTCGCGCTGAACACCTTGAGCCGCTACAGGCAGAACTAGAAAGGATTCAGCCGATGCCCGGAGCATTCGATCGCGATTTCGTCAAGAAGCTCGACGGTACCCACGTCAAGCGCGGCGGTCGGCGCGAACTGGCCGAGGCCTTAATCAATGACATCCATCGCTTCCGGGAAGGTGAGCGCTGCGACCGGCTGGTCATGGTCTGGTGCGGCAGCACCGAGGTCTACCATGAACCAGTCGCCGTTCATCGCTCGCTCTCGGCATTCGAGGAGGGGCTCGACCGCAACGATCGCGACATCAGTCCGAGTATGTTGTATGCTTACGCGGCCCTAAAACTCGGCATCCCATATGCCAACGGTGCGCCGCACCTCAACTGCGAGATTCCGGCTCTGCGCGAACTGGCGGACAAGACCAAGACGCCGATAGTGGGCAAAGACTTCAAGACCGGACAGACACTACTAAAAACCATCATTGCGCCGGGGTTGAAAGCGCGGATGCTTGGGGTGCGCGGCTGGTTCTCTTCGAACATTCTGGGCAATCGTGACGGCGAGGTGCTCGACGATCCCGGTTCGTTTCGTTCGAAGGAGGTGACGAAGGGCTCGGTGCTCGACACCATTCTGCAGCCCGACGTCTATCCCGAGCTCTACCGCGACCTCTACCATAAAATCCGGATTAACTACTACCCGCCGCGCGGGGATGAAAAGGAGAGTTGGGACAACGTTGACGTCATCGGCTGGCTGGGTTACCCGATGCAGATCAAAGTCAACTTCCTCTGCCGCGACTCGATTCTGGCCGCGCCGATCGTTCATGACCTGGTGCTGTTTCTTGACCTGGCAGGGCGGGTCGGCCTGCGCGGCGTTCAAGAGTGGCTGGGTTTCTACTTCAAGTCGCCGCTGATGATTGATGCCAAGATCTTGCCCGAACACGACCTGTTCATCCAGCAGTTGAAATTCAAGAATACGATTCGGACCCTCGCCGGCGAGCGTCCGATTACCCATCTTGAGGATCGGTAACGTGAGCGGTGCTCTCCGGTTCCCGGAGGGGTTCCTCTGGGGTGCCGCCACGTCGGCGCATCAGGTCGAGGGCGGTCAGGACAACGATTGGACCGAGTGGGAACGTCGCGGCAAGATCCGCGACGGTTCGGTGTCCGGTCGCGCTTGCGATCAGTGGAACCGCTACGAAGAAGATTTTGAGATGGCCAAAGCGCTGGAGCATAACGCTCACCGCCTGTCGCTGGAATGGAGTCGGATCGAGCCACGCGCCGAGGAATGGGACGAATCGGCGCTCCAGCACTACCGTGACGTGGTCCAGGCCCTGCGCCAGCGCGGCCTAGAACCGTTTGTCACGTTGTGGCATTTTACCAACCCCCGTTGGTTAGCCGAGCGAGGGGGCTGGGAGTGGCCCGAGGCGCCAGCCCGGTTTGCTCGCTACGCCGAGCGCGTTGCCCGGGCGCTACCGGACGTCCGCTTCTGGACGACCGTCAATGAATCTAACGTCTATGCGCTGCTGGGCTACGTGGTGGGCGAGTGGCCGCCGGAAGTCAAGCGCCCGCTGCGAGCGTACCGCGTCTTTCGAAACTTGGCAGCTGCTCACCGGGCCGCCTACCGTGCTATCAAGCATGTTCGTCAAGCCGCGCAGGTTGGGCCAGCTATCAATTTCGTGTACTTTCAAGCCAAAACCGACGCGCTCCTTAGCCGATGGATGAAGGGCCTGGCCGATGACTGGTACAATCGCCGCTGGCTGAGTTGGATTGACTCGACCGCCGACTGGATTGGCGTCAACCACTATGTCCGGACGCTGATCTCGTTCGGATCGCTTTTTCGACCGATGGTCCAGGAGCAAGGACCAGGCACAAAGACTGACTTCGGCTGGGAGATATTTCCCGAGGCAATGTACCGGGCGCTGAAATTGGTCAACCAGTTTGGCAAACCGATCTACATCACCGAGAATGGACTGGCCGACTCGGAGGATCGGTGGCGCCGGCAATTTCTTCACGACTATCTGCGTCAAGTTCATCGCGCCATCCTTAACGGCATTAACGTTCGCGGCTATTTCTACTGGTCATTGCTTGATAACTTTGAGTGGCGTGAAGGGTTCAACAAGCGCTTCGGGTTGATTGAAGTTGACTTCAAGACGCAGCAACGTCGGATTCGGCCGAGCGCCGAGTACTATGCGCAAATTTGCCGTGCCAACGCATTGGAGGTTTAATCGTGCCCGAGCTCCCGGAAGTTGAAACCATCCGCCGCGAGCTGCGAGAAGTGCTGCCCGGACGACGCCTGGTCGACATTCGCATTGGCCTGCCAAAGATAGTAAAACTGCCGGAGCGGAAATTCGTCAGCACGATCAAACGGGCTAAAATCCTTGATGTCCGGCGACGGGCCAAGCTCGTGCTTATCGACCTGGCCAACGGCTGGACGATCGTCATCCATCTGAAAATGTCAGGGCAACTCATCTGGCAACCTGTCCGCGGGCAGCTGCGGGTCGGCGGCCATCCAATCCCCGGCGGTTTGGATGACTTGCCGAACAAGTACAGCCATGTTATTTTCCGAACTGACCGTGGAACGCTGTTCTTCAACGACCAGCGGCAATTCGGATTTGTTAAACTGTTCCGGACCGCTGACTTGAACGATTGGTTGATTGCGCAAGGGTATGGTCCGGAGCCGCTGGAAGACAGCTTTCGGCTTGATGATTTTCTGGGCTTGCTGCGACGTCACCGGATGAAACGCGTCAAGCCGACGCTCATAGATCAAACCGTGCTGGCCGGCGTCGGCAATATCTACGCGGACGAAGCCTGTCACTTTGCCAAAGTCAGACCGACTCGGCGGATCATGACCATGACGAAGCGCGAACAGTCGGCTCTCTATTACGGGCTCCGCCATGTCATGAACTTGTCGCTCAAGCACCGCGGTACGTCGGCCTATACCTACCGGCGGGTGAGCGGTGAGAAGGGCGCGATGGAGAGCTTTTTGCGGGTCTACGGCCGCAGCGGCGAGCGGTGCAAGCGCTGCGGAGGTACCATCCAAAAAACCGTCCTGGCCGGCCGGGGCACGCACTTTTGTCCGAGCTGTCAGCGCTAAGGCCAGAGGGTCAGGGCAGGATCAGCCACAGGATGAGGGTCGCGGTCACACCAATCAGCCCGCCGATGACGGCTTCGATTGACGTATGCCCGATGCGTTCAATGACATGGCGAGGAAACTTCGGTTTTTCCTTTGCCGGAAGTTCGCGGATGATGGTGTTGAGGATGTGCGCGTGTTCGCCGAGGTACATACGGAAGCCGATCGCGTCTCGGACGGTGATGAAGGAAAAAACAAAGGCAATCGCGAAGGCAGCCGAGTAAATCCCTTCGACAATTGCAACGATGGTCGTCAACGAGGTCACCAGGGCGGTGTGGGACGAAGGCATGCCGCCGTAGGAATTGATCACCCGGAGGTCAATGCGCTTATTCCGGACGGCCTCGACAAGGACTTTTGAGGCTTGTGCTATCAAGCCGGCCAGCAGCGGGATGACAATGATCTTCGGTACCTCCATGCGACGTACTATAGCATACTGTCGTGGTTGCCACACCACCCCGCTCCTTGCGATCCCCGATGAAATCGGGGACGGGGACGACGGGGTGGATAATCTCTGTTTTTCAGAGGTACTCGCAAGGGCGCTTCCAGCGACAGTCCTTGGTCCTCGAGAAGACGTTTACAGTTTGTTTGGTTCCGTCCGCTGCCAATTGTACCAGGAGGCGGCGACGATTCCGGCGATGATGATGAGGTAGGGAAGCGCCGGGTAGACCGGGTAGCAGCGGTACTGGAAGTAAAACCATAGCGCCAGAATCGTGAGCACGAGCGGTCCAATCCACCACCAGGCGATCCTCGATTTCCTGATCGGGTAGACGCTCAAAACGAGGAGCACGACGTAGCCGATGTAGAACCAGACCCAGCTGGCGCGTTGCAACGGCGTGCAGGGCTTGGTCGTGTCCGTTGTTTCGGGTGGTGTCGCGGCCGCTGCGCTTTCGTTTGTGAGCGTCGGGGCGTTGGTATTCGTTGTTGGCGTTAAGCTGGTCGAGGCATTGGTGTTCCCGGCCGAGCTGGGAGCGTTGACGTTGGAGACAAAGGGAGCTTGTTCGACGAGCACCTCGACCGATGACGATTCGTCAGCGCTTCGGGCGATGACCTTGCCTCGGCCGGCGGCGCTGGCGGTGAAGGTGGCGCTTGTTTTTCCAGTTGACGCGATCGTACCGATTTTCCCCTCGACACTCCACCGGACGGTGAAGTCGGTGACGACATTGTCAAAGGCATCAAACGCCTCGGCGCTGAACGTCAGTGTTTCGCCGTTGTACAGTCGTTCTGGATCGGAGTTCGGGTTGACCGTTAGGTCAGTCACCGGTCCTGGCCTGACCGTAACCGTGGCACTCGACGTCAAATTATTGTAGTTCGCCGTGATGACCCAGTTGCCAGTTTTTCCGGCGGTCAAGACGTTCGCCTTGGTCGTCCCTCGAGGATCGGTCGTTGTGAAGACGCTATTGGTAGTGAGATCGGCTGGTTCACCGGCGGCGTCAACGCCGGAGACCGTGAAGATCCGCGTTGAACCAGCGGCGGCGGTTACGCTCGAGGGACTGATGGCGATACTCACAATCGGACCGACCGCGAAGGCAGGCGGTGTGCCAACGACGAGCATCGCCAGAAGAGCAATCCCTCCAAGGATGCGCGTAGACATGGGTGACCTCGTTAGGTGGTAAGTGGCTCGGCGAAGAGGACTAAGCGTTGTTTCGTGGAGAAGATGGGTGTGCAGGTGAAGATCGTAAGTTGCGGTGCTTTGGTATTGTCGAGGATTTCGACCGCGTCCGGATTCACCACTTTTCGCTTAGTAACTCGGTAATCGTACTCTTTTCCTTGCCAGTAGACAATGATGATCTCGCCTGGCTGCATCCGGTCAAGGAGATAGAGGGTTTTTGGTCCGGATAGGTATTGGAAGCGGTGACCGGTGAGGACGGTATTGCCGCCCCGATCCGGCGTGGAGGTGTCGGGGAGGTGCCAAATTCCGCGGTAGAGCGCGCGTTCGTCTTTGCCTTCAACGATTGCCACGTCGACGCCGATCTTAGGAATGACTAGGCGGTTGCCCTTTGGCGGTTCCGGTTTCTTGACATCAGGGATGTCCGGCAGAACGCTCGTGCCGGCGAGCTTTGTCTGGTACGGGTAGACCGGTGCTGGTTTGAAGGTCTCGTAGATGATCCACGGCGAGAAGGGGATGGCAAGGATGACGAGACCGACGACAATCGCCGCGATTGAGGCAGGTTTCCGGAACCTTGACCACCCTGACCCGGCCCTCGTTCTTCGTGCACCAGGCCGCCGCTTCGAAGGCGAAGCGGCGGTCGTGCGCTTATTTGTGATTCGCTTCCGGCTCCGTCCCATCCGTTCTTCAGGATGTCCGAGAGCGGAGCTTAGGAGGCGCGGCGGCGAAGTCCGACGAGGCCGGCGCCGGCCAGACCGAGACCTGCCAGGGCAATCAGGAGATCGAGCGCGCCCGGACCAGTCGCAGCTAGTTCGTCTTCGGCACCGAGGACTGTTCCCGAACTTTCTTGGCCACGTTCTTCAGTTGTCACACCTTGCACAACCGGAATGTTGACGTTGACGGTCGAACGCACCGTGACTGGATCGTGATTGCTGGCGGCTACCGTGGCGACGTTGACGTACTCACCATTGGCCGTCACGTTGACGACTTTCGCAGAGTACGACGTGCTCGTCGTTTGTCCGGGGTCGAGTTGACCCAAAAAGGTGAAGTCGTAGGTATTGGCGTTATTGGTCGTGACGGTGAATCCGATCGGCAGGATGTCGCTGACCTTTAAGCCAGTGGCCGCGGCCGTACCGGTGTTCTTGATCGTGACCGTATAGGTAACGACGTCGCCGGGCTTGGCCGAGGTGCGGTCAGCGGTCTTCGTCACCTCGAGGGCCGGCTTCGTCAGCTGAACCGGTTCCTGTGGGCTCGGACCGACGACCTGCGCTCCGGCCAGACGGGCCAGGGCCAGGGCGGCGACCGTCACGCCGGCTGTCAGCGAGACGCGGAACGGGCGCTTGTGGAGAAGGGTGTTCATAGCTTCCTCCCTAGATTATGAGCTTGTTTTGTGAGTAAGGTGGTCATGGGGACGCTTGTCTCGATACTACCAAATCTGCCCTGGGTTGCCAACTGCGGATTTGTCCGCTGCCAACGGCCGGCGACGCAGACCGAGCAAGCCGAGCGCCACCAACGCGAACCCCAGCATGGCGATGACGAAGTCGATGGTTCCCGGACCGGTGGTCGCCAGACCGCGCACCTTTGGCACGCGGACAGTCAGTTTTGCCTGCGTTTCCTTCGCCGGCAGTTCATCGGCGGCGACGGTCGCAACGTTGACGTAGTCGCCGTTCTTGGCGTCGGACTCGACGCGGACATCGACGTCAATGACGCGGCTGCGACCAGGTTCCAGAGTTCCGAGTTCCCAGGTCATCGTCCGGCCCTTGGCATGGACGAAGGAGAGGTCCGGCGGGAGGGTATCAGTGATCACCACGTTGGTCGCATCGGCGTCGCCCGTGTTGCGTACGGTGATCGTGTAGGTGACGATGTCGCCGGGCTTGGCCGTGGTTGGGCTGACGGTTTTGGCAATCGTCAGGTCGGGGAGCGCTTCGATGCCGAGGACGACCGGGACGCGGACTTCGACCGGTGCCACCGCACTGACTTCGTTGGTGTTATCGCCCTTGGCTTTGGCCAGGTTGTCGAAGGTGCCGGCGGCTTGCGTACCGCTGATGTTGACGAGGTAGGTGATGGTGGCGGACTGCCCGGGCGTCAGGTTGCCGACGACGAACGACTTGGTCGTTGCGCCATCAACCGCGAAGGTGAAGCCGGCTGGCAGCTTGTCCGTCAGGACGACGTTCTTCGCCGTGTCAGTGGCCGTTGCCTTGTTGGTGACAGTGACAGAGTAGGTGATGGCCTTGCCTGGATTCGTGAAGGTCTGGACGTCACTGACTTTCGCGACTGTCAGATCGGGCGCTGACGTTACGGTGACGCTGGCCGAGGCGCTCAAGGGCGGGTCAGTTTCGGCCGAGTCGATGGTCGCGGTGTTCGTGACGATGGTGTTGTTGGTGATTGGCCTGACAGCCCGCGTCACAAAGTGGACTTCACCGGAGGCGCCCGGCGCTTGAGTTCCGAGGTTCCAGAAGAGACTGTTTGTGGTTGGATTGTAGATGCCGCCGTCTGCGGCCGAGTGGAAGATCATATTGGTCGGGATGGGGTCGACAATGGTGAGAGCGGTCGCGTTAGTATTTCCGCTGACCGTCCACTTGATTGTCCAGGTCGTGGTTGTGTCAGCTGGGACTGTGGCGGGATTGGCGCTCTTCTGGAGACCGAGAACCGGTAATGCGGCGACGGTTGTCGTGACGGTGTCCGAGACCGGATCGGTTTGGTCAGTATCGAAGGTGCCAGTGTTCGTGATCATCGTTCCGTTCGGGAGTGGTGAATTTGTTTTCACCGTTACGGTCACGTTCCCGGACTCACCAGGATTCCGCGACCCGAGGTTCCAGGAGATAGTGTTGGTTGCCGAGTTGATCGTGCAAGCACCAGCGGTCGTACCACAGCCGGCCGAAACGAACGCCGTGTTCGCCGGTACGGTATCCGTGACTATCGCGTTCGTGACCGGCGCTGGGCCAACCGTCCAGGCGAGGGTATAGGCGAGGTTCTCGCCAGCGACCACAGTCGCCGGACCGGTTTTGTCAACGGTAATGACCGGACCGATGTCGTCGTTAGTGATAGTGCAGGTCTTCGTCGCACCAGCTTCGACCGCAACGACGTTGGTCGGTTGTCCATTACACACGATGCTCGTCTGGATATAGCCCGATGGCAGACCAGTCTCGCTCACCTCATAGATTCCGGCGGGGAGGGTCGAGGTGGTACCACTTTCCGAGCCAGCGAATGGCGTCACCACGTCGCTGCCGTTCTGCTGGACGTGCATGGTGAAGTCGGAGGCCGTGGCTGTACCGAGGTTGTCGTTGATAACGTGCTTGATAATTTTGAGATCACCGCTCGTGACCGAGTTCACGAAGCGGCAAGAGATAGTTTCATCGGTGCCTATGTTGAGGTTAGAGACCGTGCGGTTCACGAGGTCAACCGTCCCGACGCTCTGGTCGCTCTTGAGGCATTCGATCGAGGTCAGTTTGGTGTTGGGCTTCTGGTTGAGCTCGATCAAACTGTAGGTGCCGTTGAGCACCTCGAACTCCAAACTGCCGCTGTTGGTCGTGGTTTGGGCGGTCGGCGGGTCCGCTGACGGCGAGTGGTGGATGTCGAACTCCCAGCCGGCCAACCGGTGATCAGGCGTTGAGCCGTCGAGGTCAGCTGTGCCATCGTTGTTGGTGTCGAACTGTTTCTGAACGATAATCTTGCCGCCGCACAGTGCTTTGGCTAGTTGTGACATCGAAGAGCTTAGTTGGTCGAAGTCCGTCTTGATAACGTCAGTTGTGACAGCGACGGCGTTCGGTGGAGCGATGTTCAGTCCGGAAATGGCGGCCAGTTTCGGATTGTTCCAGGTTGGATCTACTGGATTGAAGTCCGGGTCAGTTTCATCCTGGCCAATGCCGATAACGACGATGCGTGTACCGGCGTTCTTCACCAGGTTGGCCTGTTCGGTCGCTTGTCCTAGTGCATTACCGTCGGTCCAACTGAAGTTCGTACCGCCAGAAGTGTTGTAAGTGTTTGGGCTACCGTCGGTGGCGACGACCAGCAGGTTCGGTTTGGCTGGTCGGGGATCAAAGGTGCCGAAGCTTTCGGATAAGGCATCTTCCCAGTTGGTCGTGCCACTCCCCAAGCTGTTGAGTTCACTGTTGATTGCGGTCTTGGCCGCTGCGATATTCGACGTGAACGGTTGGATCACCGAGGCGGTCGTGGAGAACTCAACGACGCTGATGTCTGTCGGGGTTCCGGTGAAAGCATCGACGAAGCCGACGAGCGCATCCCGCATCGGCGTGACCTCATTGCTCATGCTGTCCATGCTGCCGGAGCGGTCAATGACTAAGCTGATATCAAGACCGCACGATTGACCGAGCGGAGGGTTGGGAACCGGTTGCGGATTGCAGTTTGGGCCGTCGCCCACAAGCTCCTGTAGCTTCGAGTTGCCGGCTTTGATGGTGGCCGTGGCTGTCCCGGTCGACGGGGATGATTCGTTGAAAGTCAGGGTGAGCGTGGTCGGCAGGCTGGTGTCTTGCAGGCTGTCAATCTTGACCGAGCCGTCAGCATTAAAGACCAGCGTGCCGTCAGTGCTGCTGGAAGCGGCCTGATTGATGTCGCTTAAACTCCAACAACCAGCGATGTCAACGTGACTGATTTCTTTGCCGCTGGCTGGCTTGGAACCGTCGATGGTCCAGACGTAGGTCTGACTGGCAGCTGGCGGAGTTGGGGAGTTAATCTCGAAGGTGTAACCGCCGTAGTGCACTTTGACGGCCACATGGTCGACACCGACCGTGCCTGAGCTGAAGTCATTCTGGATACGAACAGCAAAGTTGGCATTCGAGATTTCTGACGCGTCCCAAGCCGTTCGACCCCACAGATCGGACGAACCGCCGAGCGTCACAGTGCTGTACGAGCCGCCGAAGCCGTCGGCGTTCTTGCTTGACCCCCAGGAGCTGCCGTTGTTGTCGGTCAGGTAGACGTTAAGGTTTTTGGTCCCGCTGCCGCTGGCTCGCTTCGCACGAACCTTGACTTCAATCCCGACAACCGATTGGCCAGGCGGGACTGAAATGTTGAAACCACCGTAACGGTGATTACTCGTATCGTTGAACACGGCATCCGCATCATTTTGGGTGTTGGCATTAGCCGGGTTGGTGACCGTTGGATTGAGGTTGGCGTTGGTCGATGGGTTGAGGTAGCCGGTATCAGATAATGCTTGAGCTGGCAGTGGGCGGATTAAGGATCCGACCAAGCTAACGTTCAAAATCGTGGTCACCCCGACGATGATGTTGAGGGTTTTCCACACTTTCTGCTTGAAGGACTTCCGCTGGATAAAATTGATGGTCATACTATTTTCCTCACATTCCTTAAGGTAAAAGAAGAGCAACGAGCGTCGCACCCTATCAATGACGGGGTGTGCGATGTGAGCGCCGTACCGGATGCCCTCTGAATTGCCATGATTAGCGATAATTTGTTGAACAGGTGAGGATAGAATAGGTGCCTAGTTCTTGTCAAGTCCTGCTCGAAGGAGGGAGGATTTTCGTCTTTCCCCCCTCCCTCTACCTGGGTTCGAGCGAATAGGTTTACCAGGGAAGCATGAGCTGAATTGGTGGGGACCGTCGGCGGAGCCCAATAAGGCCAAGTCCGAGCAGACCCGCGCCGGCCAGCGCGATCATGTAATCGAGCATCCCAACCCCGGTCGTGGCCAGCCCGAGGACCCGTGGCGTTTTGACCGTCAGCGTAGCGGTCGCCTTTTTTTGCTCCACCCCGTCGGCCACGGCAGTCGCGACATTGAGGTGATCGCCTGGCTTCGCGTCTGATTCGACGCGGACATCAACTGTGATCGTGCGACTGTCGCCGACGTTGATCGTGCCAAGATTCCAGGTAGCGGTGCGGCTCGCGAAGTCGACGAAGGACAGGTCTTTCGGCAGCGTATCAGCGACGACGACGGTGTGGGCGTCTTCGGTCCCCGTGCTCTTGACGGTCAAGGTGTAGGTCACCACGTCGCCGGGCTTAGCGGTGCTCTGGTTGACTGATTTTGTGATCGACAGGTCGGGCTGGGTGGCCGCGCCGAGAACCTGCGGAATGACGACCGTCACCGTGGCTGCGGCGGTGACGGGCGGATCGGTTTCGGTTGAATCGATGGCGGCCGTGTTGACGATTTGACCGGCGGACGCGTCGGTCGCGATCTGACCGACCCACGTCACCTGACCGTTGCTGCCCGGCGCTTTCGTGCCGAGGTTCCAGGTTATCGTCTTCGTTGCCGCGTCGTACGCGCCCCCGTCAGCCGCCGAGACGAACGTGACGTTCGTCGGCACCGGATCAGTGATGACGACGTTGGTGGCGTTGGCATTGCCGCCGACCGACCAGCTGATCGTGTAGGTGACGTTCGTCAGTGGATTGACGGTGGTTGGGTCGGCTTGCTTGGTGAGTCCAAGGGTCGGGGCCGACTGGACCGTCGTGCTGACCGAATCGCTGACCGGATTCGTCTGGTCAGTATCTAACACGCCGGTGTTCGTGATGACCGTGCCGTTGGTGAGCGGTGAATTGGACTTGACCGTCAGGGTGACGTTGCCGGACTCGCCGGGGTTGCGGGTCCCGAGGTTCCAGGCAATCGTGCCGGTCGACGAGTCAATCGTGCACGTGCCGGTGGTTGTGCCGCAGCCCGCCGAAACAAAGGTGGTGTTGGCCGGAAGCGCATCCGTCACGACCGCGGTGGTGGCCGCTGTATTGCCGTTGACCGACCAGGCCAGGGTGTACGTGAGATTGTTACCAGCGCTGACGGTTGCCACTCCCTGTTTGTCCATCGCAATGGTCGTCAGTTTTTTGGTGTTCGCGAAGCTGCAGGTCAGGGTTTGCCCTTTGGCGACGCTGGCATTTAATGTCGTTCCGCTGCCGTTGGTTTGGTCCGAGCAGCTCCACGTCGTGATATAGTTGGCTTCGGCGTTTTCGCTGATCGTGTACGTGCCGGTGACGAGTCCGAGACCGGCGCCGCCGGCGTTGTCCTGGCTGCCACCAGCGACGTCCCAGGTCCAGCCCTGGGGGTTGGTCCGATCAACCACGCCGTCGCTGTTATCATCGTACTGTTTGTTGACGACGAGGGTGCCCGTATCGCGGGCGTTTGTGAAGGTGCACGTCAATCCTGGGATTTCACCGTCCGACTTGGTGACTTGGGCTGATAGGCCGGTGCCGGTCCCAGACGACTGGTCGGAGCACGACCAACTCGAGCTGTAGTTTGCGATTGCTTCTTCGGTGACTCTGTAGGCATCGGTGAAAAGCTTCAGGGTTGAACCGCCGACGTTGTCCTGGCTGCCACCAGCGATGTCCCAGGTCCAGCCCTGGGGGTTGGTCCGGTCAATCACGCCGTCGCCATTGTCGTCGAAGTTCTTGTTGACCGTCAGGGTACCGGTGTCGCGGGTGTTGGTAACGGTGCAGGAGACAGTCGGTTCCTGGGCGACGGTGACAGTGTGACTCGTACCGGATGAGCTCGACTCGTCGCTGCAGACCCAGGTCGCGGAGTAACCGGTGATCGGATCTTCCTGAACAGTGACTGATCCTGTCGGCACCATGACCGTTTGCCCGCCGACGTTGTCCTGGCTGCCACCAGCGATGTCCCAGGTCCAGCCCTGGGGGTTGGTCCGGTCAACCACGCCGTCGCCATTGTCGTCGAAGTTCTTGTTGACAGTAATCAATCCCGTATCGTGGACATTGCAGAGTGTGATGACCGTTTCTTGATCCATGGTTACGGGTACCACGACGAACGGCTCCGGCAGCGGAATTACCGGAAAAGCACAGGTCGCCTGATCCGGACCGCCGAAGCTCCACCCAGTGAACTGATAGCCCGCCGGACCGGTTTCAGAAACAATCACTCCGCCGACCGGGATGATGCGACTGGCGCCCATGTCGTAGTGCGCCCCGGGATCACTCATGAGAAACCACTTGAAGGAAGCGGGATCAACGCTTTCAAAGGTCCCGTCGCCATTAGCGTCAGCCAGCTTGTGGACGGTTAACGTGCCGGTTGGAATCTGGGCCTGGGCCGCAGTCGGACCAGCCAGGAATGTACCGGCAAAACTGAGGTTCAGCACGGTCACAATCCCCACCACCCCATTCAGGGTTTTCCAGACGACCTGTCGCGTTGAACGTTGGACGATGAAACGGATAAATTGTTGCATGGGTGCTCCTTAAAATGACTTTTCGGTTCCTGCTGGGTCAGGAACGATCTTATGTTAGGAGAGTAATGAAAAAGCCAGCAAAACCACATAAAGTTATTGCCCACGAGCAATTTTGAGCTCGTGAAGGACCCTTATAGTGTTTTGTTGGCTTTCTGCTTGACCCCTCTCTCAAGATGTGGCGAACGAACGGTTTGACGTAAGGGAACGAACGACACTCCATAGAGCGAGTGAAAAGGGGCGACCTCCCTCTTGGTATTAACGAGCGACAGTTTTGGACGGTCTTTTTTTGGGTTTTTTGAAGATGAGTTTCGAAAGAACTTTATTGAGAACGGTGACTTTTGTCAAGGACTACACTACTACAATGACGCAGCCAAAGTGTACAAGGTTTTACCCTGCCGGGCAAGGAAAATGTTGGAAGCACGAGGATAGCGCTAAAAATCGTTATTGAAGAGGGATGGAATGGACTTATCCACAGCCCTGTGCACTTTTTTCGGTAAACAGGGATTTTGAAGATTGAAGTCCATCATTTCTGGAGTGTTCTGCTATACTGTAAAGAACATGAAGGAACTGATTAAACGCCTGAAAGCCGAAGGCATTTTGCGGACGCCCCGCATCATCCAGGCGTTTGAGAAGGTCAACCGGGAGGGATTTGTGACGCCAGAGTACCTCGGCGAGGCGAGTGTTAACGAACCGCTACCGATCGGTTACGGGCAGACGATTTCCCAGCCGCTGACAGTGGCGTTCATGTTGGAACTCCTGCAGCCGGAACCGGGGAATCGAGTGCTTGATGTCGGTGCCGGCTCGGGGTGGACGGCGGCGCTCTTGGCGGACGTCGTTGGACCGGAGGGGAAAGTCTACGCGGTTGAACGTATTCCGCAATTGAAGAAGTTCTGCAGCGACAACGTCAGACGCGCCGGGTACACGAACGTCGAGGTTCTGACGAGCGACGGGAGCAGGGGACTTTCCGAACAGGCGCCGTTCGATCGGATTGAGGTCGCCGCCGCGGCCAAAGAAATTCCGCCTGCCCTGATTGATCAGCTCGCGGTCGGCGGGAAACTCGTCATTCCGGTCGGCGAATACGTCCAGGACGTCGTGCTCGTCGAAAAACTTCGACGCGGCCAGTACCGCGAACGCCGGTTTCCTGGTTTTCAATTCGTACCACTGGTTACCGAGTGAGTGTGGTAGGATGCAAGACGTGAATCCCGTTAGAACGTCCTTCGAAAGCTGGCATTACTACCGTAGAGGTCTTGAGATGTTGAAGATTCTAACTTTCTAACGGGATGAAAGCCGTCATCATGGCTGGTGGCAGCGGCACCCGCTTGTGGCCGCTCTCGCGGAAGTTTACGCCGAAGCAAGGACAGCCGTTTGGCGACCACCAGACGTTGTTGCAGAAGACGTATCGTCGTCTCCGCCATGGGTGGACGAATCGCGACATCATCGTCTCGACGAGCGTCGAACTGTTCCCGCGCTTACGGTCGCAGTTGCCGGCGCTGCGACGGAACAACTTCGTCCTCGAAACCGAACGCCGTGACACGGCACCCGCGATCGGTCTGGTCGCGACCTACCTCCATCGGCAGGATCCTCAAGCCATCATGTTTACCGCTAATGCGGATGCGTACCTCAAAGAAACTGATGAGTACATCCGGGTCGTGCGCGCCGCTGGCGAGGCGGTTTTGCGATATCCAAACCAGACCGTGCTGGTCGGCATTAAACCGAGATTTCCCGATACCGGGCTCGGATACATCAAGATGAAGCGACAAGTTGACACGATCAAGAAGTACGAACTCTTTCTGGTCGACCGATTCGTGGAAAAACCGGATGCCAGAACAGCCGAGCGCTACATCGCGAGTTGGCAGTACCTCTGGAACCCAGCCATGTTTGTTTTCCGCGTTGACGCGATGCTCGATAAGTTCCGACAGTGGTTACCGCCGACCTATAAGCTCTTGATGAAGATCAAAGATGCGATCGGGACCTCTCGCGAACGCGCGGCCATTAAACGTCTGTATCCGAAGATGCAGAAAATTTCGATTGACTATGGCATCATGGAGAAAGATCCGTCGATGCTCGTCATTCCGGCTGATCTGACGTGGTCGGATATCGGTAATTGGGGGGCGGTCTACGAGATGCTGGCGCCGCACGATCGAGCGAACGTTGTCCGTGGTTTGCATGTGACGCACGATTCCCAGGGAAACATCATTTATAGTCACACCGGTAAACTCATCGCGACGGCGGGCGTCAAGAACATGATCATCATCGAGACGGACGACGCGATTCTCGTCTGTCCGCGGGACCGTGCGCACGATGTCAAAAAGCTCGTGACCGAACTAGAAAAACACAATCTTCACCGTTATCTCTGATATGTCGAAGCGCCGTCAACACCTGCTCGCCACCGCCGCGTTGGTCCTGTCCATTGCCGCGGTGGTGGCTGGCGCCGTCTGGTTTTTTGCCGAATTGCGGCCGGTGAATGGGGGCGCCGAGCAACGCGTGACCGTGACTGTCCTTGCTGGCAGCGGTGTCCGGCAGATCTCGCAGCAACTCGAAGCCGCCGGCCTTCTTCGGAGTCGTCTGGCCTTCGAATTGGCTGTTGGGCTGGCCGGTTTCAGCCAGCAGCTTCAAGCCGGAACATTTGAACTCTCACGCTCGATGAGCGCGAGCGAGATCGCCCGCTCGATCGCTCAAGGGGCTGGCGTGAAGGAAGTCGTCATCACGGTTCGGGAGGGATGGACCTCGCGCCAGATCGGCGAAGAATTGGAAAAGCAGGGTTTGGGCAGGATGGCTGATTTTGTGGTCGCGGCCAGCAGTCACGACTCGCGGACGATTCTGCCCGATGAGAGTTTTGACTTCCTGGCCGGCCGTTCATCTCAAGCGACCCTCGAAGGGTATCTTTTCCCAGATACCTATCGTTTCTTTCCGGAGGCGCGAGCGGTTGACGTCATCCGCAAGATGCTAGCGAACTTCGGTAAGAAATTAACGCCGGATCTCCGTATCGTCGTCACGCAGCAAGGGCGAACGCTTTTTGACGCCGTGACGTTGGCCTCGATCATTGAGCGAGAGGTGGTGAGTGATATCGATCGTCGAAAGGTAGCGGACATCTTCTGGCGTCGCTTGGACGCCGGCATCCCGCTGCAGTCGGACGCCACAGTCAACTACGTCACCGGAAAGAATCTGCTCCAGCCGACGTTGGCGGACACCGAGGTTGATTCGCCGTACAACACCTACAAATACCGCGGTTTGCCGCCTGGACCGATTGGCAATCCGGGGCTCGCGAGTATCACGGCCGTCATTCGTCCGGAAGCAAACACTGACCTGTATTTTCTGACTGATGCAGCTGGCAATGTCCACTACGCCAAGACGTTTGAGGAGCATCTCGAGAACAAGCGGAAGTATCTCCCATGAGTCAACCGCCGCTGGTCATCTCGCTCGGCGGGTCTGTGGTGGTTCCGGACCAGATTGACGTTGATTTCTTGCGAGCGTTTCGGTCGCTCGCGCGTTTATTGTCCCGACGCCAACGCGTCGTCGTCGTGTGCGGTGGGGGGTCGGTGGCGCGATCCTACGTCGCCCAGGCACGAAGACTGGGTGTGACCGAGGTCAATGCTCTTCACCGGCTCGGCGTGCGGGCCTGTCAACTTAACGCCGAACTGGTGCGTACCACTCTCGGCGTTCGGATACCATTGTTCTTAGGACGGCGCCGGTCGGAGATTCCGGCCACCCGACTGTTCGTTGCTGCACCCTACCGCATCGGCGCGACGAGCGACCTGGCGAGCGTCCGTTTGGCCAGACTGCTCCGCGCACCAGTGATCGTGAACATGACCGACGTTGACGGCGTGTACACGGCTGATCCCCGAAAAGTTGGCCACCCTCGACTGTTTGATACGCTGTCGTGGTCGGAGTACCGTCGGCTTTTTGCCGCGGTTGTCCGGCCAGGCATGCATGTGCCCTTCGATCCGGCTGCGGCCAGACGCGCCGAGCGACTCCGACTCCGGGTGGTGGTGCTTTCAGGCAACGTCGGCAACCTTCGCCGCTGGGCTTTAGGAAAAGCCTTTCGCGGCACCGTCTTGGGTTGACACGACTTTCCCCGTACGATATACTTTTTTTGACTCCGTTTGAGATCCCAAGACCGTCGGTCCCCAGTACTATTCGATAACGCTCAGGTACAGGGCCTGCCCTGAACCCGGCGAGCGCAGCAAGGAATGGTTCGGAGATAATGCCAGAAACGGCGCCGACGCAGGAAAACGGAGGATGAGTTCTTGGGGTCTTGGCGGACCCGTATTTTGTATCAAGGTAACGGCAATGGCGAAGACGCGACACAAGAAGGAGACTGAAGCCGCCGGATTGGCGAAAAAATTTCAGCGGATGAGCGTGGCCGTGTTTTCGTCGACCGCCGGTTTGAAGGTGAAGGACG
Source organism: Candidatus Microgenomatus auricola (assembly GCA_005239865.1). Classification (GTDB taxonomy): domain Bacteria; phylum Patescibacteriota; class Patescibacteriia; order SBBC01; family SBBC01; genus Microgenomatus_A; species Microgenomatus_A auricola_A. Next base: position 52,516 of record SBBC01000020.1, read on the forward strand.
TCAACACCTTGCGATCAACACTTCGCGCGGCTGGCATTGATCATCGAGTTGCAAAGAAAACGATTATCCGTCGGGCCTTGGCAAGCGCCGGATTGGAGAAGATTGACCTCGGAGCAGTAACTGAAAGCTTCAGCGTGACTTTCGGCTACGCCGATGAAGTCGCACCAGCGCAACTTCTAGCGCAGTTTGCCAAAACGCACGAGTCTTTGAAATTCCTTGGCGGGATCATGGGTGGTACGTTCATGACGGCGGAGCGGGTACAAGCGCTGTCGCGGCTGCCGTCGCGCGATGAACTGCGCGGCCAACTCGTCGGGACCATCGCCGCGCCGCTGTCGGGCTTTGTGTCGGTGCTGGTCGGCAACGTACGCGGACTGGTCAGAACTATTGATGGCTATCGTCAACAGCGAGTAGTAACAGGCTTATAATTTTTATTGTCTAAGGCAATTCAAGGGAGTATCTATGGCAGATGAAGAAAAGAAATCGGTGGAGGTGCCGGAGAAATTCAAGGCAATGGTCGATCAGATCGAGAAGCTCTCCGTTCTCGATTTGGCTGAGCTCGTGAAGGTGCTCGAGGATAAGTTCGGCGTGTCAGCGGCCGCACCGGCTATGGTCGCAACCGCTCCGGTGGCCGGTAGTGAGGCCGCGCCAGCCGAAGAAAAGACCGCTTTCAACGTTGAACTGACGAGCGCCGGCGGTAACAAGATCGCGGTCATTAAGGTCGTCCGCGAAGTAACCGGCAAGGGCTTGAAGGAAGCGAAGGACCTGGTTGACGCCGCGCCGAAAGTCGTTAAGGAAGGCGCGACGAAGGACGAAGCGGAAGACTTGAAGAAAAAGCTCGAAGCCGCCGGCGCCCAAGTTGCGCTGAAGTAACTTTCATCAACCATGCGTCGCCGGCGTTGGCGATCTGTGAGTGGCTTTATTCGTGTACCAATCCCGCCCGTCTTTGCGTACGCGGGGACGGAAGCGTGTGGGTCTTGTCTCCTGAAAGCCGAAAGGGGTCTCCTCCCTCGAAGGTCAGTCCGGGGAGCGCTTCACGATTTCTCGAATTTGAGTATGCTGTTCCGCGTGAGAAGGTAAATCGTTGACGTCCGTTCATTGACCGTCAGGGCCAGGGCGTCGCGAAATTCGTCGGCGACGTACTGCGCTTGAAGGCTCCGGGACGATTTTCGGAAGACGAGGAGGCGGCGCTCGCTCGGTTCAAGCACGTAAAGCGACGCCGAGAGTTCATTCGTCCAGATATCGGTCGGCGACCTCAATACCGGATCGACGCTCTCGAAGGCGACATCGTCGCGTAGCCCGGCGGACAGTTTCAGGATTGTACCCGAACTGGTAGCCACGTAGATGCTGCCGTCGACGGCGATACCGGTCCCGTCACGAACGCTCACGTCCGAACTCTTCAACCACTGGACGGTCGGACCGAATGATGTTCCGGCTCGATTCGCGCGCAGGATCGAGTTATTCTTCGGGTCGAGGAGGTAGAGGCGGGATTGAAAAACCGCGGCGGCGGTGAGGTCTCGATCAACGTTGGTCAACGGGACGTCGAGAGTCCGTACCGCATTTCCGCGCAGAGAATATTCGAAGAGTTCGTCATTTGACGTGCCGAGCATGACAGTCTGCGTATCGAGTGGAACAGCAAAATGCACTCCAGCGGTTGTCTCCGTGACCGTTGTTATCTCTCCATCGATCGGGTCGACTCGCAGCAGGGTTCCCGCCGCGCCAGTCGTTGCGACGAGGGTTGAGCCGACAAGGGCGATGCTCGTCGGGGTGGTACCCGCGAGCATGTGGGTGAGGTCGGCGACGGTGCTGATATTAGGCGTGACGATGCGACGCGTCAGGGTGCGGACCTCCTCGAGCTTCGCGGCCAGGGCGGTCCGCGTGTTTTTTTCCGACCGCTTCCGTTTTGGGAGTTTTTCCAGAAGCGCAGTGGAATCGTTGAGGAGCTGCCGCGCGCTGGAGTAATCCTCATAGGTCAGGGCAGCGCGTGCCTGGCTGATGTTGTCTTCAATGGTCAGGATCGCGTCTTTCGCTTCCTGTCCGCGAAGTTGCTGTTGTCGATTTTTGCTCAGGGAGACAACGCTTTGACTCAAGAGGAAGAGCGCGACCACCGCTGCCAGAAGAATGCCTTTTTGCATCGGCGGGAGAAGGCGGAACCAGCGGATGAAACGGCGCGTCCTTCCCAGCGCCTGCTGCGGCATCCCCTGGACGGAATCCGTGATCCTCCGGCGGCGCTGACCCATTCGCCCGAGTCCGCGAACGGCCGCCAGGATTGCCAGGAGGACGCGGATGCCGATTCGTTGGAGCGTCGGCGCAGCCCTCCGCGGAGCGGCCACAGTTCCGAAGCGGGTCGAATCGTACAGGGTGGGCGGCGGCCGCCGCCGTGGCGGGAGACGCAAAATTCTCGTCCGAATGAAACTTGAGAGGCTGGCTGAAGAGGTTTTCGTCAGCGCCTTGATTGTCGGCATGATCGAGGGCGAGAGGAGTTGCTCGGTCGTCCGTTCCTTGGCGATGAGTTCGTCCATTGAACGTTGTGGGGCGCTGGCGGTGCTACTCGTCATCGGCAGCGGGGTCGGCTGTGGTTCGAGACGCTGATCGGCCGAGAGAAAGGCGAAGAGCAGCGCCCCGAACGCCACGGCCGGGGGGTGGATTAGGAGGGAGTGCTCGAGCTTTGCGACGGCTGCCGCCGGGAGGTCTTCAATGACCAGGCGTTTCAACTTTTCCTGTGAGAAATAGTCGAGGAGCGAGGAGGTACAGAAGAGCAGCCGATCGTTCGCTTCAAGGTGACCAGTTAAGATGCTGGAGAAAATCTTCAGCGGATTGCGCTTTGGTTCCGGGGAGACGCTTTTCCCAGTGACATCGGTAATCCGGTTGCCACGGAAGAGGAAGGCGTGGATCCGACCGACGTGACCAAAGCTGACGGTGTCATTTTTTACGACTACCACCATTGCGTTGAAACCGTCGAGCCACGCCGTTGCACCGTCAGTGATGAAGCGGTGAAGGCGGTTGTTGGCGCGCTGAAGCGCCGATTCGAAGGCGGCCTCGACCGAGAACTCCGTCGAGTGGTAGTAGGCGGTTTTCAGTTCTTCCTGAAGGGCGCCGATGATCTCATGGTTGAGACGATCGGGTGAATCGATTTCCACCACCAGAAAGAGCTTCCCGAGCGCAGCTTCTTCAAGCGGCGTCGGGTGGGCCACTCCAACGTGAACCGTACTCCGCGTCTGCTGGGGGTCCGCGAGCAGGAGTGATTCGACTTCAAGTTTCAGTGTGGGCATACAACCCTTCCATCATTCGGCTCTTTCAGTATACCCCGTCGGACAACTGCGAACAATTCCCCAAAAGAAAATGTCGAATGACGCGTTGGACGAACGTTGTTTCGCAGGGTATACTTGAGTGTGGAAAAAGCACGCAATGAACTCCCATGCTTGAACAACTTTTGAGTTCACGGACGAGGGTCAAGCTGCTGAAGCTTTTTTTTCTCAACCCGGAGCAGGCCTACTTCATTCGGCAAATGGTGCGGAAGACCGCTGAGCACCTCAATTCCATCCGGCGGGAACTGAAAAACCTCTTGGCACTCGAACTGGTGAAGGAAACGGAAGAGGGGAAGAAGAAATTTTACCGCGTCAACATCGAGCATCCACTCCACCCGGAAATGAAGGCGCTCCTGTTCAAGGCGCAGGTGTGGCAGCAAAAACGCACGCTCCGCGACCTCCAGCGGGTAGGGCGGATTAAATATCTGGCATTAACCGGTTTCTTCGTCGGGCTCGATTTCACGATGACCGATATGCTTATCGTCGGCAGCGTCAACCGTCTCAAGCTCAAGCGGATTCTCCAACGTTTTCAATCGGATTTTGACCGGCAGTTGAACTACACCGTCATGACACCATCCGAGTTTAAGTATCGGAACGACCTGACTGACCGCTTTCTCTACACGATTTTGGAAAATCCAAAAATTGTGATTGTCGACAAACTGCGTCCGCGGGACGTCGTCACCGGCCTGGTCTAGCGGAGGCCGAACAACGGCGCTGGTCGGAGCGACCGAGGAGGGTTCTCTCTTGCAAATAACGTGAGGAGTGACCGCCGACCCTTGAGATGAGGGCGTCGTGGTCGTTGCGGTAAGACCTCCCGGGGATCGGCACCCTGACTGAATTCGCGCAGCACGATGCCAGAGATACCGAAGAGCTGAACAGCCGCGGTTTGAGGAAGCTGGCTGAATTTGCCGATGGTCGTGACGCCGCGATGACGAAGGTACGTGGCCGTGCGACGGCCGATGCCGGGGAGCAGATCGATGACCATCCCTTCGAGGAAGCGTTTCTCCGTGCCTGGTCGGACCATGGTTATTCCACCCGGAGCACTTTGCCGCGCGGCAATGATGCTGACGCTCTTGCTGGCACTCGCGCCGAGGCGAATCGCCGTGTTGAGCAGCGCCTGCAGCGTGGCGCGGAGGAACAGCAGCTTTCGCTTCAGACGTTTCTCATGAAATTCCGGACCGGCATCGAGGTACGCGACGGATGAAGTCGGCAGCTCAACCACACCCGAACGCTCGAGAAAGGGAAGGGCGCGCTGGAGATCGATTCCCGGCGGGGCTTGGATCGCGATGATGGTTTTGTAGAACGGCATCGGTATACACCGAAGAATTACCGAAGGTAGAAGCCAAGGTATAAAACGGCGCGGAAGCTTTTCATCTTATGCCGGATGATACGATCGCAGCACGCCAAGCACGCGGCCTTGAATCACGACATTCGGCACGTCAATCGGCTTATATGCTTTGTTGGCCGGTTGCAACCGGATAAAGTTCTTCTTACGGAACAGTTTTTTGAGGGTGGCTGTGCCGTCGTCGAGCATAGCCACGACCATGTCGCCGTCGCGAGCGTAGTCAGTCTTCTCCACCACGATGTAATCGCCATCAGCGATGAGCGACTCGATCATGGAATCGCCTCGGACTTTCAGTACGTAGGCGTTCTTTTTACGCACAATCTCCTGTGGAACGCTGATCGTTTCATCAGGACGCTCAATTGCTTCAATGGGTTTGCCGGCAGTGATGACGCCGACGAGGGGAAGTGTAATGCTCGGCTGCCATGCGCGGTCGGGCTCCTCGCGCTTCGGTTCTAAAAACTTGATGCCGCGTTCCTCACCGGCAATCCGGCGGATAAAACCGCGGTCTTCGAGAAAGCCGAGGTGTTCGTGTACCGTCGCAAGAGATGAGAGTTTGAATTCACGAGCAATTTCCGTGAGCGTAGGGGCGTAGTTATGCTCGGCAATGTAATCTTTCAAGTACTGAAGGATTTTTTGTTTTTGGCGGGGGAGGATGGGAGCCATATAGGTAGCTTTTAGCTTATAGCTGTTAGCTTGTTAGGAGTTAGGGATTAGGGGGTTGAGGGAATTGAGTTCGTTAGCTTTTAGCTTGCGTAGGAGATTATGTTGGCTTTTTATTTTGTTGGACTACAATTTCAGAAGAGAAATCGAGTTGGTGAGCGGGAATACCGCGTTTGACTCCGTAGGCAGTGACGGCGGCGTATTCATGGGGCTTTGATCGGTCAAGGCGAAAAATCTTGTTCCGGAAAATGATGAAATGTCTTTTATCATTCTTGAAATCCGCGTACCAACTCGATTGGTGTTGCTGGTCAAGGGAATGACTAAGCGCGGTGGCCACCTCTTTCGCCCGTTCATGCGGAATCTCGACGGTATGGAGCGTCCACTGCTTGAGCCATGGCGTCTTTTCACGTTCGGTTACGGGTTTGACCTTCGTTTCCAGGATATTGACCGATTTCAATACTTCTTTGTTTTCCAAGCTTTCTTTGATGATGACGCCGCGGTAGTTCATGAAGAGGCGAGGGGTTAGGGGTTAGTATTTGGTAGTTGGTATGTGGTATTGCGTATTTAGGGAGCAGGGGAGGGAAATCGTGGTTTCGGGACCTTACGTCGTCCGGCCGATCCGATTCAGGAGGGTGTACCCCCCTTCCGTCCCCCTTGTGAGAGGGGGCAGTATACCCCTCTCCGCTTCGTGACTGCGTTGCGCTTGTCACTTTGCTCCCCTCCCCTTAGTCCCCGCGTACGCGGGGAGGGGAGGTGTATCTTGCCCCCGATCTAGTCGGGGGTTGACCCCAGGCCGTGATCGCGGTACTGTTATGATATACCGAAGAAAAACCGAAGTCAAGATACAGCTCCCCTATGCAAGGGGAGCGGAGGAAGTCCCGCGTAGCGGGACGACGGGGAGGGGTTTTAGGCCCAAAATTAGAGAAAATTTTTATCCTCTCGCCCTTTTAATGATTCAACAGGAAAAGTCCGTCCTTCGGTTTTTCCACATAGAACTAGATGCGAAGCAGGGTACCGGAGCAAAGCGACTGGTACCCTGTGGATAACTTCGGGTTTTATTCGGTGACGCCGCGCCGTTGCTGTCACCCTGAGCGAAGCGAAGAGTCTCCAAAAGACTATGGTCTGTTTGGAGATTCCTCGCTGCGCTCGGAATGACGGCGCGGCGGTAGTCAGAAAGTATTATGGACATCCAGAAAGTCAACGAACCAATCCGGGTGTTTGTGGACTTTAAGATGCAACAAGTCCGGCCAGTGGCGTTTCTGCGGGCTGGCAGGCGGTATGACGTGCAGCGCGTGAACCTTGTGTACAAGCGCCGGCTTGGATCGCGGCACGTGTGGTGCTTTGCAGTGTCGGATGCTGGGAACAACTTTATTCTGATGTATGATCCGGAGAGCTTGCAGTGGATGTTGGAAGAAGTAAGCGCATTGTAGCGTGCCGATTCATCGGCGCTACTTGATCTTGGCCTGTTATGAAATTATCTCATCACGCATCGTTCACCTTGTACCCAAAACCGCCATTTCATTTTGATGGAACATTCCATAAGCCGTCGCATTTTCCCAATGCGCTGAAGCTTGAAGATTGGGTTCCGGGAAAGTACTGGCAGACGCTGCGCATGGGAAAGCGGCTGTACGGATTGGTCTTTGAAAGCAAGGGAACATCGCGAAAACCGAGTATACGGGCTTCTGTGTTTTCCCGAAAACCATTTGCTGGGAGTGAACTGGACGCGGTTCGGAACGAAATAGTATATCGTTTTGAATTGGATAAAGATTTACGTGGATTTAACGCCCTGGCAAGGAAGGACCATCGGTTCTTCCCGGTGTTCAAAGAGTGGATGGGCATGCGGAATGCCGGGCAGTACAACCTCTACGAATTGTTAGTGATTGGTCTTGTACTCCAGAATGCAACGGTGCGGCGGAGTGCGCAGATGCTGGATGCATTGCTGAAAAAGTTTGGCACCAAGGTTGTGTTCGGGAGCAAGACGTTGCACGCGATCTGGTTACCGAAGCGGTTGAGTCGCGTATCAGAAGACGACCTCCGTCGCCTGAAGATCGGTTACCGCGCGAAGTTCCTGAAACGATTGTCGAGCGATTTTGCCCGGGGCATGGTTGATGAAATGGCATTGCGGCATGCCTCAGCAGAAGAAGCGAAGCAAGCGCTCATGCGGTTGTACGGCGTCGGACCGGAAACCGTCCGCATTCTGCTGTTTGAGGCGTTTCATCACGACGGGACGTTCGACCACATTGCGCCGTGGCAGCAGAAGATTTACTCGCGGTTGTTTTACGGCCGGCCGCTCGTCGCCGCAGCCAGGATTCAACGCGACATTCAGCGCCGTTACGGGAAATACGCAATGTTGGCCGTTCATTACATCTGGGAAGACGTGTTCTGGCGCAGGAAGCACGAGCGCATTCCGTGGCTGGAGAAGGAGATACGGATGTGATACTCGGAGGGAAAACCCTAGCGGTTTTCCCTTCCGATACCTCCCTTTCCGTATACGGTGTCGCGCCTCCGCGCTCGCCTAGGGGCCCGTCCCCGCTAAGCGGGGCCACCCTGATTCTCGCTCGTTCGGCGCGACGGGTCATTAGCAAAAGGACAGGGAGACGAGGGTTCTATCGCACCGGGCGTTAATCGGTTTTGACAGATCTCGTTCCCTGTCCAAAGATCGTACTGATGGGCTGGGTCAACTGATCGGATCGTCCGAGCCCTTTCTTCGGAGTCTGGCTGAGCACCAACCCCAGAATCCAACTGAGCTGACGGCGAGCGTACTAATGACTAGCATCGTGTCCCTTGGCCACTGCAGCAGTATCCCGCCGAGGGTAGCGGGTACGGAGATGAACATGGCGGCGGCGCTGAAGAAGAGCCGGTTGGGATTCGCACAGAGCCTGGTGAATCTCCAGCACTGAATGAAGATGAAGGTGACGCCGCTGATGGTCAAGGCACCGAAGAGCATCTCCATTTACCATCACCTCACTTTCGGGGTGGCAAGACAACAGATATCGTTCCCTGTTCAAAGGGCGTCAGCGTCGTGGGGGTGAATGGGCGGGTCGAAACGCTCCGCCGAAGAACAGCAGGGCGGAAAGGACGAAGCCCGCGAAGGCTACCAGCTGGATGGGCGTCGTCCACGGAATGAAGTGGTCGTAGAGCATAGCGCCGACGAGAAAGCCTGGCGCGCCGAGTCCGAAACTTCGGTCAGCCCAGCGGCGCCAATCCAGGTACAGGTACAGATTAAGCAGGATCGTGCAGAGTACCAGAACGATGAACGTCCAGGAGATTACCAGTACCGCCAGTTCGACGTTCAAGCTCATCACCTCACTTTCTGTGTGAACTTCAGGAACAGCGTGTCAGTGCACGAATTTGGAAGGTGCGGCCCGCCTGCCTCGGCTTGGCCGCGGAGATGGCGGGCAGGCAATCCCTCCGTTGCGATGCGGTCAATCTATACCGTATCAGGTCAAAATGTCAAAGCCAAACTGCTCTCTGTCATTCCGAGCCGAAGGCGAGGAATCTCCAATTCAGCTGCAGTCTATCGGAGACCCTTCGCTTCGCTCAGGGTGACAGAAACAGAGAGCGGTTTGGATCCTCAACATACTATGCAACGGACCATCCTCCATCTCGATCTCAATTCCTACCTCGCCTCGGTTGAGCAGCCCCGCACCACGCGTCGTTTCGCTCCTTGGGTACGGGGTTAATCTAGAGTCATATGCAGCAGCGTATTATTCTGCATCTTGATGTGAATAGCTATTTCGCTTCGGTTGAGCAACAAGCCAATCCGTTTTACCGTGGCAAGCCATTAGGCGTGGCCGCCACGATGACGCCGTACGGCTGCCTAATTGCGACGTCCAAGGAAGCCAAGGCCAAAGGGATTGTTACTGGCGTACGGGTTAAGGACGGGTTGGCGCTCGATCCAAACTTGATCGTGGTCGAAGTTGATCCGCCGAAATATCGCTCAACGACCGAAAAGATTTTTTCGATTCTGGCTGAATATTCCGAAGACATTGAGACGTACTCGATTGACGAGGCCTTTGTGAATTTGACCGGCTTTGTGAGGAGTTTTGATGAGGCAGTTAAGGTTGGACGGATCATCAAACAGCGTATCTTCGAAGAGGTTGGCGAATGGCTGACGTGTTCCATGGGCATTGCCCAGACGCGATGGTTAGCCAAGTTTGCGAGTGACACGGCGCCGAAAGGCGAGCTGGTCGTACTGACGCGGGATAACCTTGATGATTACGTGCGCGGTCGGGAATTGACCGAAGCCTGGGGAATCGCAGAACGTATGGAAGCGCGATTGCTGGATTTGGGAATCAGTAATCTCTGGGAGTTGAAGCATTACCCAGTGACGAATCTCATGGAGGCGTTTGGTATTAAGGGGTATGAATTGTGGGCCAATTTAAACGGCGTTGAATTGTCAGGCGTGCAGACCCCGCGACCGCCGAAGTCAGTCGGTCATTCGCACGTGCTGCGCAGACGAACCATGGATCGTCGTTTCCATGAAGCCGTGCTCATGAAGTTGTGTGAAAAAACTGGACGACGGCTGCGCGGGCTAGATATGGAAGCCGGCGGATTCTGGCTGGGATTTGGGACAACGTTGGGCGGGGGAGGTGATTCAATCCGGTTTCCAAATCGAACGGCTGACAGTCAAATGTTGTTCAAAACCGCGGTGGACATTTTCCGGCAGCAGCACAAAGCCGGTGTGCCAACACACTTTGCCGTGGGCTGTTTTGATCTCGCGCCGGTGAGCAGGCAGTTGTCGCTGTTTGCCAACCCACGCGCCATGCGGTACGGGGCAGGGCCGAAGGACTACGGTTTGGCAAAGGCGTTGGACGAGATCAATGACAAATACGGCGAGTACGTGGTGGCGCCGGGTGCGATGTTCGGGTTGGCCAAGCATCATGCTGATGACCGGATCGGATTCAGAAAAACCGTGTCCTGGGACGTGGCGGCGTTGGACAAGGCGTTGATGGGGAAGGGTTGGGTTGGGGCTGAACCTGATGGCGTTGAAGTGGTACGGGAGGAAGCTTGACGAAGTAATCACTCACCTCTAAAGGGTATTAAGCAAGGGTCAAGACTAGTTTAGAGGGGTAGTCCCTTGACAAGTTTCATGAGTGTTCGAAAGAGATTTGCGTGTCGGTAGTTGAAGCGGAACTCGCATTCCT
>SBBC01000048.1 GCA_005239865.1 Candidatus Microgenomatus auricola
AGCGACGGCTCCATCACCGTCTCATTCCTATGCCACCAAGAGGAAACCCGCGCAAGTCAATGTCCCCTAAGAGGAGTCGAACCTCTATTACGATATCCGTCACCGCCCGAAGCCCGTGCCCTCGACAGGAGTCGACCGGTCGTCAGGTCGAATGATCGGGCCAATCCATGTCTTTGGATCCGTCCCGCACCACTCTTATGCCCCTAAGAGGAATTGAACCTCTATCTCAGGCTCCGGAGGCCTGCGCTCTATCCGTTGAGCTATAGGGACACGAGAGTAGTGCGGGGTATCCACTGAGCTACGAAGATATAAGGTGCAGGACGTATTAAATCGTTCCTTCTTCCAACGCCCTCTCGATTTTCGGTATATCGCTCGGCGCAGTCAAATCGAGCCAGCGGTCCTCCATCTCAAACACATTCACCGGCTGCTGGACGGCCATCGCATTGATCGCATCGGTAATTTCGTACTCGCCGCGCGGCGAGGGCTCGAGGCGTTCGATGATAGCAAAAATTTCCGGGGTGAACAAGTACAGGGACGCGTTGATGAGATCGCCGACGAACGTTTGCGGCTTTTCGACAATCCGGTCAAATGCACCATCCGCTTTGAGTTTCAAAATCCCCATCCCCTGCCAGGCGGCCGTCCGGTAGCCACCAATCCAGGCGCTGTCCGCTTCGATCGTTACTTTGCGGAGGTCGTTGACGCTGTAGAGATTATCGCCGGCGATGACGGCGAACGGACGGTCGCCAACGGCCTGACGAGCGCTCTCGACCGCCGCTGCCGTCCCATACCGCTCACGCAACAACTGCTGTTCGACAAGTCGAATGTCGGCCATCCCGGTGTACGGCGCGAAGGCGTGGTTATGATGTCCGGTCACGACGACGATGTCCCGGAAACCGGCTTGGCGCAGCCGATCGAACAGGTGCTCCAGAAACGGGCGGCCGAGGACCGGCAGCAGATGCTTCGGCCGGTCGTTCGTCAACTCCTTCATCCGCGTGCCGCGACCGGCAGCCATAATGACGACGGTCGAGGTCATGCTACAAACTCCGTCCACGAACTTGACCACCCCGCGCCGCGTGTCCCGCCAAAACGGCGGGACTGCCGCGGCTCTTCCCCCTCCTCACGTGAGGAGGGGAAAGCCACGTCGAGACGCAAAGCGTCGTTGACGTGGCGGGGTGGTCGAGCGTGTTTAGTTCCAGATTCCAATAAAATTACAAACATCATCGTCCAGCCAATCGTTTCGCGAAGTGGTAGGCATAGTACCAGCCGCGTTCAAAAATAAGATTGTATGCACCGGGGTATTCACGCACGCGTCCGCCGAAGCCGAGTTTGAATCGCGTCATCCCGGCCCAGTCGCTTCGAGCGTTCGGCCCGGTCGAGATGCCGAAGAAATCGTAGACCGTGCATCCGAGCTCACGGCTGCGCTGAATGCTTTTCCAGTGCAAGAGATGCGGGGCCATTACTTCGCGGTGCTCGTTCGTAGACGCGCCGTGAACGTAGGTCATGGTGTTACCGAAGCGGGTCAGCAGCGCGGCGGAGATGACCGTGTTTTCAAACCAGGCGGCGGCCACCTCGATGTTCTCCTTGAGTTGTTCAACCATGGTGACATAATACGAGCGGGGGAAAATGCCGATGCCCTGACGTTTCGCCGTCCGCTCGAGCAGAGAAAAAAAGCGTTCAACGTCCTCGGCAGAACGACCCCACTCTACCCGCACGCCCTTGCGTTCGGCCAGATGGATGTTGTAGCGCGTCTTCTGATGCATCGCCTTCAGGAGTTCCGCGTCGCTGTGGCGAAGATCTACGAGCAGCGTCTGCTCCGGATGAACCGCCGTGCCTTTCACGAGACCAAGACCGTTTGGCGGTTTTACGTTCGGTTCGATTTTGAGAAACATCGTCCCGGACGTGCGCCGCTGCGAAACCGCTTCCACGAACCGCGACCAGACCGCCAGCCGTTCGTCCGCGGACAGCGACGAATCAACAATCGGGCCGCGCGGCGCCAGGAGAAACGACTTCCCGAGGCGGGTCGTATGCGGAACAAGCAAACACACGGCTACGATCGTGCCGTCAGCGACAACCTCGAGGCGGATGATGGCCTTTCCCGTGGTCCGCTGGAATTCTCCCCATTCCCAACTTTCCAGGAACTCGCTTGGCTCGGTCACGCGACGAACCAGCGCGTCCCACGCCGACGGGTCGGTGGCTGGACGGCAGACGACATCCATTACGGTTTCTTGTTCAACCCCCGGAGCGCCAGGCGGATCCGATCGCGGACATCGGCGACGTCTTGACCAACATGCTTGAGCGCCTCGACCGCTTCCCGACGCGTATATCCGAGCCGCTCGAGCGCTGCTTGTGCTTCGTCGCCAGCGACCGTTCCGCGTTCCGCCAACGTACCAGCCAGCTCAAGGATGATCCGCTCCGCCAGTTTCTTGCCGATACCGGTAACGTTCATGAGCGGCCTCGGATCGGAATTGATGATGGCTTGGCGGACTTCAGCCGCTGGGATGTCACTCAAGATCGCCAGCGCCGATTTCGGACCAACGCCGGAAACTTTCAGCAAGGACTGGAACAAACCAAGTTCATCGGACGTTGCGAATCCATAGAGTTCCGAGGCGTCGCTGGTAACGTGGTGATGCGTAAACAGCTCGACTCGCTCGCCTTCGTGACGCTGGGTGAGCGCGCTGCCGACGTAGACGCGGTAGCCGACACCATTGACGTCAACAATCATCGCACGCGATTCACGGAAGCGAATGGTTCCCTGGAGAAAGGCGATCATGTTCGGTCAGGCGATTACCGCGCCTCCATCCGCACCCCGGCGAAAAACGTCGCGCCGTAGGTGAACGGGGGCAGGGGCGACACGACCCGGCTGAACGCCCGGGTTGCCCGGTCACGCGTGAAAGCGCGAATGCCGGAAAGTCCTTTGGAAAAACTGACGCTCAATATTTCATCCCGGCCGTCCCGATTGACATCAAAACTGGCGAGGTCGGCGCCGCCGCGGAAGGTCGTACTAGCAGCGAAGAATCGGCCGAGCAGGACGGCTGACCTGGGTGTGTACGTCCAGGTCCGGACATCGGTTGCCCCCGGCGCGGGGGCCGTCAAAATTTCCTTGTTTCCGTCACCATCAACGTCGCCGACCGCCACCTCTACGCCGCTGTTGAAGTTCTTGGCATAGGCGAAAAACTGACGGCGACGCTCAATTTTCCCGGCTCCCAGGTCCATCTCGTAGACCTCGATCACTGACCGTCGTCTTTTGCCAGCTGGCGCTACGATAACTTCGGCCAAGCCGTTTCGGTCGAGGTCGCCGGCGGCCAGACGAACACCGCCGCGGTATTTTGAGCCGTGGGCGCTGAACTCCTTGATCCGCGTGAACTTTTTTCGCGCCGGATCGAACTGGAAGACCCGGACGAGGGCCGGATAGTTCTTGGCCGGCGCGGTAATGATGTCGTCATGGCCATCGCCGTTGACGTCGGCGACCGCCACCGACACCCCAGTCTTGAGACGCTTCGGGTAAGGATGAAATCGAAGCTGGATACGTCCAGCCAGAGAAAATACGGACACCTCCGGCGCCATCCCGGGGCCGGCTCCGGTCACGACGTCGAGCGTGCCGTCGCGATTGACGTCTCCGCCAGCAATTGACAGCCCGGCGCGGTAACCTTTCCTATATGCCAGAAAGGTGGCGACCGTTTTTCCGGTCAGGCCGTTGAAAACTTTCACTTGCGGCGAGCCACCGGCGGCCGGGACCGTCAGCAGGTATGGAGGATTCGGCTCGGCGGGAGGCGTCCCGCCGGCGGAGCAATCGAAGGTCAAGGCGGGCTTGCTCGTTTCCGTGCCACAACGCTCAAGATCCAAGCACGTCCGTACGCGCTGCCCGTCAACACACTCGGTCCATTCCGTGCATGACCAGCGCTCGGTGCAACCTTCCGGTCGCGGTTTCGGTTCGGGCGTGGTGCAGGTTTGCTGCTCAAGCGGACGGTTGAAGTCGGTTCCGCAGGTCGGGTTGGCGATGTCAAGACAGCTTCGCGTCTGCTGACCGTCTCGGCAGTCCGACCAGTCGGTACATGACCAGTCGGGCGTGCAGGTGCGGACGTCGGTCTTCTTGGCGGCAATGTTGGAAAGTGACGATTGATTACCGGCGTCGTCCGTCGTTTTGATGCCGAAGTAATACTGGGTGCCGGGCGTCAGTCCGGTCACGACCGTTGTTTGCTTCGTCCCGGCCAAGAGCGGGGTGGGCGGACTGGCGGCCGTTGTTGCGCTGTCCCAAGTCTGGTCGGTCAATGGCTCGGTTGAATACTTGACCGTGTACGTGACCGCCGTGCCGACGTTCGAGTCGTCGCCGGGCGCGGTCCAGGTGAGATTGACGCTATTGGTTGCATCAGCTGGTCCGCCGAGCAATCTCGGTCCGGAAAAGGCCAGTTGAAAAACAATCCAGCCGATTGTCCCGACCACGCTGATTGCCGAGATAAGGTAAATGCCAACCGAGATTGCGTGGGCAAGTCCAATTCGGTCTTTGACTTCGAGTTGCACCGCGGTCTGCTTCTTCGTGTTCCCCATGATGGCGACGCGACAGTGCCGATACTGTACGTTTTTTTCACTCCACCGTCAACCCCGTACCACCACATTTCATGCTACCAAAAAACATAACGACAAAAATAAATTCATGGACGGCGGTGGTGGTGCGGGGTAAACTGCTGATATGTCGGATTTGAACCTTCGCTCACCGTTTAAGCCGACCGGTGACCAACCGCAAGCGAGTGCTTTATTGCTGACGAAAGCGACGCTCGTTCAGCGCGCGCAACTTGTACGTGTTTCCGTGTTGCAGTAGTCCTAAATACGATTGGAACGTCTCCCTGTTTATACATTCGCGTAGTTTCCGAAACATTCCGCGTTTTGTTGTCGTCCGTAGAACACGATAGGTGGGAAAATTCACCCAGCCGAGAAAATCAATACCGGAAGCGAGCGTTTTAATCGTTACTTTCTTCGGATGCAACGTGAGCCGAAGATTATGGGCCAGGTACGCTTGAATGTGCGGAACAAGAGTCACAAGCCAATCACGATTTTCGGATATAATGACAAAATCATCGGCATACCGAATATACCATTTGGCCTTTATCTTGTGTTTCATGAATTGATCAAACTCATTCATGTAGACGTTCACCAGCAACTGTGACGTTAAGTTTCCAAGGGGTAAACCCTTGCCTGGCACTGTATCAAAACTAACAATCACCTTTTCCAAGAGCCGCAGAATGTTCATATCTGGAATATATTGTTTTAGAATAGACAACAACACGCCCTGATCGATACTGGCGAAGAACTTACGAATATCACATTGCAAAACCCAGCATGTCCGGGTGTTATTGAGGCTTACCTTCCGAGTCATGAATTGAAAGCGTCCAAGAGCTTTGTGCGTACCCTTGCCGACGCGGCAAGAATATGAATCCGCAATGAACATCCGATCGAAAAATGGGTACAATTTCCGGTACAGGGCGTGGTGCAGCAACCGATCGCGAACCGCGGCCTTGTGTATATTTCTCGGCTTCGGATCGGAAATGTTGAAGGCTTCGTAGGCCGAATGACGGTACTTTTTCGTCACTAGGTCATGGCGCAGCGAAAGAATATTCCGCATCAAATGCATCTCAAATGCCTGGACGTCATGCCGCCCTCGTTTTCCGGCCAGAAACTCCTGCCAAACCTCCAGTAAATTTTCCGTGGAAATGATATCCTGATAGCTATGAGCGAATTGCTTTCTCATAGCACTCAATCTACGCCCCCCCAGACTTTTGCCAGTCCTGCAAAAGATTAAGGCTGCCTACCTGCTTTGGCACGGATTTTACCAAGCCTTGCCGAAAGTTCACCGGCATTCGCTCGGCCAGCGGATTGATTCGTTGTGGGTGGAAATGATCGAGGCCGTTTCCACGGCCGCCTTTCTCCGACCGACCGAGAAGTTGCCCTACGTCAGGCGGGCGATTCAGAAAACAGACACCCTCACCATTCTGCTGATGGTTTTATGGGAGTCAAAATTTCTGGACAACAAAAAGTACATCGCGCTATCCACGAAACTCGACGAGATCGGCAAAATGCTCGGTGGTTGGAACGGGCAGTTAATCAAACGAAACTCTCCCGCATAGAACGGGAGAGTGATGAAGGCAGTTGCGGGGACGAGGAACACGAAGCCGTACCCGCGACCCCACCAGTCGTCGGGCCCGCCGTAGTAGGTGACGAACCAGCGACCGTCGTCGCTCCGGCCGACACCGAGCAGGCTCGGGCTGCCGTCCGAATCGGTTACATATAGCGAGCCGCCTGTGCCACTGCCCTTCGAATGCTCTCGGAGTTGAATAGTTTTCGGCATCTTCAATGCCCTAGCGCGCTACACCAAGTACCTTCATTTTATAGCACGCGTATTTTGCGCTGTCCCGAACCTTAGTCAGGAACATTCTGAAATATACGCGTACTGGATTCGGTAGCGACCAATCGTAATCGGTCGCTCAAGCACCTAGTACCGAATCAAGTATAACGAAACCGACCCGCGCCATCCAGAGGGGACAACGCGGGTCGTTGGGTAAGAGCTTATCCGTCGAATGACGGGTGTCCGAAGGGCTAAACCCAGGGGCCTAAAGAGGTCCTAGGGTCACAGTCTTCAGGACTTGTCGGTACTTGCGGGGACGAGGAACACGAATCCGTACTCGCGAAACCACCAGTCGTCGGGCCCGCCGTCGCAGGTGTGGAGGCAGCGACCGTTGCCGCCCCGGCCGACACCGAGCAGGTTCGGGCTGCCGTCCGAAGCGGTGATGGGCTCGTGCATGATGATCAGCGCCCAGAATCCCATTCGCTTGACCTCCTCGTCGGAAACCATCTCACGGAGATAGGGCGCGACCTCTGCCGAGGGCGCCAGGTAGCCGCGACTGGCTGCCTCCGCTCGGATGTTCTGGTTCGTGCGAACGCCGTCCTCGAACTCATCGCCGGAGATGACGACGAGATGGTACATGACGCCGTTCGTGGTCACGAACTTCTCGCTCCGGAGCAGCTCCTTGGCGTAGCCGCTGACGCGGTTCCCCTGCTCCTCCAGGGAAGCGATCCACTGCTCGCCGGTCCGGCCGTCTGTGGTCACTTCGAAGGCGAGCGGATCGACTGTCCGACCACGAAGGAAGGCCTGCAGCTTTCTTCCGGTGATGCGACCGCTTGCTACCTGGGCGAAGAACTCCTTGAGCTGGGCGGGCGTCGGAGAATCCGAGGTCCAGCCAGCGACATGCGACGTTGCCATCGCACACCTCCAAAAAGGATTGTGTTCTTCCGAATGCCGTCGGAAGTACGGTCTGTGGCTTTCGACGTCTAGCCGCAGTGCCGCGAATCTCCCCTCCTGCCCGAGGAGGGGTCGGGGGAGGTGGGAGCGGCACTGCGGCTAGCCCGCAAGTCATATTATAACGAACTAGCAATACTACTCCTTATAGCCGAAAAAGTCAAGTCTCGCTACACTACCCGCGTCATGCCTGCCTTTAAGCTGCATTTTCCCTTCAAGCCTACCGGCGATCAACCAGCGGCGATTGCTAAACTCATCGCCGGCATCAAGCGCGGCGATCAAGGGCAAACACTGCTCGGCGTCACCGGTTCGGGAAAAACCTTCACCATGGCGAATGTGATTGCCCAGCAGCAACGTCCGACCCTCGTCATCAGCCACAACAAAACGCTGGCCGCTCAACTGGCCAGCGAATTCAAAGAGTTTTTTCCGAACAACGCCGTTCACTACTTCGTCTCCTACTACGACTACTACCAACCGGAGGCGTACATTCCCCGCACCGACACCTACATCGAAAAAGAAACGGATATCAACGAGGAGATTGACCGCCTCCGCAACGCCGCCACCCGCGACCTCCTGACGCGCCGTGATGTCGTGATTGTGGCGTCTGTTTCGTGCATTTACGGCTTAGGGAATCCGCAGGCCTACCAGAACGTCATGCTCGAGCTTCGCCGCGGACAGCACCTCAAGCGCCAGTCGCTCCTGACGCGACTCAACCGTATCCTCTACCTCCGCAATGACATAGATTTCCGACGCGGCACCTACCGCGTGCGCGGCGATACACTCGACATTTATCCCGCCTATGAAGAAGAGGGAATCCGTGTTTCGTATTTTGGTGACGACATTGAACAGATCTCCGTTCTCGATCCGATCACTGGACAGATAAAACGATCAGTCCCGAGCGTTCAGATTTTTCCCGCCCGTCACTTTGTCACACCGGAAGAACGTCTGCCGCACATTATTTCGGGCATCCGTCAGGAACTGGCCGAACGCCTCGGACAACTCAAACGAGCGGGAAAAGTTTTGGAAGCGCAGCGGCTCGAACAGCGAACGAACTTTGACCTCGAGATGATCGAGACGACCGGCTACTGCAGCGGGATTGAAAACTACTCACGCTACTTCGATTTCCGTGAACCCGGCCAGCCGCCCTCAACGCTCCTCGATTATTTTCCCAAGGACTTCTTGCTGTTCATTGACGAATCGCACATGACCCTGCCGCAGATCCGCGGCATGTACGAAGGCGACCGTTCGCGAAAACAGGTCCTGGTCGAGTACGGCTTTCGTCTGCCGTCCGCACTCGATAACCGTCCGTTGCGTTTCGACGAGTTCCAGCGGCGCATCGACCAACGGATTTTTGTGTCGGCCACGCCCGAGCAGTACGAAATCGCGCACTCCTCGCAAGTCGTTGAGCAGCTCATCCGACCGACCGGGCTGCTTGATCCGAAAGTCGAAGTCAAACCCACCCGGAATCAAGTTGACGATCTGATGGCGGCCATCAAAGAACGCGTGAAACGAAAGGAGCGCGTCCTCGTCACCACCCTGACGAAGCGGATGGCCGAGGAGCTGACCGACTATCTCAAGGAGCTGGGCGTCAAGGTCCAGTATCTCCATTCGGACGTTGAGACCTTCGAACGCCTGGAAATTCTCCGCGATTTACGGCTGGGGCTCTATAACGTGGTGGTTGGCATTAACCTGCTGCGCGAAGGTCTTGATCTCCCCGAAGTCTCACTAGTCGCCATTCTCGACGCCGACAAAGAGGGCTACCTCCGCTCAACCACCGCGCTCATTCAGACCATGGGGCGAGCGGCTCGGCATATCAACGCGGGCGTCATCATGTACGCCGACCGGATGACCGGTTCGATGAAAAAGGCGATTGCCGAGGTTGAACGTCGGCGCAAGACTCAAGAAGCCTACAACACACAACACCACGTTACTCCGAAGAGCGTTGCCAAAGCCATTCGCGATGACCGTCTGGCTGGAGCTAAACTGGCGGAGGAACAAACTCCGAAACTCCCGTTCGACGAAATTCCGCCCAGCGAAATCGAGCGCATCATCCACGATTTGACGCTGCAAATGGAGGTCGCCAGCCAGAACCTCGAATTCGAGAAAGCCGCGATCCTTCGCGACCACGTGATTGAACTCCAAAAACGCCGGCACGAAAAGTCAACCACCCATCGAAAACCAGCTAAGCGACCGTTGCCGCGACCGTTTCAAAGAAAGCGATGAAACGCAAAAAAAACGTTCTCGTCTTCGGCACTTTCGACCTCCTTCATGCCGGTCACCGGTCATTTTTGCGGCAGGCTAAACGACTTGGTAAAAAACTCATTGTCGCTGTTGGCCGCGACCGGGTTGTTGCCAAGCTCAAGAGCCAAAGGCCTGTTCAACCCGAACGGCAACGGCTCAAAGCTGTTGCCTCTCTGCCGTACGTGCACCGCGCGATCCTGGCCAGCAAACACCCCTGGCATAGATTTGCATTCATCAAAAAACTCAATCCCCATGTCCTCGCACTCGGCTACGACCAAAACCACTTCACCAAAAATCTCAAGATCGAACTCCGCCGGCATAGGATTCAAGCGACGATCGTCCGCCTGAAAGCCTACCACCCTCGACGATTCAAGTCCTCAATCATCAGGCAACGGCTTGCCAGAAATAAAAAATCTTGATACCATTTCCTAACTTCCACCCCCTAACTTCAAACCTCCATTCATCATGCCCATCAAACGCGCCGCCTTCAAAGCCCTTCGCCAGAACGCCAAGCACCGACAACGCAACCTCGTCGTCAAGCAGAACGTCAAGAAATCAGTCAAAGCCGTTCGCAAGGCCGTGGCTGCAAAAGACAGAGTCAAAGCCGCGGAGATGCTGAAAACCGCCATCAAAGTCCTTGATCGGGCCGCTCAAAAAGGCGTGCTCAAAAAAAACACGTCCGCCCGGCTCAAGTCCCGGCTCCATCGCGCCATCAAGAAAATCTCCTAGGCGCGGACTACGCCTCCGAGGGATTCATCCCGAACACAGTCGAAGAACGAACAGTTCTAGGAGCGCCCGCGGACTCTCACGGCTGGTTTTCATTTTCCGATCGATCTCCACAAGTTCGTCGTGCGCCCGCAGGAGTTCACTCTGCGAGAACGTTCGAATCTGCTGCAGGGCCTTCTTGACCACGAACGGATGGAGCTTCAAGCGCGCCGAGATGGTGGCCGGGTTCGGTTCGCTCGTCGCCAGATCGCCGACGCTCAAGAGAATCCTGACCTGTCGCGCGATCATGGTGAGAAGATAGAGTTCGTTCGCGCCCTGCTCGAACTGATTCTCTAACAGCCGCAACGCCTGTCGCTCGTCCTTTTTGCTCAAGGCGTCGGTGAAAGCGAAGATGTTGGCCTCTTCCTTGCTGCTGATGCTCTCGGCAACGTCGCGGACAACGATCTTGCCTTGGTTCCGGTGCAGGAGTTTGTCGAGCTCGTTTGCCGCCAGCCATAAATCGGTGCCGACGATGCTGGCCAGATGTTCGGTCGCCGCCGGCTCGATCTGCCCGCCCCGTTCCCTGACCCGTCGGACAATCCACTCTTCAACTTCACTCGGATCAAGCGGTTCGAACACCTCACGGTGCTTGGTTTTTTTTAAAACCTCCGCCAGCACCGACGATTCCGCGCTGACCCGCTTTCCGCGCTTGGCAGTAGCGTCATCACTCCAAAACACCACAATCGTTTCCTCCGGCACTGACTTCGCCCGGATGAACTCGGCCAGCGTGTCTTGGGTTTTCCGGTCGGCCGCGAACGGTCGTTCAACGACCACAAAACGACGGGAGCTCAAAAAACCTTGGCTGGCGACACTCGCCTGAAACTCTTCAAATTTCAGCGTTTCCCCCTCGAACGACGCAACGTTCATCCCCGCGGGGTCATACTTCTTGATGAAGGCCTGGCGCAGTTGCCGCAACCGCTCGCGCGAACGAAATGTATCCTCGCCGGAAATATAGATGACCATGGGATTGATCCCGTTAGAAAGTCCGCCCTAATAAGTTAGTACCTAGCGTCAATTCGTCCCTATTAAAGCAAACTTTCTAACGGGATTGACAGAAACAGTCGACAATGCTAGGGTCAGACCTTATCCTAACAACTAACGAGAACGAAAACAAATCCGTTGTTTGAAAGACATACGACCCACGGAGGATTCTTCCCAATGTCCTTTCCTGTTTGCTACATCTGCGGCGTCGAGTTGCTACCCGGCGTCACCTGCGAACACGTGGAAGCAGTACTTGGACCCCGTCCGAGGCTCACACTGCGCGAACAGCTCAAGGCGTCGCGTATGACCAACGCCGACTGGTCGCGGATGTTCCCAGCGGGAGTTGCTCCCAGCCGGATGCGCGCGACCACGGGAATGACCCAAATCGATCTCGACGCTATTCTCCCCTGAGCCGCGGGTCTGCCACTCCACAAGGAGGTGCCATTGGATCCCTGTCCTCGCTGCAGAGCGGATCAGCCGTTGTACGGTATCGGGTGGTGCCCGAGTGCGGCTGGACTCTTGTTCCAAGTTGGGGCGGGTTTAACCCCAGCAGTCCGTTCGTCGGCATCCCAGTACAGGCGCCTGAACTCTTCGGAATTCCCGAATTCAATGTCTCCAACGATGAGATCGAAGCGCTCATCCGTGAGTCGGCGCAACCGCCGATGTAGGAGGGTTTTTCCGTGCCAGTTTTCTGCTCGTTCTTGGTCCCGCTGCTGTCGTCTTGATCATCGTGATGTTCCGCTGGAACGCCTATCTCAAGCGTCAACGTGAGCGACAGCCCTGATCACGTTCGCTCAAGGCATCAAACCCGCCGACCGGCATTCTTACGAGTGTCGGTCGGTTTCAACTCCTCCTTAAGAGCCGCTTGGCTTATGACGCTCGGAGGTTTAAGATGTCCATTCTCGAATTGATTGCCATCACGTGATTCGCGCTCCCCGCGTATGTCGTCATCTGTCTCCTCTGGGCGATCGGCTACTCGGCCACCGCCGTATTCGGCCCCCTGCTCCGGAGAGCGTGGCGGAGGTTGACCAGCACCTTAGCTTAACTTCAACGACACCGAGAATCGCTCGGAGTTCAACAACGCTCCTTCCCCTGCTGATCGGTACAGAGCGTAGCGGAGCCGCGAGATGCGACACTACGAAAGGGAAAGGGAGGCCGTCGGAAGGGAAAACCCCGATTAGATCGGGGATCAGGTTTTCCCTCCGAGTGCCTTCGTCTCCCCCCAACTCCGCCCGACTTCCACATTCACCGCAAACGGCACTTTCAGTTTATACACGCCCTCCAGAGTTTCCTTGACGGCCCTCGCTATCTTCGACGCGTCCTTCTCCGGCACTTCAAACACCAGCTCATCGTGCACCTGGAGAATCATTTTGGCATCGGCGGAAAGTTTCGGCAGGAGCTTGTCAATCTTGATCATCGCCATCTTCATGAAATCCGCTTGCGTGCCCTGAACCGGCATATTGATCGCCATCCGCTCGGCGGCCGCGCGAACCATCGGGTTCGACGAGTTCAGTTCGGGCAGGTAGCGACGGCGACCGAACATTGTCTCGGCGTAGCCGCGTGCCCGGGCGATGGCAATCGCCTCCTCCAACCAATCCTGCAACTCATGATACACCATGAAGTACTTCTCGATGAAGGCCTGGGCTTTCTCGCGGGAAATCCCCTGCCGCTGCGCCAAGCCGACCGGGCCCATGCCGTAGAGCACGCCGAAGTTCACTTCCTTGGCCGTCGCGCGAATCTCCTTCGTCACCTTGTTTAAAGCAATGCCGTGAATTTCGGCCGCGGTCCGAGCGTGAATGTCTTCTCCTCGCCGGAACGATTCGATCATCTTCTTAACGTTGGCAATCGAGGCCGCAATCCGCAGTTCAAACTGTGAGTAGTCAGCGGCCAAAATCCGATGCCCGCGCTCGGCGACGAAGGCCTGGCGGATCTCGGAACCAAGATCAGTGCGAATTGGGATGTTCTGCAGATTCGGGTCGGACGAAGACAGCCGACCGGTCGCTGCCACGGTCTGGTTAAAACTCGTATGAACGCGTCCGTCAACTGGACTGACGAGTTCCGGCAAGGCATCCAGGTACGTTGACTTCAATTTTGCCAGTTCGCGAAACTCCAAAATCTTCCCGATGATAGGGTGCTCGCCTTTCAATTTCTCCAATTGATCGGCGGCTGTTGAAATGCCGGTTTTCGTCTTGCCGATGCCTTTAGTCGAGAG
Source organism: Candidatus Microgenomatus auricola (assembly GCA_005239865.1). Lineage (GTDB taxonomy): Bacteria > Patescibacteriota > Patescibacteriia > SBBC01 > SBBC01 > Microgenomatus_A > Microgenomatus_A auricola_A. The sequence continues at coordinate 13,488 of SBBC01000048.1, forward strand.
CTTCAGTTTTTCAAACAAGACGTCTTTCAGCTGGATCGGCGAAGAAATATTGAAACTGGTTCCGGCCTGCTGATAAATCGTTGCTTCCAGGTGCTTCAGCTTTGCCCCGACCTTTTTGCTCATCTCATGCAACTGGGCTGTATCGATTTTCACTCCGTTACGCTCCATTGTTGCCAGCACCGGTACAAGCGGCATCTCAATGTCGTTAAACAGCTGCCACAATTGCGCCTGTTGCAATTTTGGTTTCAACCGATGTACTAGCCGTTCGGTGTAATCGGCGTCCTCGCACGAATACCACGACAGTCTTTTCACCGGCACGGATTCGACCGGCAACTGTTTTTTGCCCTTGGATCCAATCAAAGCCTCAATTGGTTGCATCTCGTAGCCAAGTTCCTCGAATACCAGTTGATTGAGTCCGTGCGCCCGCGACCCCGGGTTCAGGAGATACGACGCGATCATCGTGTCGAAAGTCGCGCCCGCCAAGTCGATGCCAGCCGTTTTCAAAACACTGATATCATACTTCAAATTGTGACCGTGCTTTTCGATCTTCGGATTTTCCAAAATCGGTCGGAGTTTTTCCAGCCAGTCGTTCTGCAAAGAGACAAAGTAGGCCTGTCCTTCGCGCCAAGAAAAACTCGTGCCGAGGATCTTCGACTGTTGCGGGTCCAAACCGGTCGTCTCCGTATCAATGGTCAACGCCCGGCGCTCCTTGAGTTCGGTCAGGAAATGCTTGAACGTCTTCTCGTCAGCCACCAGATGGTAGGCATGTCCTGGTTTGTGTGGCACTTCTGGCGATTGCAGATCGAGAGTCGCTTGGGCCTCCCCCTTCCCGTCGTCAGGGAGTTTGCTCAAGAGCGAGGTGAACTCAAGATCTTGAAATAACCTTACAACCTTCGGCCGGTCGTAGTGCTTCCGCGCTGCGGCTGCCAGGCTGAAATGCACCGGCACGTTTTTGACAATCGTGACCAGTCGTTTCGACAAAAACGCATTCTTTTTGTCCTGCTTGAGTTTTTCGCGCACTGCCAGCTTGAGTTTTTTTGCCTTGGCCGTTTCCTTCTCCAGGGCCTCGTACAACCCTTCGAGCGTCCCGAACTGCTTCAGCAACTCGGCCGCGGTTTTCTCGCCGATGCCGGCCACCCCAGGGATGTTGTCGGATGGATCGCCGCGCAGCGCCTTGAAGTCAATCAGCTGCTCCGGGGTAACGCCAAAACGCTCCTCCACCGCTTTCGAATCGAGCGTCACGGTCTCGCCCAAACCCTTCTTGAGGGTATAGACGCTTGTTTCGTCGTCCACGAGCTGGAGCGTATCCTGATCGCCGGTGACAATGACTTTCTCCACGTCCTTCGCTTTGGCGGTAATCGTGCCGATAAGATCGTCGGCCTCATACCCGGCTTTTTCCAAAATCGGAATGTTGAAACTTTCCACCAACTCTTTGACGCGTGGAATCTGATCGTACAATTCCTGCGGTGCCTTGACGCGAGTAGCTTTGTAGTCAGCGTACTCTTTTTCGCGGAAGGTCTTTTCCCGACGATCAAAACACACCACCACGTGCGTCGGCTTCAGCTCCCGGAACATCTTCAAGAGCACGGTCGTAAATCCATAGACCGCATTGACGAGTTCGCCCTTC
>SBBC01000042.1 GCA_005239865.1 Candidatus Microgenomatus auricola
CCTAAGCCGCCGCGTCACTCGACAACCCTATTCTAGGTAGGCAGCCGTTCGTTGGACCGGACAGCGATTCTAGATACGCTGTCCTTTTTTATACGGATATTATGCGCACCACACGCATGCCAACCCACCACCGGGTATGCTACACTTGATGTGGATAACCTTTACACCAATGAAAGGGGGTGAAGTACAGCCATGAATCCAAAGCAATTTCTACAAGTTGGCGGTGTCGTCCTCGTGCTCGTCGGGATTCTCGGTTTTATCGGTGTCATCGGACCAACCGCTGAAAAGAGCATTTTTGGAGAGGCCTGGTGGTTTGATAACGGCGAGAACTGGGCGCACCTGCTGATCGGCATCATTGGTTTGATTGCCGCCTATGCCTTGCCGGCCTCGGGTCAGAAGCCGCTCGTCATGCTCCTAGGAATTATCGGCGTCCTGATCGGGATCTATAGCCTCTTCACCCCGACCTTCCTTGGATCGAACCTAGAGAATCCGCTCGATACGATCCTTCACCTCGTGATTGGTGTGTGGGCGCTCTGGGCGTCAATGGGGAAGAAACAGACGGGAGGCGCACCGATGCCGCCCGCGGGAACGCCAGCCTAACGTTTTATCCTAGCAACCCAAGAAAAACGCTCTTAGCGTTGCTTCAAAACGTTGAGATGAGGAAGTCGCCCCAAAAATTCAAAAGGGCGATTTTCTCTATACCCCTCCCCTTTCCAAGGGGAGGGGAGCTACACGCGCCACGAACGAAAGCGAGTGAGCGCGTGAGCGGAGAGGGGTCAAGTCTTTCCCACTTTCCAAGGTGAGGAGTATAAAAAAACCGCCTTCAAGGTGAAGCTCCTTGTCGGCGGGTGTAGTGGACGGTTAGACGCACGCCCTGATGCCTTCCTCGGCCCAGAGCGATTCCTCGATCCAGTTCCCGCGCTCGTCCTGGAGAGCGAGGAAGATGACTGGACCGGACGACCACTCCTCGTGCTGTTCCCGCTCGTAGTAGATGCGGCCATCCGGGAAGGCGTACTTCGTGAGCGGGAACTCGTCGTCGTTCATCCCGTGGACGATCTCGCCCGAGGGTTCGGACTTGACCGACGAAACATGCGTCGTATGAGGCGGGAGCTGCATCACCCGACCGTCCGGATAGACCCGAACGATGTAGTCGGTGAATGCCAGAACCGGTTCGCCTTTGACCAGCTTCCTGGCGCGGTCGGTCAGTCCCATGAACTGGGTCATGCGGATGCCCATGACATTCCTCCTTTCGAACGAACGGGATTGGAGTTTTGTGCCCGAACACCCACACTAACAGCTAAGCACCGCGTTGTCAAGGGTTTTGCTCGCTGCCGATTGTGGCGGGATCCATTCACCGTTTTGTTCTACTTGTTTTTAACAAAAAAAGTGATATACTGCGGGTAGTTCTGTCATAGAAGTTGCCCCGCCTGTCGAAGATCCTTCCTTGCAAGACCGTCTTGGGTATGCTATCCCAGCCAGGAAGCAGCATTTCCCCCAGCCCATGACCGGCTCTGCGTCTTCCGAGACACCAGGCGGGGCTTTTTTGTGGATAACTTTTAGGATCGCGCGATTTTCGTTGATTTTTACCACTTGATTGATTTTTGAAAGGACGGTATACTTCAACCATCGTGCGGGACGATTAAACGCCCCGCCAGCACCTTCGCTCGAAAGAGCCAGCCCTGCGCACAGTGCGCCCGGCGATCCGCCAACGCAACACCATCCCCTCAAAAGGAAAAGTGATGCTGCGGCGGATCTTTTTTATATACCCCTCCCCTTTCTAAGGGGAGGGGAGGAAGTGAGGCGAAGCCGAACGACGGAGAGGGGTCCACTCCTCCCTCCCCGCGATCCCCGATTCAATCGGGGAGGGGACGGGGAGGGGAGCTACACGCGCCACGAATGAAAGCGAGTGAGCGCGTGAGCGGAGAGGGGTGCTACACCCCCTTTCCAAGGGGAGGGGTATCACCACCCACCAATCATCCAAAGCAATACTGGCATTGGAAGTCCAGGCGATTTTTTGGTATGCTGGTAACAGCGGAGGACGCCCATGGAGCACCGTCGAGACATTCACGGTCATATCGTTTACGGCGATGACGCCAGCCGGGAGGGATTGAACTACCTTGATTACGACCTTGATCATGATGAGGCCGAGGTATTTTTCAAACAGGCCAAGCTTCACGGCAGCGCCCAGTTCGAGGACGAGCACGAACGACAGTTTACGTTACTCTATGATCGCGGCAAAGGCTCGTATCGGGTCGAGCGGCGAGAGTGAACGTCGAATTAAGAATCATGAATTAAGAATAATGGGGAACAAACTTACGATTGTCATGGCATTGTCGACGTTGTTACTGCTGGGGATTTCATGCAAATCGCCGTACGGTGAGGTAAACGTCAACACCAACGCCGCAGCCAAGGGGATTGTCAACGCCGGGAAACGGATCACCCAGGAGGCGGCGGTAGCGGAAGCGAAAGCGGTCTTCGTGAAAAAGGAATCCGAGGGCGTCGATTTCTCGAACGGCCCTTGCTTATCAAACAACCTCTTGTCGGACTGGGTAGCGGACATTGCGCACAACCCGCGCCAGCCAGTTGACGACCTGCCGGAAAACCAGTGCAGCGCTTATCGCGAAGGGACGGCGAAGCACTTCGTGGAACTTGATCCGGAAGGTCAGTTGATTCGGGCGTTGTAAAAGATGGCGCGCACTAGCGTTCGAAAGCCATTCGAAGTATTTGTGACATGCGCGAACGAGTCGGAGGCTCAACGAATTGCGCAGTCGGTTGTGCGCGAACGCCTGGCCGCGTGCGCGAACCGTTGGGCGATACGTTCGACGTATCGTTGGCAGGGGAAAGTGGTGAGGGATCAAGAGATCGCGATGCTGCTGAAAACGACTGAAGATCGGTTGACCGCACTCGAACGACGAATCCGATCATTGCATAGCTACGAAACGCCTTGTATTATTGGTTGGCCGATCGCACGCGGGTTACCAAGATACCTTCGTTGGATTGAGGAAAGCACCGATGGCCGGACCTAAGAAACTCTCGAAACAATTTCGCCTGATCAACGTCCACCAGGTGAACGGTGACGACGGCGCGATCGCCTATCTCAAGGACGCCGATTTTCATATGGTCGAAGGACTGTTCCTCAAGGCGAAACAAACCGGTCGCGCGGAATTTGAGTTTCACGGCGAGGTGTTTGAACTCTTGAAAAACCGCGACCTTACCTACACCGTGCAAAAAGTTCCGGAAAAGGTGGCTTTCGTCGAGAGTTTGTAACCAGGTATGAAAGCCGCACTGCGGCGGTTGATTCCAAAAAGCGCGCTGGCGGCCTACCACGGCAGGCTGGCGGACTTGGCGGCCTGGTGGTTTCGTCATCCGACGCGGGAGATGATTGTGGTCGGAGTCACCGGCACCTCCGGGAAAACCACGACCGCCTTGCTGCTGCATTCAATTTTAGAAACGGCGGGTCAGCCGTCGGCGGTGGCGACGACCGCACTGTTTTCCGTGCGCGAGCATGTCTGGTCGAACGCCACGAAGATGACCATGCTCGGCCGCTTTGCCTTACAGCGGTGGTTGCGTCGGGCGCGGGATGCCGGTTGTCGGGTGGCGATCGTCGAAACCACGAGCGAGGGGCTGGCGCAGAACCGCCACCGCGGGATTGAGTACGACCTGGTGCTGCTGACGAACCTCACGCCGGAACACATCGAGTCGCACGGGTCGTTTAGCGTCTACCAACAGGCGAAGGAGCGGCTGTTCCATGAACTGACATTGACGCGGAGAAAACCCGGCGTCCCGAAGACCATCGTGGTCAACGGCGATGACCCGGCCGCCCCGGCCTTCCTGCGACACGCCGCTGATCGGTATTTCGCCTTCACCTTCCGCCGTCCCCGACGGGATCGGGGACGAATTCCCCGGAGCGACATCGTCCACGCCGAGCAGGTGCAGTTGGGAGCTGCTGGTTCATCGTTTCAGATCGTGCACGGGAACGTGAAACATCCGGTCAGCATCTCGCTGCTCGGTCGGGCGAACGTCGAAAATGCATTGGCCGCGGCTACGGCGGCGATCGGACTCGGCGTTCAGGTGGACGCGATTGCGGCCGGACTCAAATCGGTCAAGCGCGTGCCCGGACGCTTAGAAACGTTTCAGGCGGGAGGCGTGAATGTTATTGTTGACTACGCCTTCCACCCGAAAGCGATGGAAGAGTTGTATGCGGTCGTGAAAAACTTGCCCCACCAACGCGTGATTCACGTCCTCGGCGCAACCGGCGGCGGACGCGATCGCAGCCGTCGACCAGTCCTGGGGAAAATGGCGGGCGAATTCGCCGAGGTGGTGATCGTGACCAACGAAGACCCGTACGATGAGGACCCATTCGTCATCATGGACGACGTTTTAGCCGGCGTCTTGGATGTGGTGGGGAAACACATCAACGAGAACGTCTTCCGGATTTTTGACCGCCGTGAAGCGATTCGCAAGGCGATAACATTGGCACGCTCCGGTGACGTGGTCTTGGTAACTGGCAAGGGGAATGAGCAGGCGATCGTGGTCAGGAACGGGCAAAAAGTGCCATGGGACGACCGCTTGGCTGTGCGAGCGGCGTTGCAACAGAGATAAAAACCACCCAACGTTCGTTGGGTGGTGGAAAGATCACTCCCACGTCAGTCCTTCTGCGCGCCTGATGTCAGTCAATTGCTCTGGCGTCAGGTTGAGCAGTCCCTCGAGCGTTCGGATCTCGGCTTCGAGCACTCGCTGTTGGGCTTGCTCGAGGAGATAACGATTGCCGTTGTCTCCTTGTCTGACCAGCAACTCGCGGAGCCGATTCCGGTAGCGCCATAGTTGAATATCGCTCGTCGTCATTGGTTCCCTCCTTTGAGGATGGTTTGAAGATCTTTGTCACCAGCCATTCTCGCCAGATTTCCCAACCCGCACCCGGCAATGAGTTTCACTTATGGGAAAAGACGCAACGTCGGATTGTCAACGAGCGTCAGTTTTGGAGTTTTGAGAACAGCCATTTGAAAACCACAACCGCAATTTGCATGGCTTGAAAGAGATTGATAATCAGCGACAGCCGTTGCTGGTAGGCGAACGCGCCATGCCTCACCCTTCGCTTTCGGCGACGGCGAATATTCTTCCTGATTGGGGCGGAGACAAAATCACCGCCCCTGGCATTAGGACGGTTGGAAAACGTATGCATCTCTCCCTAATGAAGGGCTGGAGGTCCCACCGTTCCGGCTAAGCCAGATGGTTGGGGGAGCGCTCGTAACGGGCCAGATCCCTGGCGCCCACTCTTGATGCGTATTCGATTGTAGGTCGAGTTTACACCACAGGGGAGAATTCGTCAAGCAAGGAGGGAAAGCTGCTGTAAGCCGGCAAGCACTCGTGGAAAAGATGGGGACAAGCAGAAGATAAAGAATTTAGTGTAAATGGTCAGTTTGCTTTTTCTAAGATCAACAGAAAACGCCGAAAGAAAGCGAAAAGTGATTTACGAGGAGAATATCATGACACTTTTACCTCGATATGTCAATTTTTATGCTCTTGACTTGACATTTCTTTTGTGCCCTCTGTATAGTAAGAGGGAACAATTTGATATTTCCATACGAAGCGCCCAACTGGCAGAGCACTATTTTGGGCACTGAATTCGTTCCTGAACGTTAAGCCAAATTCACGCAGGGGTGGATTTGGAGGAGATTTTGTATCTTCATGCCTCATCAGCACGAGCGCAAATACTTCACGAAACTCCAGGACGCAATTCCGCTCCCGGACTTGATCGAGATCCAGAAGCGGAGTTACGAATGGTTCTTCCGCGAGGGCTTGCGGGAGTTGTTTGAAGAAATATCGCCGGTCAAGGACTTCATCGGACGGGATTTGGAATTGTACTTCCTCGGCTACTATCTCGACGAGCCGAAGTTCGACGAGGTGACCGCCAAGGAGCGGAATCTGACGTTCGAAGCGGCGCTCCGCGTTTCCACGCGCCTGGTCAACAAGAAGACCGGCGAAATCAAGGAGCAGGAGATTTACCTCGGCGAGTTTCCGCTCATGACCGACCGCGGAACCTTTATTGTCAACGGCATTGAACGGGTGGTCGTCAGCCAGCTGATTCGTTCGGCTGGCGTTTTCTTTACGGCCGAGGTCGCCCGCGGTCGGATGTGGTACGGCGCTAAGATAATTCCCAACCGCGGGGCCTGGCTGGAAATCGAAACCGACGCGAATAACGTGATTGCCGTAAAAATCGATCGGAAGCGCAAGGTCCCGGTCACCTCGTTGCTCCGTGCCTTTGGATTTAGCACCGACGATGAAGTCAAGAAATTGTTCCAGGACGTTGATAGCCATCCGAGCAACCGCTACATCGACGCGACGATTGCGAAAGACCCGGCCAAGAACGAAGCGGAAGGGTTGCTGGAAGTCTACAAACGAATTCGCCCGGGCGACCTGGCGACCGTCGACAACGCACGCGAACTCATTCACAAGATGTTTTTCTCGTTCGACCGCTATGACTTCTCCCGCGTCGGGCGATACAAGCTCAACGTCCGTTTCGGCCTGAATTACCCGAACGACAAAGCGCACCGGGTGCTCCAGAAAGACGATCTGGTGGCGATTGTGCGCGAAATCATCATGCTCAACAACTCGCAAAAAGATCCGGACGACATCGATCACCTCGGAAATCGTCGAGTCCGCGCCATCGGCGAACTCGTCCAGAATAAGTTCCGCGTCGGGCTGGCGCGGATGGAACGGATCATCAAGGACCGGATGTCGACGCTCGACATCAATACCCTCACCCCCAACCAGTTGATTAATGCCCGTCCGGTCATCGGCTCGGTGAAGGAGTTCTTCATGAGCTCGCAACTTTCACAGTTCATGGACCAGACGAACCCGCTTTCCGAACTCGAGCACAAGCGCCGTCTCTCGGCCATGGGTCCGGGCGGCTTGAGTCGCGAACGGGCCGGTTTCGACGTCCGCGACGTCCATCGGACGCACTATGGCCGGATTTGTCCGATTGCGACGCCAGAAGGTCCGAACATCGGTTTGGTCGGTCACCTCGCCTGCTACGCTCGGGTCAACGACTACGGCTTCATCGAGACGCCTTTCCGCGTGGTGGTGCATGACCCGGAGAATTCGCCGGCGAACATCGAGGGCGAAACCCTGCGTGAAGACGTGACGGACAAGCACGGCGCAGTCGTCGGCCGAGTCGGTGAAAAAATCACCAAGGAGTTGGCGCGGAACCTTCAACACTCCGGACGGCCGACGATTCCCGTCAGGCCGCGGGTGACGAATGAGGTGGTCTATCTTGACGCCTTCACCGAGGAACGCGGAACGACGACCTCGGCCACGACGGTGATTAACGAACACGGATTTTTCTTGATCGAACACGTCGAAGCGCGGAAGCACGGCGAACCAGTCGTTGTCCCGGCCTGGGAAGTTGATTACATGGACGTTTCGCCGAAACAAATTGTTTCGGTCTCGACATCGTTGATTCCGTTCCTCGAGCACGACGATGCGGTCCGCGCCTTGATGGGTACCAACATGCAGCGGCAGGCGGTGTCCGTCGTCAGGCCGGAGGCGCCGGTCGTCGGTACCGGCGTCGAAGGACGCGCCGCCCGCGATTCCGGGCAGCTGGTGGTGGCGGAAAAAGCCGGGAAGGTCGCGAAAGTCCAGGCCAGCGAAGTTCAGGTGCTCGAAAGTGACGGCAACATTCGGACGTATCATCTCCGGAATTTTTTCCGCTCGAACGCTTCGACCTGCATCAACCAGAAACCGGTAGTCGAGACGGGGCAAGTCGTCGCGAAGGGCGATGTCCTGGCTGACGGGCCAGCCACCGATCAGGGCGAACTGGCGCTCGGCCAGAACGTCGTGGTGGCGTTCATGCCCTGGGAAGGCGGAAACTACGAAGACGCGATTCTCATCAGTGAGCGGCTCGTTCACGCCGATCGTTATACCTCAATTCACATCGAGGACTACACGATTGACGTCCGTGACACGAAACTCGGTCCGGAGCTCGTCACGCGTGACATTCCGAATGTGTCGGAAGAAAAGCTGAAGGATTTGGACGAGGGGGGCGTGGTCCGCATCGGCGCCTCGGTCACTTCCGGCGACATCCTGGTTGGGAAAATTACACCGAAAGGCGAAACCGAGTTGTCAGCCGAGGAAAAACTCCTCCGGGCGATTTTCGGCGAGCAAGCAAAAGACGTCAAAGATTCGTCTTTGTACTTGGAGCATGGCGAGCACGGGAAGGTCGTCGGGATAAGAGTCTTCTCGCGCGACAAGGGCGACAAGCTGCCGTCCGGGGTGATCAAGCAGATCCAGGTGTCGGTGGCGCAACTCCGTAAGGTGCAGGTCGGCGACAAGATGGCCGGGCGGCATGGCAACAAAGGCGTGATCTCACGGATCGTGGCGGTCGAGGACATGCCCTACCTGGCCGACGGCACGACGGTCGACATCATTTTGAATCCGTTGGGCGTGGCTTCCCGCATGAACATCGGACAAATTTTGGAAACACACCTCGGGATGGCAGCCCACGCGCTGGGTTACCGGGTCGCAACCCCGTCCTTGAATGGCGTGCCAGAAGACACGATTCGTGCCGAATTGAAGAAAGCCGGATTCCCCGCCGACGGAAAGTTGACCGTCTACGACGGCCGGACCGGACAGACTTTCGAGCAGCGAGTGACGGTCGGCGTCATTTACATGATGAAATTGAACCACCTGGTCGAGGACAAGATTCACCAGCGTTCGATCGGCCCCTACTCGCTCGTGACGCAGCAACCGCTCGGCGGAAAGGCGCAGTTCGGCGGACAGCGCTTCGGCGAAATGGAAGTCTGGGCGCTGGAGGCCTACGGCGCGGCGCACTCGCTGCAGGAAATGCTGACGATCAAATCGGACGATGTGGCCGGACGCTCGAAGGCCTACGAAGCAGTCATCAAGGGCGAACCAATCCGGAAGCTGAACTTTCCGGAGTCATTTCACGTCCTCGTCCGTGAGTTGAAGGGACTCGGCCTCAACGTTGAACTCCTCGGCGCTAAAACGGAAGAGGACGAGAGCGCGGCCACCAGAGAGTTGAGGGCGGAAGCGACGACCGAACTGAAGAAGCGACGGGCGAAAGAGCAGGAAAGGGCGGAGGCATGATGTTCCGAGAAGAACGACAGACATTCGATTTTCAGGCCATCAGGTTGAGACTCGCGTCACCGGACGAGATTTTAAGCTGGTCGCACGGTGAAGTAACGAAACCGGAGACGATCAATTATCGAACACAGAAGCCGGAAAAAGCCGGTTTGTTTGCCGAGGAAATCTTCGGTCCGTCGAAGGATTGGGAATGTTACTGCGGGAAATACAAGCGGATTCGCTACAAGGGGATCATCTGCGACAAGTGCGGCGTCGAAGTGACGCGCTCGAGCGTCCGCCGCGAACGGATGGGGCACATCGCCTTGGCGGCGCCGGTCTCGCACATCTGGTTCCTGCGCGGCGTACCATCGAAGATCGGTCTGGCGCTCGACATGAGCGTCCAGGACCTTGAAAAGGTGATTTACTTCGCGAACTTCATCGTCACTCACGTTGATGAGAATCTTCGGAACGAAATGCTCGACCAGATTCAAAAGGAACACGATGCGAAGAAAAAGCAGATTGATGCGGAATTCGTCCAACAGCAACAGGATATCAAGCAGCGACATGCCAAAGCCGATGCCGCAGCGAGCAAAAAGCCACTCGACGAGAAGGCGGTATTGGCGGAACTGGACGCCGCCAGCGAAATGAAGCTCCAGCAGTTAAAAACCCTCCAAGAGGCGGTCGAACTGGCAAAAAGGGAACTCAAGTCGATCGCCAAGTTTCAGATCGTCACCGAGCAACAGTACCAGGACTTGTCGTTAAAGTACGGACATGTGTTTACTGCCAGCATCGGCGCCGAAGCAATTCATAAACTGCTCGAGGAAAACGACCTTGACCAGGTCATCGAGCGGCTCCAGGACGAAGTTACGAATGCGCCGGAGAATAAAAAACGGCGGATCGTCCGGCGCTTGAAACTCTTTAAAAATTTCAAACGGAACGACCTGCGACCGGAGTGGACCATCATCACGGTGATTCCGGTGATCCCGCCGGACCTGCGACCGATGGTCCAGTTGGACGGCGGACGATTTGCCACGTCCGATTTGAACGACCTCTACCGCCGCGTCATCAATCGGAATAATCGTTTGAAGCGCCTGATCGAGTTGAATGCGCCGGAAGTGATCCAACGGAACGAACGCCGCATGTTGCAGGAAGCGGTTGACGCCCTGATCGACAATGGGGCGCGGCACGGCAAAACAGTGACCGCCTCGACCGGACAGAAACGGATGCTCAAGTCGCTGGCTGACATGCTCAAAGGCAAACAAGGACGGTTCCGTCAAAATCTGTTGGGGAAACGCGTCGATTACTCCGGACGATCGGTCATCGTCATCGGCCCGCATTTGAAGCTCAACCAATGCGGATTGCCAAAACGGATGGCGCTCGAGTTGTTCCGTCCGTTCGTCATCTCGCAACTCATCAAGCGGGAGATCGTCCATAACGTCCGTTCCGCCAGCCGTTACATTGAAGCCGGTCACGCCGTCGTCTGGGACATCCTTGAGGAAATCACGCGCGGCGCGCACGTGTTGTTGAACCGCGCGCCGACCTTGCACCGGCTCGGCATCCAGGCCTTCCAGCCGATTCTCATTGAAGGCAAAGCTATTCAGATTCATCCGCTGGTCTGCCAGGCCTTCAACGCCGACTTCGATGGCGACCAAATGGCGGTTCATGTTCCGTTGACCGAGGACTCGAAGCGTGAGGCGGCGGAGCTGATGTTAGCGACGCGGAACCTCCTGAAACCCGCCACTGGCACGCCAGTTGTCAGCCCGCAACAGGATATCGTCCTCGGCTGTTACTACATTTCGGTGTTGAAAGATGTCGAGAAACCGAAGGCCTTCGCCTCGGAGGAGGAAGCTACGTTGGCACACAGCCAAGGCCTGGTTGATATTCAGTCGAAGATCAGGGTACGGATCGGCGGTCAGGTTCTCGAGACGAGTATCGGACGAATTTTCTTCAACCGGATTCTGCCGGAAGAACTGCGATTCATCAACGAGGTGCTGAATCGTCGGACGCTGACTGAAATCGTCAGCCGCTCGCTCGAAGAACTCGGGGGCGAACGCACGGTTCAACTCCTCGATGACATCAAGTCATTGAGCTTCGAGGTGCTGACGCGGTCGGGAATTTCCTGGGGCATGGATGACCTCCAGGTGCCGCCGGAGAAGGAAAAGATCATTGCCGACGCCGACGCCGAGATCGAGGAAATCCATGGACAGTACGAACTCGGTTTGCTGACTGAACAGGAACGTCACGTGAAAGTCATCAACGTCTGGGCGCAGGCGAAAGAGCGCCTGACGAATTTGAGTAAACAGCACCTTGATCGCTATGGCCCGGTGTTTGCGATGATCGACTCCGGCGCCCGCGGTTCATGGGCGCAGATCTCACAGATGATGGGGATGAAAGGACTGGTCTCGAACCCGGCCGGCGGCACGATCGAGCTGCCGGTGAAACGATCGTTCAAGGAAGGCTTCGATGTTCTCGAGTACTTCATTTCGACGCACGGCGCGCGGAAGGGCCTGTCCGATACGGCCCTCCGGACGGCGAACGCTGGTTATCTGACGCGTCGACTGATTGACGTCTCGCAGGATATCGTGATTACGCAGGAGGATTGCGGTGATGACGTCGGCATCGTCCTGACCAAAGCCGAGAGCGAGGAAATGGGCGATTCACTCTTCAGCCGGATCGTCGGTCGCGCGGCGATTGAAGCGATTCTCGATAAAAAGTCAAAAAAGCCGATCATCAAGAAGGGCGAGCTCGTCACCATTGAACACGCCGAGAAATTCCGGAAAAATGATCCGAACGAAGTGCGTATCCGATCAGTCCTCAACTGCCAATCCCGGCGCGGCGTCTGCGCGAAATGCTACGGCTACGACCTCGGATACAACCAACCGGTGAAGCTCGGAACGGCCGTCGGCATTATCGCCGCCCAGTCGATCGGCGAACCCGGCACGCAGCTGACCATGCGCACCTTCCACACCGGCGGGGTGGCCGGACAAGACATTACCCAGGGTCTTCCAAGAGTCGAAGAATTATTCGAGGCACGACCAGTCAAGAAGCCGGCTTTCTTGAGTGACGTCGCTGGCCAGATCAGCGTCAAGGATGCAACCGATCATAAGGCCGTCAGCATCCACTATCGGGCGGAGAAACGAGAGGTCCATGAACTGCCGAAAAAGTCGAAGCCGGTCAAAGCCGGCAAGCGGATAGCCCTTACCCCGAAGGTGAAGAACGGAGCGTCGGTCAGGGTCGGTCAGCTGGTGGCGCTGATCGGCGACGAGGAGCGAACCAGCGCGACGGAAGGGAAAGCGGTCGTGACCGATAATTCCGTGACGGTTGTCTCGGAGCACGACGCGGTCAAAGAGTACGCCATTCCCCCGGACTATGCGCTGTGGGTCAAAGACGGCGATCTCGCAACGCCGGGAACGCCGTTGACCGAAGGGTCGTTCAACCTCTTCGAACTCTTCCGACTTCAGGGCCGCGAAGCCGTTCAGAAGTACATCATCAAGGAAATTCAGTACATTTATTCTTCGCAGGGGCAGAAACTTAACGATAAGCATATCGAGATCATCGCCCGACAGATGTTCTCCCGCGTTTACGTGGTAGACGAGGGCGACACCGACCTGTTGGCTGGCGAAATCATCGAGCGGACGGTGGCCGAAGCGGCGAATGAGGAAATGATAAAAGCCAAGAAACGACCGGCCAAGGTTGAGCAACTGCTGCTCGGCATTACCAAGGCGTCATTGACGACCGAAAGCTTCCTGTCCGCCGCCTCATTCCAGGAGACGGCGCGCGTGCTGATTGACGCGGCCGTCAGCGGCAAGGTTGATTACCTCCGCGGCTTGAAGGAAAACGTTATCATCGGAAAACTCATTCCGGCTGGCAGTGGGTTTAGGGATGTTGACGACGTTTCCGATGTCGATGAGACGGCGGTTGTAAAAATGTAAACAACCAACCGGGAACAAACATGCGTCCGCGTTCAACGGCGGGCGCATGTTGTGATAACGGTTGACCCCGTTAGAGGGTCGCATGAGGAATCGCTAGCGGTTATTTTGATTTTGTAAGTCCCGTTAGATGTCAAACTTCCCCTCTAACGGAGTTGACACTCATTTTCCCTAGGCGTAGGGTTGGTGTGCGGCGCAATCTTCATGTACGAACGTGGCGGAAGCGCCGCGGAATCGAATCAGGAGGAGCGGTTCCGCTCCTTGAAAACTCATCTTCTGTGAAGAAGGGCTGTTAGCAAATCCCAGGTATTCACGTTGTTCAAGCAGCGTCGCTGCTTGAACTAACCGCTCATCCGCTTTTGGGAATGAGCAGGAGGTGCGCAATGCGCTGTCTGTATCTGTTGATCGTGTTGGCGCTGGGGAGTGAGTCTAGAGTTCACCCCCGCACGGCGTTCGTCGATCTTGGTCAGGCCAAGGGCGGCCCGGTCGTGCTGCACGGTAACGTGCTGCCCGACACCGTCTTTCGGCTCGAAGCGAAGGTGAGGATCGCGGGTAAGGACACGACCTGGAACGGGTTGTACCTCAACCGTCTGGCGGTTCGCGCTCCCGATCCGCCTCGGGCTTCGATCGAGGTGCCGGAGTACATCAAGTTCCGCTCGGCCACCGACGCCGGCGTGTTGGCAGTCAAAGATAGGTTTCTCGAGCAGCGCCGGCGCCTGAATCAACCAGCCACGATCCCGGAGCTGATGGCGGTGATGGTCGCCGAGTACCGGAAGTCGGTCCTGGTGGAACGGGCCGATACCATCTCCAACCACGAGTTCGAGGTGTGCTGGAAGGGCGACGAGAGCTGCGAACGGCACAGCTTCAATACCGTGCCGCACACGGTGGTCGCCAAGTCCGACCTCATCCGCAGTGAAGCTAACGAGATTCTGACCTTTCTGCGGCACGGGCGGATGGTCTTCATCAGCCGGGGCACGAAGTTCGCTCCGCCAGCGGACCAGAAGCAGAAGTTCCTGGATGAACTGGTCGCGCTCAAGAACGGCAAGCCCCCCGATCAGAGCGTCTTCCCAGTCAAGCGCTTTGCCGTTGAGATCAAGCGTCCGCCGGTCAGCCTGGAAGCGCTGAAGCAAGGAGGTGGACACGATGATCAGTAGGGTGGGGCAACGCACGTTCGCTGCCCTGCTGTCACTGATTGCGTTTACTACTCCAGCGGCAGCGCAATACAGCACACCCGGCGCTTTGGCCGTTCGGTTTCAGGTCGAGGCCCACCAGCTGGGCGACTACACCACCTTCAACGAGGTGGTGACGAAGTACAACTACTCGTATCTGACCTACGTCAGTGCAACGCTCGGGACGTATCCGGACGTCACCACGTGGGATCTGGTCAACGTCTACAACGCCAGACCGGGGTGGCTGTGGTTCATGGCCCATACCCGGTCAACGTCGTTCGATACGGAGTCCTACGAATACACGGATCCCGGTCGGACAGCGCGAGATAACGCCTGGACCGATCTCAAGAACACCTTCGGCAGTTCGACGGTGTTCAAGGAGACTCGTTACGACGCGGTCGGCAACCCCGAATACTACGTGATCTACGTCACCGAGCAGTTTGTGGCCGATCACTTCCAGAGCGAAAACTCCCTCGTGCTCCACGCCGGTTGTTACGGTTGGTACCTAAAGGAAGGGTACCAGTCGGCGGGCGTGCGGGCATTCGTTTCATTCAACGATACCCTGACGAACGGAGCGATTTTCTCGAATTCGAACTCGCTCTGGGCACGTCTGATGTCGCCGACCATGCGGGTGGTGCGCGACGCCGTGCCGGGGATCAACCCGAAGATGCAGGCGTCAGATCCGTCGGGAACGGTTCTGGCGCCGACTGCCTGGACCTCGCTCGACGGCGTGTCCAGCATCAGCGGAACGACCAGCGTGACGGTCTGGTTCGATTGCCCAATGAACCAAGTGACGGTGACGGACGTAGTGCGGGCGACTGGCTCGCTATCGGTCATCAACGCCGCTTGGGCCGCGCCGGATAGGATTACCTGCACGGTCAAACCGAGGTATCAGGGTTCCGGAAAACTGATCGTTGACGCGTACAACCCACGCCTCATCGAGCTGACCGGAGCCATGTCGGCTGTCGGTCACATCGGATTGGACGGCAACCAGGATCCGTGGATCGGCGATGACGGCGTTGCACCCAACGGCGATAATCACGTGGTCGCGTTGACCAGTACTACCGGCGGCGACAACCCGGCTGCCAGTGTGTCGGCTTTCACGGCGATGCGTGAGACCGATGGAGTTCACATCCGTTGGTCAGTCGATCTGGAAAGCAACACCCAGCTCTATGGGGTGGAACGCTCCGACGGCTGGCACGGTCCGTGGACGATGGTCGGTAGCGTCACGGCCACTGGCGCGCATCAGTACGAGTCGGTTGACCCGGACGGACAGGCAGGTCAGGTGTACCAGCTGGTCGAGGTTGAAACCAGCGGTCGCGAGGTCGTTCATGCCCAGGAAGTTGCCGTGCCTTCGTTCTCGATCCCGCCAGATCAGATGGTAACCGAGGCGATGGCCGAAAGTCTTAACGCGGCGCTGCTTCAGCAGTATCCAACCCCACCCAATCAGCCGGACGACATCAACCCGGTTTTCGGGTGGGTGGCGATCATTCCGGACGAGACGTACCGGTCGGCGATTCAGCCGCTGGTCAACTACCGTCAGAGTCAGGGAAAGGTGGCGCAAGCCATGACCCTGGCCGAGCTCGATGCCTGGGGTGGGATCAAGCCGTTCGTGTCGTGGGCTTTGCCGTACGGGCTTCGCTACTTGCTGATCTGCGGGGATGCGAACAACGCGGTGGTGCACGACGACCCCAGCAGTTGGGTGAACGGCTGGACGTACCCTGGCTACAGCTCGCAGCCGCAGCACAACCTCATCCCGATGGACAACTTCCGCGATCCCTGGGACGTGCAATCGCAAAGCCTGACGTGGTTCACGCGTCATTACGGCACTGACGTCCTGAAGGTGGATGTAACCGGCGATTCGTTGCCAGACATTGCCAGTGGTCGGTTTCCCTGCCGGACGCCGGCTGAACTGTCGGTGATGGCGGCCAAGACCATGGCTGGCGAGCAGCAGGCATCGGTTGATGCGATTGGTGTCTGGGGCGAGTTTCGGGACTTGAGCGGACTCGACGGCGAGTACGGGCGGGTGCTGTGCGACAGCATCGTGACGACACGGCTGGCCGGACGCACGGTCTATCCGCTGTACAACACGAACAGCAATCCGATTCCGTATCCGACGCGCGAACAGATGGCCATCGCGGCGATGAACGCCGGGCGGGTCATCGTCATGACCTTCGGCACGCAGTCGAACCGGGCCAAGTGGGCGCTCTGGTACGACAAGACACAAGGGTTTGCCTGGACCAAGGTGTCGAACTCGTACCTGTCGTTCCTGTTGGCAGCCAGCTGCGACATTATTGACATTGACCGGAGTGAGGACCCGGCCTTTGGACGACCGTTGATCGAGCTGGCCATGCTGGAGCTGAACAAGGGCCCATTCATGGCTGCCGGCTTTACCCGCGGGACGTTCCAGTATTGGGACTTCCTGGTGGCGTCGGAGTTCCTGCGCATCATCTACGGCCCCGGTGCCTCATCAGCCGGCGAAGCCTGGATGATCGCCATCCAGAATGTGGCATGGGAGCACCCGGAAGCCAAAGCGCAGGCGATGTCAGCCTTGTTTCTCGGCGATCCGGTAGCCACGATCCCGGGCATGGTCGTCAACCAGACTACGGACGTGGCGCGCGGGAACGGCAGTGGGCGGGTGTTCCTGGCCAGTCCCTATCCGAACCCGAGCCGGGGGATGACGCAGCTGTCTTTCTCTCTGGCCATGCCGGCTCACGTCGAGCTCTCCGTCTACGATCTAGCCGGGCGGGAGGTTGGAACGGTTGCCGACCAGCAGTACGAAGCAGGCAGCCATACCGTTCGCTGGGACGGAACCGGTTTGAAGAGCGGTTTGTACTTCGCCGCCCTGAAGATTGGGGCGACGACGCTGACACAGAAGATGACACTGCTTCGGTAAGGAGGCCGAAGCTCGATCGTTGCTCGTGCATTCAGCGCAAGGTTGTTGCTCACGTCATGGACGTACGAGTAGCAACCTCTATCTGAGTGGATGAGGCGACTATAACCAAGTATTATATGCAACACGACGGAAAGGGGGTGAGGACGTGAAACAACGAATCATTTTTCTACTGGCCGCGCTCGGCATCGTCGGCGTGCTGGCCCTCGCGACGGCTGACGCGGTTCGAGCCATCGATTGTGGTCCGAATCCGACCTGGGGATGTATAAAGTGCAAGTACCACCCCACCTGCGGTACGAATCCGCCGCCAAACGAGAACAAGAATACTGGGTTTGCCCCGAGCGAAGAAATATAAATTTGAAGGTGTTCTCTTGAACAACATACGGGCGCAGCCACGTCGGCGCTCGTTGTTGTTTTTTACTTAAAAACAATCGGCACTTCTTTACCCCGAAGAAAAAATATGGTAGACTACCGAAGTTCACAATGTTATGGCAACGAAATCCCGTGAGACGCCCCAGGGACGAAAACGTTCTGAGGATCAGCCGTCGAAACGCAAGCCGGAAGCGCTGAAAGACGAAACCATGCACGGTATCACCGTTGTCGTGCTATTTACGCTGGCGGCGATTTTGCTGCTCAGTCTGTTCGACTTGGCCGGACCGTTAGGCAACGAAGTTGATCGAGCCTTGAGATTGTTGTTCGGCGGGTTACGGTATGTCGTGCCGCTGGTGCTGATTGTCTTCGGGTACATCCTCCTGTTTCCGCAGCGGTACTGGCTGCGCGGATCAGTCTACTACGGACTGGGATTGTTCATGTTCAGCGGCACCGCGCTTCTCCACCTGACCGTTCCCTCCGGTGAATCAGTTTCGGCGATTGATGACGGGCGCGGCGGCGGGTATGTCGGATTGTTATTCAGCGCCCCGTTACGTAATTTGACTGGCGGCCTGGCGGCCACCGTGATTTTAATCGGACTGTTCATCATCTCGCTCTTGGTGATGTTCAATACGACCCTGGAGTCGTTGGCGTCGCGCGGAAATGTATTCGGCGCGTGGTACGGAAGCGCGCGTTCGTGGTGGTATCGCGTCCGTTATCGATTGGAACAACGTGACGAACGCAGGGACGAGCCCGAGGTTACCTCCGAGGCCGAAAAAACCCTGACCGCCGACGAGCCGTCAGCGGCAAAATTTTCCAGCCGTCCACTGACCGGAACGATGCTCGAGCCGGTGCCGACCGGACAAGCCCCCCTGTTTCCGTCCGCCGTCGTTCCGCGCCGCCGTCGGAAAATTGAACTGCCGCTTGATTTACTCGAACGCTCGAATTCGAAACCGTCGTTCAGTCACATTGAGGAGAAAAAGGAACAGATTAAGAGAACCCTCGAGAACTTTGGGATTCCGGTGGAGATGGGCGACGTCAATGTCGGTCCGACGGTCACACAATTTACCTTGAAGCCGGCGGAAGGGGTGAAATTGAGTCAGATCATAACGCTAAACAATGACCTGGCGTTAGCACTGGCGGCTCATCCGATTCGGATCGAAGCGCCGATCCCCGGCCAGTCGCTCGTCGGCATCGAAGTCCCGAACGAAGCGGTCGCCGTCGTGAATCTGCGTGAGATTCTTGAATCGGACGCGTTCAAGAAACGGAAGTCAAACCTGACGTTCGCGCTCGGGAAGGACGTGGCCGGAAAGCCATGGGCGGTGAACCTCGATCCGATGCCCCATCTCTTGATCGCCGGCGCCACCGGCTCGGGCAAATCAGTCATGATCAACTCACTCATCGTCTCGTTGCTCTACGCGAACTCACCGGACGATTTGAAGTTCATCCTGATTGACCCAAAGCGGGTCGAATTCGGTTTGTACAACCACGCTCCCCATCTCCTCACCCCCGTCATCACCGACACGAAGAGCACCGTCAACGCCCTGCGCTGGATCGTTGGTGAGATGGATCGCCGGTTCCAGCTCCTTTCCGATAGCGGCAAACGGAACATCCAGGCCTATCACCAGGAAATTGACGACGGCATGCCGTACGTCGTCGTCGTGATTGACGAACTGGCCGATCTCATGAGCGTGGCCGCGCAGGAAGTCGAGGGGGCGATCATCCGATTGGCCCAAATGGCGCGGGCGGTCGGTATCCACTTGGTCGTCGCCACCCAACGCCCCAGCGTCAATGTCATTACCGGATTGATCAAGGCCAACATCACTGCGCGGATCGCCTTCAACGTCGCCTCGGCCGTCGACTCGCGGACAATCCTTGATTTCTCCGGTGCGGAAAAACTTCTCGGGAAAGGCGATATGTTATTCGTGTCGAGCGAGCTCTCGAAGCCGGTGCGGCTGCAGGGCGCCTACGTCACCGACACCGAAACCCAACGGATCGTCGATTATCTCCGTCAACAAGCGGGTGAACCGGAGTATGTCAGTGAAGTCATGGAAAAACCGTCAACCGAGGGCGGAACCACCGGTGAAGTTGACGAATTCGGTGACGACGAGTTGTTGCCGGACGCGAAGGAGCTCATTTTGCGCTCCGGCAAAGCGTCGGCTTCCTTCTTGCAGCGTCGTTTGCGGATCGGCTACGCCCGGGCAGCTCGAATTCTCGATTTGCTCGAGGAGCGCGGCATCATTGGACCGGGCGAAGGTGCGAAACCGAGGGAAATTCTCATCAGCCGCGAAGGGTACGCTGGCACCGATGATCCCCGCGACCCCCGATTTAATCGGGGAGGGGAGGAGGGGTGGACTGACGGCGAGGACGACGTCGCCGAGCCGCGGCCGACCGAAGAGCAGGAAGACGAACGCCAGGACGTGAGGTAGGATGGCGCTGTTTCGGAAGAAAATCGTCGGCGTCACGGATACGCTCGGCGACCGTTTGCATCGGTTGCGGGAGGAGGCGGGACTCCCGCTTGATGCAGTGGCGGCGCGGACCGGTATTTCAGAAAAACACTTGCACGCGATCGAGGAAGGACGTTACAGCGATCTGCCGGGACTCGTCTACGCTCGGAATTTCGTCC
Source organism: Candidatus Microgenomatus auricola (assembly GCA_005239865.1). Lineage (GTDB taxonomy): Bacteria > Patescibacteriota > Patescibacteriia > SBBC01 > SBBC01 > Microgenomatus_A > Microgenomatus_A auricola_A. The sequence goes on from SBBC01000042.1 coordinate 20,068, forward strand.
GTAAATACGCCGCCGTCTTGGAAGTGCGGGAGGAAACCGTACTCCAGATGTTTGACCGGGAGTACGCCGTCGGAACAAAGGTCGCACCGCCGCGATCAACCGCGCCGCTCCGACCGATCCGGCATTCGATCGGGCTGACCCCGATCGTTCTTCGGCGCGCCCTGATCCTCTTGCTCGGGCTCGTCGTTTTGGTATACTTGGGCGTAGAACTTCGTCATTTGACGTCTCCCCCGATCGTTACTATTGCTTCACCGCCCGAGCAGCTGACTATTGCCGAACGCGCGGTTGAACTCGTGGGGTCAACCGAACCGGAAACGACTGTGACGGCGAACGGAAAACCGGTTCTCGTCGACCGGCAGGGGAACTTCCGGGAAGTGCTGGATTTGCAGGATGGGCTGAACACCATACTCATCAGGGCGGTGAAGAAGCGCGGGCAGGCGACGGTCGTGACGAGAAATATCTTAGTCCAACCCTAGACAATTCGGTGGCGGGTAAGGAGTAGGTATGGCAAAAGCACAAGACAAGGGGATCGGCGGCGGCAAGGGCAGCGCGGTACTGGCGGCACTGGAGCAGATCCGCGATCGCTTCGGATCGGGTTCAATCATGAAACTCGGCGAAGCGAAAACCATGCAAGTTGAGGCGGTCACGACCGGATCCGTCTCACTCGACATCGCGCTCGGCGTGTTCGGCGTGCCGCGGGGTCGGGTGATTGAGATTTTCGGACCGGAAGCGTCGGGGAAAACAACCCTGGCCCAGCACATCGTGGCCGAGGTGCAGAAGGCCGGCGGCGTAGCGGCGTTCATTGACGCGGAGCACGCCATCGATCCGGAATACGCCAAGCGGATCGGCGTGAAAATTGACGACCTCATCATCAGCCAGCCGGACACCGGCGAACAGGCACTTGAAATTCTGGAAACGCTCGTCCGCTCGAATGCAGTTGACGTCGTGGTGGTGGACTCGGTCGCAGCCCTGACGCCGAAAGCGGAAATCGAAGGCGAGATGGGCGAACCGCAAATGGGTTTGCAGGCGCGACTGATGAGTCAGGCCTTGCGGAAGCTGACGGCCATCGTCTCGAAGTCGAGAACGATCGTCATTTTCATCAACCAGACGCGGATGAAGATCGGCGTGTTCTTCGGCAACCCCGAGACGACGACCGGCGGCACGGCTTTGAAGTTCTATTCGTCAGTTCGGATTGAAGTCCGCCGCATCGGGCAGTTGAAACAGGCGGAGAAGGTGATCGGCAACCGGGTGATTGCGAAAGTGGTGAAGAACAAAGTGGCCGCGCCGTTCCGCACGACCGAGTTCGACATCCTCTACAACGAGGGGATTTCCAAAGAGGGTGATGCGCTCGATTCCGGGTTGCAGTGGGGCGTGCTGACGAAATCCGGGAACACGGTTTCGTTTGGAGAAACGAAGCTGGGGGTCGGCCGCGAAAACTGCCGGATGTTCCTCAAGCAGAACCCGAAAGTTCTGGCCGAGGTTCGCGCCAAGATCATCGAGGCGGTCAAGGCGAAGCGGGAGGAAGAGAACCGGAAACCGTGAGCCGAGCGGTGTTCAAGAACGCGCTGCTTCTCGGCAGGGTGTTTAGCTGGTCAGTGTGGACGCGGTTTTCCTCCGCTTCATCCAAGCGGTGATGTAGACCACCAGAAAAATCGGCGTCATCACGGTCAGGTAGGGAATCAGGGCGTCGGCGCCGGCGGTGGCGACGAGGGTAATGAGCAAGGCGACCGTTTGGAGAACGGTGTGGACAACCGCCGGGCGGAGGCCGTGATCGCGCAGGATGACGAGCGTGGCCAACGCCAAGAACATGAAGTCGCCGCTGCCGACGACGCGGCCAGCCACGTTGACCGTTGGGAAGATCAGCAGGGGCAGCGGCGTTTGCGGATACGGCGCTAATGGCAGCCGCGGCAAAACATAGGTGACGTTGAGAATGTCGTTGAAGGTCAGGAGGACAAAGGCCAGAACGATGATGCGCGTGCGCAGCAGATTCAGGCGGATCAGCAGCGTGGTGGCGCCGAGGGTGGCGGCAACAATTAGTGCATTCGAGAGCTCGAAGCTGGGGAAACGGTACTGGACGATGAATGGGATGGCGACGATGGCGAGCGAAACGAGCACTGCCAGGACATTCGAACGGAGCCAGCGGAAAATAAGCAGCAGCACCGATTCGAAGGCGAGGAGGTAAAAGAGCAGAGTGGTGACACCCGCGATTTTCAGAAAAGGCGTATTGGCGTAACGGATTATCAGCCAAACGCCGAGTCCGATTGCGGCGGTCAGTAGCAGCGCCGCAGTACTGATCTGGTTGGGCAGTCGTTGACGCAAGTGCTCGGCCGGCGGCACGAGGCGATAGTAGAGTACGGCTAAGAACCCGGCGATGAGGAATATCACCGGCAGGAGGTAGGTGGGCATGATTTTCTTGAAATCTCTCGCCGAGCCGGGGAAGAATGCGCTACGCGCGCTCCACGTACTCTCCGGAATCAGTGTTGATGCGAATGGTGTCCCCGGTCTTGATGAACATCGGGACTTTGATGGTCGCGCCACTCTCGAGCGTGGCGTCTTTCATGACCGATCCTTGAGCGGTGTCGCCGCGAACCGCTTCGCCGGTCTGCGTAACTTTTAGTTCAATCTTTTTCGGCAGTTCGACGCCGATCGGTTTTCCTTCGAACTGTAGGAGCGTCACCTCGGCACCGTCAACGAGGTAGTTGACGGAGTGGCCGAGATCCTTGAGGTCGATTGAGGTCTGGTCATACGTCTCCGCGTCCATGAAACTGGCGGACGAGTCGTCCTTGTACAGATAGGTTGCCTTCACGCGCTGGACGTCAGCCTCCTCGAATTTGTCGTCGAGTTTGAATGAGACCTCAAGGACCTTCCCGGTGATGAGGTTTTTGATTTTTGCCTGACGGACCGGCTTGCGCTGGGCCATGCGGAGAAAGTTCGACCAGACAATGAGGTACGGCTCGTTGTTCATCTTGAAGACGACGCCGGCGCGAAGGTCGTTCATTCCCAACATGACGTATGCGAATTACCGTTATCTGGTGGTATACGGAACAAGCGCCAGGAAGCGCGCGCGCTTGATCGCTTCGGCCAATTGCCGCTGGTGCTTCGTGCAGGTACCGGTTCGGTGACGCGAAGAGATTTTCGCGTAGGAGGTCATGAAACGTTGAATCAGGCGCACATCTTTGTAGTCGATGTCGCTCATGGCGTTGATGCAGAAGTAACAGAATTTTGGGAGGCGGGCCGGGTTAGAACGGGATGTCCTCAACATTGATTTCCTCTTCCTCGGGCGGGGCACTTGGCGCAGTCGGCTTCTCGGCCGGCGGCTTGGCCCCCGCAGTTCCTCGTGAATCCAGCATGATCAGGTTCTCGGCGATGATTTCGGTGCGATATTTCTTCGTGCCGGTTTGGTCTTCCCAGGAGCGTGTTTGCAGTCGTCCCTCAACGTAGACCTTGCTGCCCTTATGGAGGTACTGCGAGACGATATCGGAGAGCCGTCCCCAGGCCACGATGTTGTGGAACTCGGTTTGCTCTTTTTGTTCACCCGAGGTTTTATCCTTCCAGCGGCGACTCGTGGCCACACCGAATGATGTCACATTGGTTCCGCTCGTGGTGGTCCGCAGTTCGGGGTCCCGGGTAAGGTTGCCGATGATCTGAACTTTGTTGAGATTCATTGCCATTAGTGTGGAGTTAGAACTTGAAAGTGGGAGGTTGGTGAAGAAGGTTACTCACCGAGGGTTTCATCGGTCAGAATCTCCTCGAGTTTTTCCTCGAGTTCCTTCTTTGACACCTCACGAACGGGCTCCGGTTTTCGCTCGGTGATGAGCGCCGCTTCCTTGGCCTGACGATCAGCCACCGCTCGTTCTTCGAGCGCTACCCGTTTCGCTTGGATGCGTTCGCGCAGGGCCGCTTCCTCCTCGAGCTGTTCTTGAGTCCGGACGCGTCGAGTGACAATGAGATGACGGAGCACTTCAGGCATCAGACGAAAGGCCACGTCGAGCTTCCGGACGGCTCCACGCGGCGCCTCGAAGGCATACCAATGGTAATATCCCTGACGGGCGTGCTTGATCGGGAAAGCCAGCTTCCGTTTTCCGAAGTCCTTCTCCTCGACGATTTTGGCTCCGTGTTCAGTCAGCATCTGGACGACTTTAGCCGAAGCATCAGGGACTTGTTCTTCAGGTATCGTCGCCGGGACGATGACCATTATCTCGTACGTTCCGGTGCGAACGGATTGTTCGGGCGGCGCCGCGTGTTCGGTCCCCGATCGGGTCGGGGATGACGTCGGCGCGGAGCCGCTGGTCGGCTCCATGGGCTCGGTTGTTGGCATATCGTGAGTTTCTTGTGCTGGAGTAGCCTACCACGGACTAAAAAAAGACGCAAGCGTAGTCTCTGGCCAGCTGCTAAAAAAGATGGGGCCTGAAGCTGTACGCTTCAGGCCCCCGAACGAGCGTTGTGGAGAGTCGAGTGAGAGCTACGAACGCGCGCTTCGGAGAAGGCGTGAACGTCATGTTGATGAGGTCGAACCGGTCGCCCTCCACCACGTAGACCGTCACTTGAAGTCGGTCGGTGGTCGATTCCAGTCGCCGAGCCTGGTCCGGGGAAATCTGGAAGCGCTGGTTCAAGGTTCGCCCGCGGAACAGGGGCAGGTTGAAGCGCTCGGCCAGGTCGATCGCCACCGGGAAATCGACGTGGTGGATGAGCCCTTCGCGCGGGCCGATGGTGAACTGTTCCTGCGGCGTGTGGCTGCCCACCGCCTGGAGACTGCGCAGCTCTTTCTGCAAGGCGAAGGTGCCGTTCAGGCACTGCACGATGACCGCAATGGATTCACGTGCACCCCTGGTGTAGACCAGGGCGACGAGCTGATCCTCGAAGTAGCCGCGACGCTGGCCCTCGCTGCTTTCGGCCACGACGTCGTTGAGCGATCCGAAGCGGAACTCGACGCGCCTAACCGACGTGGTCGGCGACAGCTTGCCCATCTGACGGAGGAAGTAGACCACGTCCTCGTCGAGGTGGGGCCAGTTCTGCTCGAGGTAGCGGCCGCGCCGTTCGGGCGACATCCTGGCCATCTCATCGAGCGTCGGAGCGATGCCGGCCAGCGAGGTCGACATCGGCGGCACGCCTTTGACCAGGTCGGCTCCCTTGAAGAACGAGCAGCCCGCGATGAGCAGCACGGCCAGACAGCCGAGACAGATGATGGACCTCATGTCCTTTCTCCTTCTCTGCTTGGGAATGAACGGCCTCGCAACAGAGCCGTTCATTCCCGCTTGGGCGGAGCGACTCCTTGTTGCGAATACGTCTTCGTAGCACAGCTTCCCTGTGATGTCAAGTCCGGAGAAGGAAAGGTTTACTGAAAATGAAAATGGACGACGTCCGCGTCGCGAATGACGTAGTCTTTGCCCTCAAGCCGAACTTTCCCAAGCTCTTTGGCTTTGACGCCGCCGCCAGCATTGACGAATTCTTTCCAGTTAATGACTTCGGCGCGGATGAATCCTTTTTCGAAATCAGTGTGGATCACGCCTGCAGCCTGCGGAGCTTTGGCTCCGGCGCGAACGGTCCAAGCCCGCGTTTCTTTCGGGCCGGCTGTGAAGAAGGTTATGAGGTTTAAGGTTTTGTAAGTTTCTTTGATAAGTTGGTCGAGGCCGGATTCTTTTAGGCCGAGGTCTTGCATGAATGTTTTAGCTTCTTCAGCTGGGAGCTCCGAAAGTTCGGACTCCATTTTGAGGGAGAGCGCAATCACCGGACCGTCCAAGCGAAAGGATGTATGATTTTTCAATTGGCTTTCACTAACATTCAGCACGTAGAGGATTGGTTTAGCAGTCAGCAGGCTCATGTCTTTTACTTGGGCGCGCTCATCGTCATTGAGCTCGACTGACCGCGCTGGTTTTCCGGCTTCGAGCGCGTCTTTGATCTTGGTAACTGCTGCGATCTGCAATTCGATTTGTCGGCTTGTTCCGGCCTTGAGCTGGCGTGAGAAATTTTCGTGTCGCTTGGTAACTATTGCCAGATCAGAAAAAATCAGCTCGAGGTTGATTGTTTCAATATCATTTATCGGCTCAATTTTGCCGGAGACGTGAATGACGTTTGGATCGTCAAACACGCGGACGACTTCAACGATGGCGTCAACTTCGCGGATGTTGGAGAGAAACTGGTTGCCGAGACCCTCGCCCTGATGCGCATTCTTGACGAGGCCGGCGATGTCGACGAATTCGATCGTGGTGGGAATGATTTCTTTTGACTGTGCGATTTTTGCGAGCTCCTGCAGCCGTTCATCCGGCACGGCAACTACGCCCACGTTCGGGTCGATCGTGGCGAACGGATAATTCGACGTGTCAACCTTTTTCTTGGTGAGCGCCTGAAAGAGGGTCGATTTTCCGACGTTTGGCAATCCGACAATTCCGACCTGCAGTGACATTAGCTTATAGCTTTTAGCTGTTAGCTTTTAGGGGTTGGCATGATGACATTTCTATCAGCTACAAGCTATAAGCTAACAGCTGACTTGGGCCGACAGGGCCGACTTGGAGGCTCATTGGTGTGAGCAATCTCTGAATGTGCCGTAACGCTCGCCTGGTGTTCGGATCTTTACTCAGGCGACGAGCTTCGGAAATCGTTTTCCAGCCGGTGGTGAAGTACTCTCCGGCAAGCAGCTTTGCTTTCGGCGCAAAACGGGTACGTCGAACCGGCACGAAGTACCAGATGTCGTAGTGCCAGCGGCAGGCGCGTTTTGTCGGATTCTTGGTAATTCGAGTCAAAGTCAGCAATTGTGGCCGGGTGTTGCGGGGCAGTCTGATCGTAAATCCCCACTCCTCATCCATTTCTCGGCGAATGGCTTCGATCGGCGGTTCTCCACGATCGATATGCCCGCCGTTAAACAGCCACAACCCTGATTTTCGGTGGTGGCCGATGAAAACACGTTTGGAACTCGGGTCATACGCCGCGAAGTAGGCGCAGACGTGCGACGTTGGATTACCGTCCCGCGAAATTTTGCCGCGCGCGATCCGTCGAAGAAACTTCTGCCTGGTGTTCGCATCACTCGGCGCGGCCCGCGCGATTTCTTTAAGTGTCGCGCTTAGGTTCATGTCTCATTTTTTTCCGCTAGCCGGACGGTGTTCTCGAGCAGCATGGCAATCGTCATCGGGCCGACGCCGCCCGGGACGGGTGAAACCCAGGCGGCCATTTTCGAGGCGGTATCGGTGTCAACGTCGCCGACCACGCCGCCGTCGGGCAGGGGATTGATGCCGACGTCAATCACGACCGAGCCGGGTTTGAGGTCTTCACCAACTATCAGCTTCGGTTTTCCCGCGGCCACCACCACCACGTCGGAATTGATCGTGGCATTGTGATGCGATCCGTCAGTTGGGACAGTCCGCGCCAGCACCCCGAGCATCGCCAGTCCGTGTTCGAGGCAGCGACTAAAGACGCTTTCACGGGCGACGATCGTGGCTTGATGGCCGTTGATGCTCACCCGCGTTGAGACGATCAGCCGGAGGATGCCTTCGACGAGGCCGGGCGGGTTCGTGCGCTCACCGCTTAGGTAGCGGCCGGTATTCACCGGGTGGAATCCGTCCACGTCCTTTTCCGGATGAATCCGCTCGATCACCGGTTGTTCTTTGAGCGTCTTCGGGAGCGGCAACTGGACGAGAATACCGTCAATTTCGGGATCGGCGTTCCAGGCGTCAATTTGTCCGAGAACGTTTGACCGGCCGACGCCTTCCGGCCGTCGCTCAAGCGAAAAACGGACGCCGACGCGCTCGGCGGATTGCCGTTTGAGTTTTACATACAACTCGGACGCGGGGTTGTGACCGATGAGCAGGACCGCCAGCCCGGGCGGACGCGGCAATTTTCTGATCCTCGCCGGAAGTTTGTCGAGAATGTGTTGTGCGAGGCGACGTCCATTGATGAACTGGGTCATGTTGGGTGATCAGACGTAGCGCAAACCGGGATACAAAGGATGTTGTTCCGTCAATTCCTTGACCAGTTGACGCGTCCGATGGCGGACGCCTTCGTCGAGCGGCGTGCGGAGAACGTCAATTATGGCTTGGGCGATGCGGCGCATGTCCGGTTCGGTGAACCCGCGGGTGGTCAGCGCCGGCGTGCCGAAGCGGACCCCGGAGGGATCGAGGGGTTTCCGTTGATCAAAGGGAATAACATTCTTGTTGGCGTAGATGCCGACGTCCTCAAGCGCTTTCTCCGCCAGCTTGCCGGTCGTGCCAAGGCCGGTGACATCAACCAGGATGAGGTGATTATCGGTCCCACCACTGACAACTCGCAGGCTGGCCTCGGCCAGTGTTCCGGCCAGCGCCTGGGCGTTACGGACTACTTGTCGCTGATACTCGACGAACGATGGTTCCAGCGCTTCCTTCAAGGCCACCGCCTTCGCCGCCACGACATGATCGAGCGGTCCGCCCTGCGTGCCGGGCATGACGGCTTTGTCGATGATTTCGGCGAACTGGTGTTTACAAAAAATCATCGCCCCACGCGGTCCGCGCAAGGTTTTGTGGGTGGTAGTGGTGACCACGTCGGCGTAGGGAATGGGTGTGGGGTGGACGTTGGTCGCAGCCAGGCCGGCAATATGCGCCATGTCAACGAGCAATTTCGCACCGACCGCCTCGGCGACCGCCTGAAAACCGGGGAAGTCAATAATCCGCGGATAGGCCGAGGCGCCGGCGACGATGAGTTTTGGCTTGTGTTCGCGTGCCAGTCGCGCGACCTCGTCCAGATCGATTCGTTCGGTATCCTCGGTCACACCGTAGCCCACGAAACGATAGAACTTGCCGGAAAAATTGAGTTTATGCCCGTGCGTCAAATGTCCGCCAGCGGCCAGATCCATGGCCAGGACCGTGTCGCCGGGATCAAGCAGCGCCAGATACGCCGCGGCGTTGGCGGTGGCGCCGGAATGCGACTGGACGTTCGCGTGCTCCGCCTTGAACAACTTTATTGCTCGTTCCCGGGCGAGGTTTTCGACGGCATCAATGAATTCGTTCCCGCCGTAGTAGCGTTTCCC
>SBBC01000045.1 GCA_005239865.1 Candidatus Microgenomatus auricola
ACCACCTCCTTTGTACGTTTACGGTAGCGTTTACGCGAGTGTCGGTCAACCCCGTTAGAAGTTCTCCCCCTAAAGTACGTCAACTCATAAACCACTTATCATCCCTTTTTCGAAGGGACTTCTACTGGGTCAAGCGATGAGCGTGGTTTTTTCGATGGGTGAGAAAGGTCAGGGAGCGGCTGGCGCAAGCGGGTCAAGGCAATCGTGATCCGCGTCCGGACAGGTCTTCCTTGCTGTGCTGCCAGCGCCAGGGCGCAGGCCCGGTGCATGCCTTCGAGAACGTACACACGCCGACCAATCATCGCTCCCATCATCAGTGAATTTTTCGGAAACTGGCGCAGCAAACCGCGCACCTTTGGATGGCGAAGGATTTTCGGTCGGATAGCGAGTTCTGCGAACGAAGCGGTAGACCGTCCGCGGTAGTGAATTCCCTTCCAACCCCTGAACGGCCCGCCGTACCACCTGGGAATGGTCTGGAGCGGTTTAATGACCTCGTACAATGACCAAGCTCGGCGGTGGGGACGAAAAGGACGGAATCCAGCGTTTCGCCATTCTTGCCAGGAACGATAACCCTGGCCGCGGTAGTGCTTCGCCCAACCGGACCGACGTTCCTGCCGTTGCCAAAGCCGATTGACTTCGGGCCAGGGTATTGACTGGAGGAAGCGCAAGCCATTGAGAGATCGAGATGGCGTTCGCTTTACCTTTACCATGTCAAACTCCTTGAGTCGAGTGAGGGTAACACCTGTACCGCCGTTCTGTATTGTTGACGGATTGACAAAACGCGCCCAGAAGCCGCAGCACCATTCGCGGAGTTTATCCCGTACCGTACTGGTGCGGGACCGAGGTGCTGGATCTTCGAGATTCGGATCCCGTATAACTCGTCACCTCGTTCCTCGTTTACGGGGCAGACTTGCAACTAATTGATTTATACGCGCTCCTGGCGCGCCACGTGGCCTGAGATTTGGAAATGGATCATGTATGGAGGCAACACAGACAACGCCGCAACACACTCCGATGCCATCTTACCCGGCATGTACGTCCCTGCCTAGGAGGCCGATGCGCGGATAGTCGCTACTGCTGTGGACGACTCCGGAAACACGGCGTAAGGTTGCTGTCGAGCGCTCTTCGCGCCCGTGATCACTTAGGAAAGCACATCGCTATGTCGCAGGTAGTCACGCATCAACCCGCTCGGTACCGACCGGAAGAAGACCTGAATTCGGCGTATACTGCCCCGCAACCGCACATTCTGTGGACAACCCGAGTCGGTAAGCTATTCTAGTCCCATGGATCCACTCGGCAGCAAATTCACGCCGTACCCTCACATCATTCTCATCACCCTCTACGGTGCGGCCGTGCTCATCTCCATTCCGCCTCTCGCGACAACGATGTTCGTCCCAGCCCAGCTTGCGCTACCGCTAAGCCAGATCATCATCGATCACGCGCGGCGCGTTCTAAGCGTTGACGTGTTCGGCCTGTCAATAGTCAGTTTCTTTGCCGGCCTTATCTACCTCGCCCTGTACGATACCTGCGCCACACTATACTCTTGGATCGTGAAAACGCTCGGTGATCTATTCTTTCCGCGTTACGCCGCCGTAGTCGCCACAGGAAGCGATCTTGTCATCGGCTCCGGGTTGCCATCCGTTGGCAGCAAGCAGTACGCGGCCTTCCAGGTGTGGCTCGCCAGGCACCCAGCGGAATTGGCCTATCGCAACTGGGAGTGGTTCATCTTCGTCGCCAGCCGCTATCTGAGTTTTCTCGTGTTCGTGCTCGGCGTGATGGCGATCACCAACCGGGTGGTCGCTAGGGTCTCTCTCGGATATCTTCCGGAAGCGGTGCCGATCGCTATTCGGGATGCTTTGCTGTAGGTAGGCCTCTTCGGGATCACCCTGCGACTCGATCTGTTTCACGGTGCGGCGGTCACGCAGGCAGAACGCATACTTCACTCTCAGTTTGTGGCTGATCTACGAGAGGACCCTCGCCGGCTAGGACCTCTGGCGTCTCCGAAGGGAGGTGAAAAGGATGAGTGATTGGTTCATTACCTGGGACCGCCCCGAGTACAAGGAGTGGGCGATGGCCGTCTCTGGTGGCTATGCGCTGCTGGTTTTCCGGCCCGGCAAGGAGCAGTTATGCGTCAGGGCCAAATTGGTCATGCCAGCGGATGGGCTTCCCGAGTTCAAAGTCATCGAAGAACGACGTGTACCTTCGGAAAAGGAAGCGACCTCGCTGCTCAAGCAGTGGAAGGCCCAGCCTCTTCCATAGGGCTTCGAATTCTCGGTGGCTGAACCATACCGGGTTCTCCCGAGAAATCGCTACGTGAAGTTTGAGCTGTCTTGCGGTGGTGGACGGACGCGTAATCGGAGTGCCCTTCAGGCGGCAGGCGCATGATTCCAGCCACACCATTCTCGGAAGCCCCTCAATTATTCCTCGTGGTCTGGGGATGAGCCGACCATTAGTCGCGTCCGGCCGCGACTCCACCGACCAGTAGTGCAGGAGAAGGCCGCTCTGTCGAGCGGCCTTCTCGTAGTTATCCACATCGTGCGCGACAAACCGCGCCTCAACCTACATGGTGCGCCCGGCAGGATTTGAACCTGCGACCCCCAGCTCCGCAAGCTGATGCTCTATCCGGACTGAGCTACGGGCGCCCAGGAGCGCGTATAGGTGTCCTGTCCGCAAGCCATGTCCCATAAGCTGAGCGTTAGCGAAGCTATACGGGATGACCCTTCTCCTAGCTGAGCGGAGTTTATCCTGAGCGAAGCAAAGAAAGCGCATGGATTCGGATTGTAGCAGCTAGGAGACCCCTCGGCAAGCCTCAGGGTATAACGCTTCGCGTTATATTTTGAACATCCGGCCGTAGGAATCAGAGGCCGGTTCTTCTTCCTGTTCAAGATCCTCGGTCAGGAACCTTTTCAATTCCGTCCGCAGCTTGACCGGATCGGTATCCTCGAGTGAAATCCCGAGAATCGGACGGACGGCGCTCTTGAACTTTAGGTAGAGAGTTTTTACTTCCGGCGGTTTGTAGATGATCCAGAACCTCGCGATCTCGTCGTAGTCATAAAAATCCCGCCCGATCTGAATGCCGTCTTCGGTGACGGTGGCGGTTAAGTTCAAAGGCTGGAGGCGCGAGCGGAAGAAGATTACCGTCAAGGCGATGACGACGATGATGGCAAAGAGGGGGTTACGGTCGAAGATTGACCATACGATAAGAGCCACGCCGAAAAGCGACATGCCGACATACCAACCACGGGCGCGTGGAAATTTCGTGAATTCCGGGAACCTCCAGCTTAAGAGAATTTTGCCGTGATCAGTGTCGGGTTGTGCAGCCGGTGAGGGCATTGGGGTTTGATGTACTTCTGTGGTTTTTCTCCACCATTTCGTAGTGTATCAAGGAAAGCGGGATCCCGCACCTGGCGGTTGGAGCAGTCCCGCACGACTCGCTTCGCTCGCAGGCGGGATCTTCGCTACGCTACGAGATTCGCCCAGCACGAGGACGGAGAGGGTGAGATTCGAACTCACGGTGGCCTTTCAGCCACAACAGTTTTCAAGACTGTCCCTTTAAACCACTCAGGCACCTCTCCGCTCTGGTGACGGGTTACTGATCGTCGCTGGAGTTTATCCCACGGATGTCGTCGCTTAGCCACATCTCTTGGCGGTGGGTGCAGGATTCGAACCTGCGCGGGATGTTTTTACCACCCCCACGGCTTAGCAAGCCGTTGCCTTAGACCGCTCGGCCAACCCACCACGCATCATCGCGCCGTGCGGCCTGCGTGTGTCCGACCAACGTCGGACCCACTTCGGCCTTCCGGCGCGTGCCGCTTTACCCACCACCCGGTGCTCCGCGTCGCCACGGGCGGTGCTCGTTACACTCCGCTCGCCTTGCTCCTTGTGCGCCTCCGGCTGGCGGGGCCCCGGCAGTTGAAAGAATCAACCCTTCGCGACCGTAACTGCAGTGATGTGCTCCATTCCGGCAGCGCGCAGGACACGCGCGATTTCACTTACCGTCGCGCCGGTCGTGAACACGTCGTCCAAGATTATACCATATTCCGGTAAAAACTCAAGGGTCATGTTCACGGCGAAGGCACCGTGAACATTGCGAAAACGCTCGGCTTCGTTGAGGGTCACCTGCGGCCGCGTCTTCTTGATGCGGACAACGGCTTCGGTCACCTGACATTTCGTCATCCGCGCAATGCCTTGAGCCAGCAGTTCTGACTGGTTGAATCCCCGCGACCGTTGGCGTGAAGGATGGAGCGGAACGGGAATGAGTATTCCACGGGCGACATCCTGGCGAAACGCTTTGGCGAGCGATGCAGCCAGCGGCGCTGCCAGGACCCGTCCGGCGTTGTACTTGAGTTCCTGGACCACGCGTTTGAGGAGCGGCGAACGGTCGTACGAGCCGAGACAGAGCAAGCGGTCAATGCCTGGCGCTGGCCGCGAGATGACCAAGGGCCTCATCGCGCCGAGACAGCGGCCACATAACCAGACCCCGTCGTGACCGCAGTTTCGACAGGCGGGCGGGTAGAGAAGATCGAGGACATGCGTGGAGAATGATGCAAACATCGGTGGCGTTTGGTGTGCGCCACCTCAATCCTGGCAGTCGATTTTATTTCTTTGACTTGGCTTTTTCCAGGACGACTTTGCCGTTCCGGACCACCACCTCAATCGTGCTGCCGGACTTGGCGTGGCCAAGAAGCAATTTCTCGGCCAGCGGACTCTCGACGTTTTCTTGGAGCACTCGACGGACGGCGCGGGCGCCCTGCTCCGGGCTGAATCCCTGTTGGGCGATCAGTTTCCGCGCGCGTGGCGAGAGCTCGAGCTTCAGGCCGTGGCCCCGGCTTCGTTCAACGATTTGCCGGAACTGGAGTTCAACGATTTTTTCGACCGCCCGGAGATTGAGCGGACGAAAGACGATGATTTTGTCGATGCGGTTGAGAAATTCCGGTCGGAAGCCACGCTCGAGCTCCCGCAGTTGCTGCGTCCGAATCTCCTCGTACTTTTCTTTCAGCTCTTCCTCTTCGGCTTTATTCTCGGCATCAAAGCCGATGGCGGCGGCGCGATTGAAGCTCGGCAGACCAATATTCGAGGTCATGATGATGACGGTGTTCTTGAAGTTCACCTGCTTGCCGGTGGCGTCGGTCAGGTGTCCGTCTTCGAGAATCTGGAGCAAGATGTTGAAGACATCGGGGTGGGCCTTCTCGATTTCGTCGAAGAGCACGACCGAGTAGGGGCGGTGCTTGACGAGGTCGGTGAACTTATTCCCTTCGCGATAGCCGACGTAGCCGGCTGGCGCGCCGATAAGCTTCGAGACGTTGAACGACTCGCCGAACTCGGACATGTCAATCCGGATGAGTGACTTTTCGTCGCCGAAGATCCGACGGGCGATGTCCTTCGCCGTTTCGGTCTTGCCGACGCCGGAGGGGCCGAGGAAGATGAACGAACCGATGGGACGTTGCGGGCTGGCCAGTCCGGCGCGCGAGCGACGAATCGAGTCGGCGATCGCATGAATCGCCTCATCCTGCCCGACGATGGTTTCCTTGAGGAGGTTTTCGAGATGGAGGAGACGATCGCGCTCCGCCTTGACGATGTCAGTCAAGGGAATACCGGTGATTCGCGCCACCACTTCGGCGATTTCGCGCTTGCCGATCGTGCCGATGGTCTGCGGCAAACCACGGTGCTCGCGCTCGCGCAATTTCTCGAGCTTCGAGCGGATGAGGTTTTCCTGGGTCTGCATGGTGATGGCGTGATCAAAGTCCTCGCTCGTGACCGCCTGCTGCTTCTTCTCGCGCAAAGCGTTGAGCTCTTCTTCGAGCAGCCGGATCTTTCGCATGCTCGTCGTCCCTTTCGCGTCAACTTTGGCTTTTGACGCCGCTTCGTCAATCAGGTCGATCGCTTTGTCCGGGAGGAACTTGTCCTGGATGTAGCGTTCGGAGAGTTCGACTGCCCCGGCGATGGCCTCGTCGGAGATAGCGACGCGGTGAAACTTTTCGTAGTTCTGCCGGACCCCCTTGAGGATCATGCTTGTTTCATCTGGCGTCGGTTCGGCCACAAATATTGGCTGGAAGCGACGCTCGAGCGCGGCGTCGCCTTCGATGTGTTTCTTGTATTCGTCGAGCGTGGTCGCACCGATGACGCGGATTTGTCCTTTGGCCAACGCCGGTTTCAGGATGTTGGCCGCATCCATCGATCCGGAGGCGGAACCGGCGCCGACGATCGTGTGGAGTTCATCGATGAAGAGGATGATGTTCGGGTCATTCTTCAATTCTTCGATGATTTGCTTGAGTCGCGATTCAAATTCACCGCGGTAGATCGTGCCGGCGACGACCAAGGCCAGGTCGAGGGTCAGAATACGTTTGTTGAGCAGCGCATCCGGCACTTCACCCTTGAGAATTTTTTTGGCCAGGCCTTCGACGATCGCCGTTTTGCCGACGCCCGGATCGCCGATGAGGGCCGGGTTGTTCTTCGTCCGGCGGGCGAGAATATGGATGAGCCGCTCGATTTCGCGCTCCCGACCGATGACCGGGTCGATCTTCTTCTGCATGGCGACGGTGGTCAGGTCAGTCGCAAAGAAATCCAGCGCGGTTGAGGTTTTCGGACGGTCCTTGGTCGTGGTCGGCGTCTCCGGTTCGCGAATACCCTCGAAGAAACTCGAGATGTCCGGGAATTTCGAGGTTGAGCGGAGAACCAGCTGGAGGTGTTGCTTCGTCTCGCGGCCGTTCAAGTTGAGGTCGGCCAGGAATTTTTCGATCGTCGGGTCGTTGATTTCGAGAATGCCCCAGAGGAGATGCTCGGTGCCGACGTACTTGTGCTCGTACTGATGGGCGACGAGCACTGCCTTTTCAAGCGCCCGTTTCGCCGGTAGCGAGAAGCGGATGTCGCTTTTGGCTAACGCCCCGCTCGCGACGCTCTCGTTCCGTTCACGGATACTCGCTTTCAACCGCGCGACGTTGAAACCGGAGCGGTTGAGGATTTCAAAGGCGATGCCTCCCTTCGCTTCGGCTAGTCCAAAGAGGAGGTGTTCGGGGTTGATATAGCGGTTGCCCAATTCCAAGGCCAGCTCCAACCCGTGTTGCAGCGTGTTCTTGAGATGGGTCGTAAATTTATTGAGGATATCTGGTCGCATATCCTTAAAGAAGGCATTCTTGGGTTCCGACTTCAGTATAGCATACGCCGGTTTTCAAAATAAAAACATAGTTTGCCTTCGCTGTCAAGGTTTTTCGTGGGTCTTTTATCTCTCCATTTTCCGGAGCGCGGCGATTCGTTCTTCGATCGGTGGATGACTCATGAAAAGTTTGGCTAGCGAGCGTCCGCTCCGGCCGAACGGCGTATCGAAGTACAGATGCGCGGTCGCCTCGTTGGCGGCCACCATCGGACGGGTATTTTCCGTCCCGATTTTTTGCAGAGCCGAAGCCAGACCGGCCGGATAGCGGGTCAGGAGCGCCCCGGCCGCGTCAGCCAGAAACTCTCTCCGCCGGGAGACGGCCAGTTGGATGAGCTGCGCAATCAACGGTGAAAGTATCAGCAAGACGAGACCGACGAGGGCGAAGAGGCCGCCAATGTTGCCGCGATCGCCTGAACGTCGCTGACCGATCCGACCGGCAGAGAACCACCAGCGCGCCAGGAGGATGACGACATTCACGAGTACCAGGACGAGCATCATCAGTCGGACGTCGTAATTCCGGATGTGCGAGAGTTCATGGGCGACCACACCTTCGAGTTCTTCGTTCTCGAGTTTTTCAATCGCTCCGGTAGTGACGGCCATCGAGGCATGCAACGGGTCGCGTCCGGTGGCGAAGGCGTTGATCGCGGGATCGGCGATGACGTAGATCTTCGGCCTCGGCAGGCCGGCGGTCAAGCATAGGTTTTCGACTAGGTTGTAGAGATACGGGTTTTGGTCCTTCGTGAGGGGTCCGGTAGCGCGGGCCACGGCCAGGGCCAGCTTATCACCGGCGAAATACCCGCCCAAGGTCATGGCGATGGCGATGATCAGGGCGAAGACCAATCCCGAGATACCGAAATCCGTCCAGGCGCCAACGAACCAGCCGAGCAGGCCGACGAAGGTGATGAAGAGTGCGATCAGGAGGAAACTCTTCAGTTTGTTCTGCGAGACGAAGTCGTAGGTGGTGGCCATGGTCAGGATTTTGGGAACGAAGTACGAATGGCGAAGTCCGGAGTTTTTGAAAGAAGCAAACCATTCATGGTAGTTCGCCCTTGGACGGGCGGATTGGTGAAGGGTGGATTAGAACTTGACCGCCACCGGCTGTTTTTCCGTTTCCGTTCCGACTTCGAAGAACTCGCGGCTGGTGAAACCGAAGCCGCGGGCGAGGAGATTCGTCGGGAAGGTCTGGATGGCGGTGTTCAAATCGCGGACGTTAGCGTTGTAGAAGCGGCGCGCGGCTTGAACCTTATTTTCGGTGTCGGCCAGTTCGTCCTGCAGCTTGGCGAAGTTCTGGTTGGCCTTCAGTTCTGGGTAGGCCTCGGCAATGGCAAACAGTGATTTCAAGGCGCCGGTTAACACATTGTCCGCCTCGCCTTTGGCCTGCGGTCCTTGTGCGGACAGGGCCGCGGCCCGTGCCCGGGTCACGTTTTCAAATGCCTGGCGTTCGTGGGCGGCGTATCCTTTGACGGTCTCGACGAGGTTGGGAATGAGGTCGTATCGTCGTTTGAGCTGGACGTCGATGTCCGACCACGATTCGTTCGTCCGGTTTTTGAGCGTCACCAGTCGGTTGTAGATGCCAATCAGCACTAGCGCCAGGAGGACGATGAGGCCGATAATGATCCAGACTGCTGTCATGGGGTGCTCCTTTGGTGAGGTGAATGATAAATGTGGAGTGACGAATTATGGGGATAGGATGTCGATCGCTTCAGCCACGACGCTGGTCTTGTCGTCAACGATATCGGTGGCGTGGATTTCGACGATGGTGTTGACCTTGAGGAGAGAGCGGTCAGCCGGTAGTTTCTGGCGAACCGCAACGGGTTCGCCCGAGGCGGTGACTTCGGTCTTGACGTCGCTGAGCGAAGCCACGGCGGTGGCGTTCGTCAGCGTCACCAGAACCAGCCGATCAAACCGTTTGCCATTGCGGATCTCGGTCATTCGAACGGTCAGACGATCAGGATTGAGTTCTCGGATGACGCCGGTGAACGAGCGGACGCCAATGGTGGTTTCAGGCCGAGTTTCGTCGGTGGTCACAAGGCTGGCCGCGCTGTTTCGCAGTTCGCGATTGGCGGTTGACGGGCGACTGCGGTAGACCATGGTGAAGATGCCGAGTGCCAGGAAAACCGCGGTGAGCACGAGGACGAGGAGGCCGAGGCGCTGATTGCCAAATTCTTCAGGGGCATTTCGGGCTGGTGCACGATTTCGTTTGCGTATTGACATGCGCTGCGGGTTATGGTCTGAAAAAAGGAAAAAAGCAGTCGACAGTCGCTTGAAAAAGTGGTACTATTATTGCACGTTGGAGGAACGTGGTCAAAACCCAACCCCCAAACTCCAGGCTTCATCGAATACTTTCGGGGATGAGGCGTAAACGTGTACTCGTCGGCGCCGTCGTTTTGGTCGGCGCGGTGGCCGGGCGCCTGTTTGCCGGACCGGCCGCGATTGAGGCTGCGGTTTGGAAGGACATCAGTCAGTCGCCGCCGCTCGACAGCTCACCCTTCCTCAACACCAGCGAATCGATCCAGACGAAAACCGGCAATCTGACGTTCGGTGACGGATTGACCATCACCGACCCGACTGGTCACCCCGACCTGGTGGTGGGAACCGCCTCGAATCCTCGGCAGATTTGCTGGAACGATGACGGTTCGGGAACCAATTGTAAAAACGGTTGGCTTGAGGTGGGCGGGGCGGCGGAACGCTTTGTTCGGCTCAACGTCACTGACGGCGGCTGGGTACGTGTCCAAGGGCTTGACGCCGGTCCCTCCATTCAACTCTCAGCGCTGAAGTTTGTCGCAAAAACGCCGACTGCCGGCAGTCCGACGACCGCGGTCGCTGGCCAGGACGCGCTCGGAAGCGATCCGGCTTTCCCGTCAGCTGGCGTCTTCGCGCAAGCCGGTGCTGACTCGACGAACAACATTGCTCTCTACGGCGTAGCCAGCACCGCGACCTCCGCCTGGGCCGGATACTTCAGCGGAAACGTGGCGGTCGATGGGGACGTCTTTGTCGGTGGTTCGCGCGCGGTCGGCGATAATCCGAGTGCCGGAGAACTCTGCATCAACAACGACTGCCAATCGTCTTGGCCCGTGCCATCGGCGGGCGATCGTTACTGGCTCGACAGCGGCTCGTACCTGCAGCCGAAAGACGCGTCATTGAATTTAGCGGTCGGCGGTAGCGATCAGTTCGCACCGTTTTATCTCTATAACCTCTCGTCCCAATCGGAGGTGCAGATCCACGTCACGGGAAACGGCAGTGCCGCCATCCTCCCCGGGACAGCCCTCTCCATCAACTGACGCATGCGCATTCGAACGCCCTTGTTTCTCCTCGCCCTTCTGTCGCTGTCGGCCTTCGGCCTAGCGATGCGAGTTGGAGCGGCGCCGGTCTGGGTCTCGCCGCCGGGACCCCAACCGGGAGGGAATATCGCCCCGCCGCTCAACACGTCGAGCGAACCGCAAACGAAGAAGGGCGGGTTGACGATTGAAGGCACAGTCAGCATCGATCCGGGGAAGACGTTGACGATTGGTCGCGCCGGCGGAACCAGTCGAATCTGCTGGAATGATTCGGGCGATGGCACGAACTGTCGATCAAGCTGGGCCGCCGTCGCCACCGCCACCGGTCTTTTGACGCTCAACCAGACCGGTACTCCGACCGACACTGGATACGTCGTGTTGCATCAGGCTGGCGTCGCCGCGCCCGAGCCAGCGACAGTCACCGGCTTGGCTGGCGTGCCGATGTCAGCCACGCCAACCTTCGGGATCGAAGGTCGGGTTACCGGCGGCAGTGCCGGAGCGTACTCAACCGGGATTTACGGCTTGGCCGCGGCTGCCGATGACGCGGCCCACTTTGGCGTATACGCCACGACCGATCTCGGGTCAACCGCATTTTTCGATTGGCCGAACGCTTGGGCTGGATACTTCCGCGGCGACGTGGCGGTGAGCAACTTGGATACCGCCCCCACTGCTCCCCAATACGATCTCGTGATCGGGAGCGGAGCAGCGGTCGCGAACAACCTGGCCGAGATCTGTTTAGGTGGCGTGTGCAAAGACGTGTGGCCGAAGTCCAGCGGCACCGGCCTCTGGGATTTAAGCAGCTACACGCTCTCGCCCTCCACCGGTTCACGATCACTGGCGTTTGCCGGCCAGGGCGTGACCGCACCAGTCTTCGTCGCCGTAGCTGGTTCGGGCGCCGATCTGGTCGTGCGCGGCAGCGCCAAATTCAGTAGTTACACGATTGGCGTACCGTCGCCGACTGTTCCGCCTGCGCTGACCTGCGGCGACGGCATCTGCACCGACCCGCCGGAGAACGATACGTTTTGTGGTCCGCGTCCCTGCGGCATCCCGGCGGGGTCCTTCTATTGTCCGGAGGATTGCGATCAGACCCCGCCTGGAAACGCTCAGGTTTTGAGCGAGGACGCGATTGAAGTCCCGCCGCCGTGCACTCCCGGTGCCGGTCCGGAAGGGCAATGCCCGGTGCGCCCCTACCACTTCGCTGTCGCCTGGCAGAATCCGAACGATCCGGATTTACAAGCCACCCGGCTGATTATCCGGACTGATCGTTTTCCGCAAGGTCAAAATGACACCTCTGCGGCGACCGCGGCTTTGGACTTTCCGCCGAATCAGTTCATCTATGAGGACCCGTGCTTCGAAGGATTCACCTACTACGCGGGCTTGTACGCTTTTGATCAGCAGAACAATTTTGCCTCGGGCATGATCTTCACTCCGCTCTGCACTGACGCGAATGTGATCTATTCTATATGAAAACCGCGTCGAGCCCGAAACACGTTCAACGAGCTCTCCTCGTGATCGCGGCCACTGCATTTTTCGGTCTGCCGGTTGTCCGCGCGGCCTGGTTTGACTCGTCGGCGCCGCCCGGTTCGCCAGTCACCCTCGACCCATCGCTCCAGCTGCCCCTCAACACGACGGCCGCGCCGCAGCGGAAAGCCGGAGCGCTGACAGTCAATAAAACCTTGACGGTCAATTCGGACGTCTCCATCGGCGCCGTCGGGGCAACCAGTCAGATTTGCTGGAATAACGATTGCCGGTCGAAGTGGGCGGAGATCGGCAGCCGGGACTTCGTGCATATCTATCCGGATCTACCAGGGCAAGCCGTGCCGAATTCTCCGCCGCCGGATACGGGTTACGCCGGGCTGACCGGGACGAGCGATACGACCTTGAAAGCGACGAGCGCTTCCCCGAACGGCAGTCGGGTATATAGCGGCGTGGCCGGTTATGCTTCAAGTTCCGCCGCCGGCTTCAGCGCCGGGGTCTACGGCGACGCGACGGCAAGCAGCAGCGGGTACGGCGTCCTGGGAGAAGTCATCAGCGGATTTGATCAGGCCTACGCCGCTTACTTCCGCGGCAAGGTCGCGCTGTTTGACACCAGCGACCTGGTTATCGGTTCGATCACTAGTTCCAACGTGCAGTCGGCCCGACAGAACGCTGTTTCCGAAGTCTGCTTGAACAACGAATGTCAATCGACGTGGGAGGCGACCGGAACGAGTTTCTGGTCGACGAACGGTTCGACGCTCTGGCCGTCGTCGTCATCGCGAAATGTCAGTTTAGGCGGCGGCGCGTTCACCATCGCCGTCCAGCCGGACGTCACGACCGACGTCAACGTCAACGGTAACGCGACGTTAAGCCAACTGGTGATCGGCGACGTCACGAGCACCCTGTTCGCGACCAGCTGCGGCGACGGGATATGTAACGGCAGCGAAAACGACACGTTCGGAAGCGCCAATTACTGCCCCCGCGATTGCGACCGGACACCGCCCGTTAACGACGTGGCAGGTGTCGTTTCGTGGGATTCGTCTTTGCGAAAACTCACGCTTACTTGGCTACCGCCTTCAAACCCGGACTACGCGGGAACGCGGGTGGTCGTGACCTTCGGCAATCCGCCGAGTGGGCCGCTGGCTGGCGGGATGGACGTGCAGGATATTTCCCAACCCGGGACGTCCTATACGAGCCCCGGCTTGTTTATGGACGGGAGGTACTACTTCGTCCTCTACGCCTATGATCGCGGCGGCAACTATGCTTCCGGATTGATCCTCAGCTGCGATATTACTTCCTTCAATGCCGTCTGTTCAACGTAGTGACCGAACAAATCTACCATCACCATACCGTGGCTTTGTCGTCCGCCCTGACCAACATAGCGGTGATGTCGAGAGTTGCTCTTGGCGTGAACCATGTGCCGCGGTCCAGGGCGTGCCAACCGCGAGATTTTTTGCTATCCTAGTCAAAGAATTGAAGGCAAACGCATGACGACACTGAGAACCAAGAAAAGCGCTGAAACACGTGGGTTTCGTCTGCCGACGAAGCGCCAGCCAGTGCTCTGGCAAAACCTCGCCCGCTGGCTTCTGAAGCGACAGAGCATAACGGCCGTCGCCCTGATTGTGACCATGGGCATCATCCGTTCCTCCCTGCCGAGCGCCTCCGCACCGATTACACCGGGCGCCACCCAGAAGCTGACGGTCTACCAGGGCGTGGCGATCATTGCCCCGGGTGGTCCGACCGATGATGTCATGGAGCTCGGCAACGCCGGCCGCGACATCACTTCGAGCGGCAACATCTACATCCGTCCCAACGCGACGACCGCCGGCAGCTATTTCAGCGGCAGCGGCAGCAGCCAGAATTTCTACTTATCCGGAAATTTGGGGGTCGGGACTACAAATCCAAGCGGCAAGCTGCATGTCTCCGTTGATTCGGCGGCCCAGTCAATTAGCCCGTTCTTCATTGAAAATACCAACTCGTCTACCACCGCCGGGATCCGGCCTCTCGTCTTACGCAGGCGGGACACGAGTAACGAGGTGTATGAGTGGTTTCTCGAAATGCCGGCCGAGAGCAACCCGAATCCGAAGGGACTCGATTTCTGGCGCGTCGATCGGGATACCGCGGGAGTGGCGCAGAGCTGGTCGAATCCGCTGTCGTTCAAGTTCGACGGGACCGCGTATTTCAACGGCGGCAACGTCGGGATCGGGACAACGACGCCGGCCAGCAGGTTGGATGTTACCAGTAAGGTATATGCTGCCGGTTCCCATCCGGATGTCGTCCCAATAGTTACCATTAACGATCTCATCAACCCCGGGCCGGGTGGCCAGGTGCTCTTTATCAATGGTTTAGGGAGCGGCGGGAATTTTAACCGTTATAATATTACTAGCCAATGGACTAACCTGAGTTTCGGCGCGTCTGCCACCGGCGCAGGGTTCAAGGAAGACCTAACCATACAAACTGATGGCAACGTCGGCATCTCGCAAACCGCACCAGGTGCGAGGCTGGCCGTAAACAATCCTACCCTCGCGGATAAGGTTGGCTCTTCGGGGGACGCCGTTTACGCCTATGCCGATTCCCTCAACGCGGCGATTTCCGGCGAACAACGTAATGGTAGCGGCTGGGCCGGCTATTTCACCGGCAAGGTGTACGTCAGCAGCGGCCTGACGGTCGATGGCGGTATCACTATGAATACTGTGAGCAAGAGTGAATGGAAAATTCAAGTTTGCGGCGTCAATGGCGGGACTTGTCTAGGGCAATATCTCGGTACAGCGAACGTGACCGATCAGGCGACGATGCGGTATTATTACAATCGGACTTCGGATAACACGCTGCAATCCGTATTGGTTTACGATACTTTTTTGACCTGTCCAGCCGGGTACCACGGTCCGCCCGCAGGCGGTTTTTACCAGCGGTCAACCAGT
>SBBC01000040.1 GCA_005239865.1 Candidatus Microgenomatus auricola
ATCATCAACATCATGGTGGCGGTGGCGCAGTACAACAACTTCCTGAATGCGCCGGCCGTGGTCAAGGGCTGGGCGATCGTCCGCGATCTCGCCAACATGTTCTTCATCGTCGTGCTCCTCATCATCGCCTTCGGCACGATCATGAAGATCGAGAGCTACCGCTACAACCGCCTGCTGGCGCGGCTGGTCGTGATGGCGGTGCTCGTCAATTTCTCGAAATTTATCGCCGGGTTCTTCATTGACTTCGCCCAGGTGATCATGATCACCTTCGTCAACGCCTGGCGCGACGCGGCCGCCGGCAACATCACGTCCGCTCTGGGACTCCAGGACATCATCCAGATTTCCGGCAGCGTGCCGCCGGAATTCAAGAACCAAGGCGCCATTCTCGGCGCCCTTATCCTGGGCTTATTTCTTCTGATCGTGGCAGTGATTGTGATGTCGATCATCGCCATCGTTCTGATCCTGCGCATTTTGGCGCTGTGGTTCTTGGTGGTCCTGTCGCCCTTGGCGTATCTCTTCCGGACCTACCCGTCAACCGAACAGTACGCCTCGCGCTGGTGGCGAGAATTCGGCAAGTACGTCGTGACCGGTCCGGTGGTGGCCTTTCTCCTGTGGTTGTCGCTCGCGATCATGTCCACGCCGAACGCCTTGAAGCTCGATAACGTGATTGTCAGTCAAAAGGAAACGACCGGCATCGGCGTGCCGGACACGGCCGGACCGATCAGTGCGACGTTGACTAAAATCGGGCAATCGGAAACGCTGTTGAGTTACATGGTGGCAATTATGTTGCTCGTCGGGACGCTCATCATCACGAAGGAACTCGGCGTGGCTGGCGGCAATCTGGCCGGACAGTGGGCCGAGCGGATCAGGCGCATGCCCGGGCAGGCGATTGGCGGCGCCTTGCGCCCGATCACCGACCGGACTATTGCGCCGGTCCGGCAGTACCTCCGTCAGCGCGAACAGCGGCGGCAAGCGACGATTCAAGAACGCGCCGCCGGATTGGGCGTGACCGTTGATCGGGGGTTGAGCCGGACTGCCGGTCTCGGCGGTCGGGTCATGGCTGGCGCCGGCGCCTGGATCCGCGGCGGAACATTCGGCGAAGGATTCCAGCGCGGCACCCGCGGTTTTCAGCAGGCCCAACTGCGGATTGATCAGTTCAAGCAGGATCGGCAACAAGTCCTGTCACGGGAGATGAACATTACCGACCCGAATTTGACCGAACAGACGTTGCGGTCGATGACCAAGGCGATGGACCAGGACCGGCGGCTGGTGGCGGTGCGCGAACTTATCAGGCGGAACATGCTGAAGGCCGGGGTGGCTGACGACGTCGCGCTCGTCCAACAAGCCGAACAGTACGCTGGCGCTGGTCAGGTCGGTCGGCAGTTCTGGGAGGACACGCACAAATCCTCGGCTGATCTGGCGAAGAGAGCGTTCTTTAATGATTTCGATTCGCTGCGCGGTCAGCAGCGTTATGAATCGGCGCTCCAGGCTGGATTAACGAGCGCGGCGCTCCTGGCGGAAACGGATCAGAATAAATTTGCACTCAAGCACGGCGGCAACGAGGGTTACCTGGCGAATCTTGTCCTTCGCGTCAGCCGCGATGAAGCCGCCTTCAAAGGGAACGTTGACAAGATGAACGAGGAGGCGCGCAAGGAAATCTTCAAGCACATTGACATGACCGGCGAGAAACTGCCCATGCGGCAGGCAGTCGCGCGCATTACCGGTGAGGTCGGCCAGGCGTTCGCTGACCGGCGGCTCGGATTCCAGAAGAAGGAAGCGCAGGAATTCGTTGATCGCATGGGCGGCGATGAACTCATGAAACGGATGGCGGCAAATGCGGCGAAAGACGCGAATGTGATTGATCTCCTGCGCGAGTCGCCGAACGTCCGGCCAAAACACTTGAAAGACTTCCGCGATCGGGGCAAGGAGTACCAACAGGCGATGCTCGAGGGACTGCAAGCATATCAGAAGGCGAAAGTCGGGACGCGAACGCTAACGAACGACCGCGGCGACGACAACTTCAAGCTCGATGACTGGATCAGGAAGAATATCTTCAACGTCAGCAAGGGCAAGAACAACCTCTACGATCTTGATACCGCCGCCGGCCGAGACGTGTTCGAACGGTTTACGGCCCAAGCCGAGGCCAGGGACTTTGCTGACCTGAAGGAAACCGACCTCTTCAAGACACCAGAATCAGCGCTCGATCCAAGGTCGTTAGCTCATAAAGCGACGATTCTGCGAGCCCTTGGCGTGAAAGCCAAGCTCAAGACCTTGGCGGACTACATCGTGGACGAAGACTACGATATCGGCAACGCAGCCCTGAAAGCCTTCGTCGACGAGTTGAGAGATGCCGTGAAGAATCGTCCCGGTACACCCGAGACCGAAGCCATGCAGAACCGCGGACGGAACATGCGTCGTGATTTAAGCTTGAGTGGGTTTGTGTCGATTGATTCGGATCTCCTAAGAAAGACACGGGGAGGAGCGGCCGCAACACGTTCAACGACGCCTTCCGGACCGGCACCGTATCGGGGAACGACGCGCGGATTTACTGCCCCCTTGACCGGACCGGCCCCGGCTGGTCCGCCACCGTCAGTCACGCCGCCGACCGGTCGCGGCGGAGCAGCGCCATTCGCCGGCACACCGCCGCAGGCGAGCGCCAGATCAACGCCACCGCGCACTGGACCAACGACTTTCGGCGTGGTTGGCGGATCATCGGAGCGAGAGGCGCCGACGTCCGCAGCCGGTTTCAATCTTGATAACGCGATGCAGCAGTTCGAGCGAACCATGGTGCAAAGCGGCGCGGCGTTCAGCCGCTCGCTGGCCGAGGCGGGCCGGAGAATTGACGATGCCGTTCGCCACCTCGAGCAGCAGGATGCTAGGATTGGGGGCGAGATGCGACGGAAGTTGAGCGACCTGCGCCAGGTCCGAACCGAGCGCGGCGGCGCAGTGTTCGATTTCGAAATGAAGAAATACCTCCGCGAATTGACTGATCACCTGCGCAATCTCGGGAAGAAAACCGGCCAGGGACCAGTTCCCAAACCGCCGCCGCGAGCCACCGGAGGGGAGGGCGTATGATTGATGCCAAAACCTATCTCGGCGTTCTCAAGCGCCTGCCCCCGTTCATGCGAGCGCTCTTGGGGAACGAGGAGTTGACGCAGATGAACCTTGAACTGGAGGAACAGCATCGATTGAGTACCGAGCAGGGTGACGCCATGATGGGGATCATTCGTTCCGTCGTGGCGAAAGAAACGTCGCCGCATCACGTTCTCGTTCGCGTCAAAGCGGAACTCAATCTGCCCGACGACCGGGCGAACGGCTTGACCCGGGACATTCTCGGTCGCGTCTTGTTGCCGATGGAGCGCTACCTCGGCGGCGTGCACGTAGCACTGAAAAATCTTGGCGGGAGCGTTGACGAGTACCTGGCCCTGGCGAAGGGGCGGTTCCCGGAAGTGTACGGTCTCATACCGATCGCGCCAAAGCCAGAACCGGAGGAGGGGCCGGTAACGACCCCCGCTGCAGGCCTCGGTCCTGCACGCGCACCACTTGAAAGGGCGGCTGAATTCGACGATGAATCTCTCTACGCAGCCCAAGAGAACATCTTGCAACGGGTCGGCGCCAATGCCGACGAGCTGGTGGCGATACTGAAGGAAGCGTCTGCGGCCCGCGACCGTCAAACGGTGGTGGCCTGCCTTGAGCTGTTAAGTCGGTTCGGCGCGCTGGAACTACCGCTTCAGCAGCCGGATTTGCGAGCGGCATTCGCGGACGAATTTCTCAAGCCGCTAGCGCAACGGCAGAACATCCCCTTCGCCAACGTTCAGCGGACACTCGACGCACGCACGTCCGATCCTCCGACGATCGCCGTCTTCGTGCTGTGGCTCTTGAAGAAGGCGCTGCCGGGCAATGACGCTGAATCCGCGCGCATCGGCAACCAGATCGCAATCACGCTCTCGGCGCTCGGGAACACCGGCCTGGTCGGAATGACGTACTTTGACGTGGCGCAAGGCGGATTCAGGTGGACGCCGGTGCGGATGAAGCCGGATGGGAGTATCGAGTGGATTGGGTAGCTGGTTAGCGTGAGTATATTAGGGGACAGCAGAATTTGTTGCGGGCCGATTTATCGGCGTGAGGCGCTATGATTATTCGCGTTCCCCGCCCCGCGAACACCAGCGTAGCAATCCAGCGTTGCGGCTACGCGTGGTTCCGCGACCCGCGCATCGGTGGGGAGAGTTACACGCGTCGCCTGGGTTCGGGTTTCTACCCGCGTTTTCACTTGTACGTTGAGGAACGGGAGGAGGAGCTGGTGTTGAAACTCCATCTTGACCAGAAGCAGCCAACCTACGTTCGTGGAAAAGCCCACAGCGGGGAATACGATGGGGTCACGGTGGAAGCGGAAGGAGCAAGAATACAAAACCTGTTGCAGCCCTCGGCGGGAATTCCGGCGTAGGAAATCTGATCAGTCGTATTCCCAACCCCGCCGATAGGGGGAAAGATCTCCGGCTGGACCAAGGCCAAGAAGAGACCCTTCGCTACGCTCGGGAATACACTTTTTGTTCGCCGTTTTCAGAACGGCTCGTTTATGGTATAATTTACCCACGCACCAATCCCTCGACGGTGCTCGGGACGGTGTGGGGTTCTGCTCCGCGGAACACCGTAACAGGAGACGCCTCGGCTGTGAGACCGCGGAGCTTCACACACATTTCGGAGCGAAACGATAGAGCAAAACCTCGAAAACGTGAGTCGTAAAGAATGATTGACTTTGCCGAGATCGAGCGTCTCGACTTCAGGGGAACAGAGAGTCGTTCCAGGATTGATGCCGTGCTCGGAGAAGTCGCCGGTTTCGCCGAAACCAGGACGGCAGCCGAGCTTGCCGGTATCCTCCAGAAGAAACAGCAAGCCCTTCCGTCGCTCCGCGATGCCTTGACCCCGTTGATTGTCAAATTTCAGACGCTGGCGCTACCGCTCTTGACAGACGACCAGGTCGTTGATCTCGTTCGAAACATCGGCCTGATCATCGCCGACGAGCGGATCAGTATGTACGAACGTCTCCGGGCGCGATTGTTAATCCTGCCGCCGTCCCGTCGCCAGGGATTGAGTCAAAAGATCCTGGCCGTACTCCGCGCATCACCCGAACCACTCGGAACGTCGCCGGTTCACTATCGAGGGAAGGAATTCCCGGCCACAGTCGGCTCGTGGGTGGAGCTGTTCGAACGCCTGGGCGGGCCGGCGAACCCGTCGGCGCTGTTTGCGTTGCCTGATTTTCAGAAGCTTCCCGACGAGCTTGACCATGCCGTTCGGCACCTTATCCATATCGTGCCCTTGTTGCTGACGCCGGAATCGGTCGAGGGGCAGATGGCGACGAAGCCAGGGCGACCGTCTCGACAGTTGAGCACCGAACCAGCGGTACCGCCGAATCTGCCA
>SBBC01000017.1 GCA_005239865.1 Candidatus Microgenomatus auricola
AACAGTTGACAGTATGGTATACTTGTGGTAAGAGTATCCTTTCATGTCATGGCGCTCACGTACTCTCGGCCTGTCAAAATTCATGAACCGATTCCGTTGTTTGAGCTTCCGGACGCCACCGGAAAAACGTACACCCTCGGCGACTGGGCGGACAAACACGTCCTGGTCGTTATTTTCACGTGCAATCACTGCCCCTACAGCCAAGCCGTTCGCCCGCAACTGGTCGAGCTTTGGAATAATTTCCTGGCGAAAAACACATCCGTCCAATTCATCGCCATAAATTCGAATGACGCGAGGGCCTACCCCGAGGATGCGATCGACAAGATGAATGAACCACGCTACGCCTACCCGTTCCCGTATCTGCGCGACGAGTCACAAGAGGTGGCACGCGAATTCGGCGCCGTCTGCACGCCGGACATTTTCGTCTACAACCGCGACCGGCACCTGGCCTATCGCGGACGAGTCAGCGACGACTGGAAAAATCCGGCCAAGGCGAAACGACACGATCTCGACGACGCCATCCGCGCCCTCCTCCGCGGCGAGCGGCCAAGCGCAGATCAGTATCCCTCTGTGGGTTGTTCAATGAAGTGGAGGCGCGATTGACCATGACAGGCTACCAACGACTGACTAACCAACGCGCCGTCACCCCGCCTGTCGGGATGGCGCGCGCGGTCGTGCGCGGGCGGAAACGCTAGCCAGCCGACATGCCTCAACCACCACCAATTCGCTTTTCCCAGCCGATCCAGCGGATCCTCGGCACGTTCCAGCGCGAAACCGCCGATACCAGCGACGATAGCGGCGGCAAAATTCACGTTTCCGACACGGTCAGTCGGCTGGCTTTTGTCTACGAAAAACTCCGCAACATCATTGATTACAAAGAGGATCATCTCCTCCGCAAAAATGCGATTCAGCGAATTCTCAAGCGGCGACTGTTAGGCGGGGGAACGGCGGACAGCGTAGCCCGTCCGCTCATCATCGAGCTGATTCAGGCGCGTTACCTCCCGAACGACGAAGTCCCAGAATCGAGCGTTGAACTCGTCCGCCGGATCCTCGCCCGCTACCTAACGCTCATCCGGTACGCCGGCGAGCGTAAACCTTGGGACGAGCGGAACGAACTGTCGCGATGGTTGCTCGGCCTGGCGGCCGTCGAAATCGAACAGGCGCTCGCCTCAAATCGCCGCGAACAGGCGCTGGCCGAAGCCATGTACGAGGTGCTGATGCATGACTTGGTGCTCGCCGGCGCGAGCGAGATCAACCAGGAAGAAAAAAATCTCCAGGTCTGGCTGGCGATTCAACGCGCACTCCTGAAAGCCGACGAAACGATGGTGGCCCATGCGTTGTTCCGGCTGTACGTGCCGGAATGGGATGCCTTGGACGACCCCGGGCTACAGTCCCTGGCTCACCGCTTTGAAGAGCTGCGTACGGAACTCGACCGCACTCAACACCATAAACTCGGTGAAGTCCTCCTCCGCTATACCAAGCGCTACGCCGCCTTCTTCTGGATCATTCGTGACGCGGTCGAGGAAAAACCGACCACCGCCGTCGCGACCTTCGCCAATCCGGAACTCCTCAACGAAGCAGTCCGTCGTGCCGCTTCCCGTCGTTACGCCGAGGCCCGCGCCAAACTCCGCCGCAGCGTCATCCGGTCGTTCATCTTCATCTTCCTGACGAAGATGCTCGTCGCCTTCGTCATCGAAGTGCCGTTCGAACTCGTCATCAAAGGCGCCGTCGATCGGGCGACGCTTGGCATTAACCTGGCCTTCCACCCGATCCTCATGTTTCTCATCGCCGTCACCATCCGCGTTCCGAGCCGGAAGAACACCGATAAACTCATTCAGGGCATCCACGACATCGCCTACAAGGATACCGGTCGAACGCTCTTGAGTCGTCTGAAGATGCCTCGCCAACGCGGCCCGGTCATGCGCTCGGTCGTGGCGCTCCTCTACGCCGCTACCTTTGTGATCACCTTCGGCTTCATCATCAACATCCTCGGCCGACTCCACTTCAACGCCGTCAGCGGCGCCCTGTTCATCTTCTTCCTCACGATCATTAGCTTCTTTGCGGTCCGGATCAGGCTGTCCGCTCGTGAATACGTCGTGGTTGATCAACGCGAAGGTCCGCTCGGCTTCCTGGTTGATTTCTTCACCCTGCCGGTGCTGCGGGTCGGACGCTGGATCGCCCTGCGTGCGCCAAAAATCAACATTGTCCTGTTCATCTTCGACTTCTTGATCGAGGCGCCGTTCAAGTCATTCCTCGAAATCCTCGAGGAACTGACGAGCTTCCTCCGCGAAAAAAAAGAGGAAATTTCCTCGTAGCGCGTGCCCGACCTCCTTCCGCCCCTGCTCCTCGGCGCGATTCAAGGTTTAACGGAGTTTTTGCCGATTTCCAGCTCCGGACATTTACTCCTCGCGCACGAGCTCATTGGTTTTGACGTTGCGAACGACCTGACCTTCGACGTCGCCCTCCACCTCGGCACCCTCGTCGCGCTGCTGTTGTTTTTTTGGCAAGATGTAGGTTCACTCCTCCGGGGGTGGTTCACCTCTTTCACGATCGCACGAGCCGATTGGACAGACCATCAGCGCGGGGCGTGGATGCTGGTGCTGGCTACGCTTCCGGCCGTCATAATTGGCGGACTGTTCGAAACGTTCTGGGCCTCGTTACGTTCGCCGCTGGTCGTGATTTCCGCACTGACGATCGTCGGCCTGATCTTCCTGGTGGTTGAACGACGAACCGGTCGACACATCCTGATCGGACAGCTCTCCTGGGGCACCGCGCTCGGCATCGGCCTGGCGCAAGTCCTCGCCCTCGTGCCCGGAGTTTCACGCTCCGGTATCACGATCGTGGCTGGGATGCTGGCCGGACTGTCGCGACCGGACGCCGCCCGCTTCACCTTTCTCATGTCGATTCCGACGGTCGCCGGCGCGGCCATAAAAAAACTTCTTGATCTTCGCGCCGTACCGCTCTCTCCGGCCGACGTCGCCTCGATGCTGCTCGGGATTTTGAGCGCCGGGCTGGCCGGTTACTTCGTCGTCCGATTCCTCCTGCGCTTCTTGTCGCAACATCGCCTCGACGCGTTCGCCTACTACCGCTTTGCCCTGGCCGCGGGAGCAGCGGTTTTCCTCTACTTCCGATAGACATTCCGCCGCTTCGCGTGCTATAGTCGGGCCATGAAAGGTTCTCCGCAGGGCAATACCCTGATCGTCGCAGTGGCCATCGCCGTCGTGGTGGCGGCGCTCCTCTTGATCTTCACCAAACCGAATTCCAGTTCAACAGCCGACAGTCCGTCAGCCCCGCAACTAGTGATTCCTGGTTCTGAATCTGGAAATGAGCTTGAGGTCGAGGATGGAATAGTGATCGAGGAAAGCGAGCCAGTGCTTGACGACAGCGGCGTCGATCTGAACGAGGTCGAGACATCTGGTGAGGCCGAGGATCCGGACGCAACCGTCAGTAACGAAGAAGCGCCGCGGTACTAATCGTCCAAGAAAAAACCGCGTCGTGCTGTTGACGCGGGTGTTTTTACTTTTCCTCCAACGAACTAAGGGAGAGATCCCATCCGCCGTTTTTCTCCATGGCCGATCCTCCCTGACGGCTGACCTCATGCTTCCTCCATGCTCCCGGTCCTTCGGAGGGGCGAGTACAAACCTATCACCTTGATCACCCGTGTCTTGAGCCTCAGCCGGCCTCGAAAAATCCTGCTCTCAAGGTCGTCTTTCTTGTCGCTCACCGACTCGAGACGGACGTCGACCGTGCTCTGGATGCTGTGACTGTCAAGAACCGTGAAGGTCACGGGCGTTCGAGGATGCCGCTCGTTGATGACCGAGGGGCCGTCCACGATTGTCCAGTGTCGGCTCGGGCTCATCATCATTCCTCGACGAGCGTGCCGATACCACTCTGAATCGCGTAGCGACCGAGCACCGAAACCACGGCGCCGCGAACGCTCACCGTGCCATGGAAGTTGCGGACTTGTCCACTAGGAGATGACGTTATCTTGGAAATGCTCACCGACAACGTCTCGATCAAGCCCTTGAGATCGTCCATCACTTCAAACTCAACGTCCGTGCCCGTGAGGTTAAAGTCGAATTCGCCGTTGCCGATCCGCTTGAGGATCGTCCACTGCCGCTTCGGGGGCTGCATGATCCCTCCTAAGATTATGAACGAACGTTATGCCCTGCTCCAGGTTCACGGGCTTCTTACACCGCTGCTCGCTTTTCGTCAAGAAGCGCGATAAACTACCATTATGACCCCCCGGCGTAAACTATCTCAAGGCCACCTGTTTGTCTCACGATCAACCAGGAAACCGACTAGCTGGCCGCGTCCTTCGACTTTCCGCGAAGCGCTGACCTCGCGCCGCGCCGCCCGAGCCCGACCGCGACCTGAAACCTCCGGCGTCGAGAAAAAACGGGTGTGGCTGTCGGCCACCGCGATCGAATCAATGAAGCGCTGTCCGCGCTGCTTCTGGCTGGAAAAGCACGAAGGGATCCGTCAGCCGGAGGGCATTGTCTCGCGCCTGGCAAACCGCTTTGACGCAGTCATCAAGAAGTACTTCGACCTCTACCGCCCGAACGGCGAGGTACCGCCCATGATTGCCGGCCGGGTCGAAGGAAAACTTCAGTATCCCTTTCAGGAAAAATACTGGTACAACCTTGATGACCGCTACGGTTACTACGGAAAACTCGACGAGTGCCTGGTCACCAACAACGGCAGGTACACACCGGTTGACCATAAAACCGCCTCTTCCGACCCCACCACCAAAGAACTCATTCCGGCCTATCAATACCAACTCGATTCCTACGCCTTCCTCTTGGAGCACAACGGCCGGCCAACGACCGGGATCGGTCATCTCATTTACTTCTTCCCCGGGCACGGCGAAAAACTCCACCAAGGATTCCCCATGGAAATCAGCGTTAAAACCCTGACCACCAACCCGCAGAACGTTTTGCCACAGATCAAAAAAGCGATCGCCGTCCTTGAGGGTCCGCTGCCAAGACCCCATCCCGAATGTCAGTTCTGCGCCTACGTCGACCGTGTTAAAAAATTTTCCTGAATAAAAAGACGGCTGGTTCCTTTCCGTGCAGCCAGCCGCTTTTTTCTTCAACGATCAGGTGCTAGTTTTCTGGCGCGTCGTTCCATGACGTATTTGAGGAGAAATGGCCAGACCAGTGTCGCGTCAGCGTGGATTTCGCTGAACCGTCCGGTCACGGACATCTTGCGCCAGGACATCCCCTCGCTATAGGTACAGCCAGACAGGTGACCGTGGAACATCGGGTCCGGGCAGATCCGGCACCCGTAGGAGAACTGCGACTCTGGAAGGTGCATCCCGAGCCTGGTGTTGATGATCTCAATCAGCGGGGCAACGTTCTGAACGTTATTCCTTGGCACGCCCCCGCCAATCGATAGGATCCCGAGGCGCTTCCCCTTCGTCGCCATCTCGATGAGCACCCGGCTGTCTCGCTCCAGGTCCATGAGCAGGGGCGGCCGACCGCGCTGTCGGCGCTTCAGGTTGTGGATGTACACGTCGTTTCCAATTTCCGAGTCCACAAAGGCGGGTGTGGACACGGGTACTCTCTTGAGGTAGGCGGACTTCAGGATCCCTCGCTCATCTGGGTAGTGCTCCGCGAGGTATTGGCCGACAAGACGGTGGAAGCTCATCGGACTCATCGGCTCGAGGCCGTCTATCCCATCGAGCGCCGCGTCGACGATCTCCTCGACGTGGTCAAAATTCTCCTCCGGCTCGAGTGTATCGGTAATGCGGTTAATCTTCTGCTCGGCGAGGAGGGCGTCACCGTGATCGGGATGGTACTTGTAGTGCTTGAGCCCGATGCTCTCGACGAGCCCGTGCGCCATCAACGCACCGGTGCAGGCGAGATACTGGACCATCTCTTCATCGATGGCGTCGCAGATGGTCAGCCCCATCTTTGCGATCGTCATCGCGCCGGAGATGGTGAGGAATACCGTGCACTCGGGATCCTCGACCATAGCGCGGACAGTTTCTGCTCCATGAGCAACTTCCGAAGCGACGCCGCCGTACCAGCGGAACTCGTCAATCAGCCGAGCCACGGCCCATGCTCGTCCCTCGATCCTCTCCTCCAGGGTCGCGAAGAGAATGGGCATGATCAACCGTGGGTCACTGAACACCACGTCGGGGTAGTATCCATCGCGGACCTGACAGGGCCTCGCCAGTCCCTCGGTGTTGATGAAGATGGCGCGATCGGGAAGCGAAAAAAGTTTCTTTTCGGACCGCTCAGAGAACCGTCCCACGATGACCGCCCGATCTCCAACCCCCCGCTGTGCATAGGACGCTGGTTCCTCCAGGCGCGAGAACCAACCACGATCTTTCATCTTACGCAACAGCCAGCCCAATCCTGTGGCGAGGTCTGCTCCGTCATACACCAAGATCGGTCGCGGCGTCTCCTTCACCCACTCCGTGAGCGTCGCGGCGACCTCACCGAGCATCCGCGCGCCGAAAGAACAGTGACTCAAGCCCTCGACGATCTCTCCGACGCTCTTGGACCGCCGGAGATCAAGTGGCTCGAGTGCCTCCATGGTCATTCGGACATCAGCGCCCATGGTTTATTCCCTCCCTTCATCCGGACGTTCTTTAATGTGAATGATCAACGAAACACGTTTTGCTTACCACGGTGTGGAAATGTCTGTCAAGGAATTTTTTTGCTGGCGAGGGTGTGGAAAACTTTTGGCTGTCACTGCATGAACGATCATCTTTTTTCTTGTCACCGCTCCGCCTTGATCAAGCGTGCGCTGGTATTTTTTGCTAACCATGAGGAAAATTTCTCTCGCGCGAGCTTCCGGCGGTGACGTTCTTCCTTGCTCGCTAGCATGCTGACAAATATTCACAAAGATTGATTGACATTCTGTCGAGAACATCTATCATTCAAACTACTTTAATAATCTTACTATTCAATCCGTTCAGCGCGTCGAGCGATGTGATGTCTCAAAGCAGCGCCGGCGAAAAACGCGTTGAACCGTGAGCCTGGACGGATGAAGGAGTTCTCGATGGACCAGGTCGCCTCTCAGGCAACCCTGAGCAAAATCGAACGGGTTGCCACTGCGGCACCGACCACCGCAAACATCAAATCACAATTCGTCAACACCAACCAGCGACGGCAACGGTTCGGCACACACTTGACCCTCGATGGCTACGGTGCGAGTGTGGAGCGATTGAACGACATGCACCGCGTGTTTGCCGCGCTCAACAACGTGCCCGATCTCCTCAACATGAAGAAGATCATCACGCCCTACGTCGTCCACTACCCCGGCAACGGCAAGAAGGACCGCGGGGGATACTCCGGCATGGTCATGATCGCCGAGAGCCACATCTCGATTCACACCTTCCCGGACGCGCGTTTCGTTTCGATCGACGTCTACACCTGCCAAGGCAGTCTCGAAATCGGGACGGCCATGAAATTCTTCCAAAGGGAATTCGGCGTGAAGGAGTGGGAGAAGCACGTCATCAAACGCGGCACAAAGTACCCCCTCTCTCTATAGTCGTACCCGTCACCGCCAGCCAACATGGTCTGTCCTTCTGGCTGGACGGTGTTCGTGTTACGATACGTGCATGGAACGACTGGCCTTCGAACAGCTGGTGGCTCAAGGGATCGCCCAGATTCCCGAACGCTTCCGACGGCTGCTGAAGAATGTAGCCATCGTCATCGAGGATCAGCCAACGCTGCTGCAGCTTCGAAAAAGTAAAATCGACCGCCGCTCACTGCTTTTGGGATTGTACGAGGGGGTCCCGAAAACACACCGCTTTGGACAGGATCCCCTGCTGCCGGACAAGATCACGATTTTTCGGAAGTCCGTCGAAGCGGTCGCCCATTCCCCGGCCGACATTCGGCAGGTCGTGGCGGAAACGATCTGGCATGAAATCGGTCACTACTTCGGCTTGTCTGAACACGCCGTTCGCCAGGCCGAGACGCGTCGTACATCGAAACAGGCGTAAGGTTGCCGTCTTCACCGACTCACGCTACACTGCCTGGAGCATGACGGACCAGAACAAGACGTACAACAAGGGCGATGTCGTTAACGAAAGCGGAAACTACATCTGTGTTCCCTGTGGCTATCATCGGTTCTTCCGACAGGGCGAGCAGTTCACTGAATGCATGTCCTGTCTATCCGGCACCCTGAACGGACACGAAGAATTCGCCGCCGGCTTAGAACTCTGGGAAAAAATGACCGAGCCGCTACCCAAAAAGTCGCCATCATGACAACGCTTCGTTCCGAGACATAACCATGCGCTTGCGCCTGGCTGGCTCGCGTTCGCGTTTCGTCAAGGCGATGTACATCCGCAACTTCCTGTTCGGCGGCGAAGACAGCTTGGTTTCGACCGTCGGCCTCCTCTCCGGCCTTGCCGCCGCCGGCTCCGAGCGCCCAGCGATCGTCCTGACCGGTATTGTCCTGATTTTCGTGGAGGCGCTCTCGATGGCGGTCGGGAGCTTCCTTTCAGAAAATTCAGCCGAGGAGTATCTTGCCCGGTCAGCGGTCTCGGCGCGCGACGCGATCCGGGCTGGTCTCATCATGTTTTTTTCCTATTCCATCCTCGGCATGATTCCGCTCGTGCCGTATCTCCTCCTCGATGTCCAAACCGCTTTTCCGGCTTCGATTGCCTTCTCCATCGGCGCCCTCTTCCTCCTGGGGATGACCGGCGGCACCGGGTTCCGCGTTCATCCGGTGCGGAACGCCTTGCGGATGTCGCTGTTGGGAGGGCTGGCGATCATCGTTGGCATCACCGTCGGCCACCTGGTCACCTGATCCAGTCACCTCCTCGTGGGGCGGCCGAAGATTTGCTATACTACCCGCGTATGGAAAACGTCGAGTTCGACCTCCAGGAAGTGTTTCGGGAGATCATCAACCGCATGGGGAACGAAGGCGCCTACGACCGTGACGCCTACAATAACTTCATTGACGAAGTGCTCGAGGAAAAAATCGCGAACGGAGAACTTGACCTGGATGCCAACATCAAGAGCTACAGCGAGTCGTTGCAGCTGATGTGGCCGCAGGCGGAAGCGCTGGTCACGGCGACTGAAGAGGGGTACCTCGTTGGCGACGAAGATGAGGCGGAAACCCCGGACGAAAAAAAGAAGTAGGTTTCCATGTTGCTAAGCAAACACGCCCAAACCTGGTCAAGTTTTTCTCCCCGCCAGCTGGCACACTGACCGAGTGGGCAGGCTTTGAGTTTAGTCTGAAGGACTGCCCAGCTCGGGCAGTTTTAGATGTTCTTTGTCAACCGGAAGGGGGAGTTATGGTGAAACGCGAATGGTGTCTCTGTCTAGCCCGCCGGTCAGGATCGAGCGTCACCAGTATGGAGATCATGTCACTTGGCGATGTGCCTGCTTATGGGAAGCGGCTTCAGATCCTCGCCATCCTTCCCACTGAGGATGATTGTGTCCGTGCCAGGCAAGAGCTCGGTGATACGTTCCTTGTTCAACAATGGGGCTGCTGGTTCTTCCTCGATTTAGATCTCCGGACCAACTCGTTCAAAGTTGTAGGTGAAGAGCGGGTGGCGAAGATTTTGACTGAAGTCAGCGAGCGGCACGACCCGGATCGACGGTAAATAGAATCGCGCGAGCCCTGAGTAAAGACTATTCAGGGCTCAACAATTTTTCAACTCCCCAGCCAGCCTCTTTTATGAACGTCGAGAGAACAAAAAGACCCCCGTCGCATCAGCAAAGACGCTTAGCGACGGGGGCGAACGAGCACGGTCAGAACGGCTGGACGTTCTGTTCAACAGCGACGCGTCGCTGTTCCGTGCAGACGGTCGCGCGGGTTTGTCCCCACGCGGGTCGACGGCAGACAGCCGGAGTCGGAGACTGGCCGACCAACCATTGGTGCCTGCGCCCGGGCGCAGATTCATCGCCAGGCCTCCAGCGGCCGAGCGAATCCTAGTAGGGAACTACACCTGTCCCCTGACGATGAGGGCGGAGCCAAACGGTCCGCCCTGGAATTCCCCTTTTCCGCCGCATGGATTGCGACGTAGGCCTGACCCCTCATCGAGGACAGTGGGTTTTCCGCGGGGCCTTGGCGAGCCGAACCGGTTTCCAGCCGATCGTTTCGGAATCCGATGACCCCGAAAGTACGCACACCAAGGAACTCACAGTTGTTGACGAACGGAAATCTACCCTATCACAGGTATAAAAATCCGTCAAGGCCTATCGAGATCAAAAAAACGTTCATTTCCGTTTTTCTTGAAAAAATAAAGGAAACCTGCAATACTTTTATTCCATGGACGACCAGCAAACAAACCCAACGACTCCGCAGCCGGAAACACCACCCACATCCGAACAACCCAATAAAGCCACGCAGAAAATCGGCAAGATTGTGGTTGATCGTGAATTGTGCATCGGCGCGGCCAGCTGTATCGCTTTAGCCGCCAGCACCTTTGAGCTCGACAGCGAAAACAAGGCGGTGGTGAAAAATCCTCAAGGCGACTCCACGGAGGACGTCCTGGCGGCCGCTGTCTCTTGTCCGACCAACGCGATTTTCCTCTACGACCAGGAAGGAAATCAAATCCATCCGCCGAAATAAAAGCGGAACCAAATCTACCTGACTAACGTTTCCGCGGCAAACTGAATCGGTCCGGCGCCGAGAACGAGCACCACGTCGCGCTCCGTCCGGGCTTGCTGGATGGCCTGAATGCCGTCGGGCAACGCGCCGGCGTACATGACGGCTTGATTCCCTTCAGTCAGCAGGTCCTGGCTGTGGATGAGCGTCCGTAACTTCGAACGGGCTTCGCGGGCCGGATAGATGTCGGTAATATACGCCCGGTCAGCGCGCTGAAGCGCCTCGCGGAAACCGTCGCGGTGCTGCTTCGTCCGGCTATACAGATGCGGCTCGAAGAGCACGACGAGGCGCCGCCCGGGAAACAATTGCTTGGCCTGATCAATGACCGCCCGAATTCGATCCGGCGTATGGGCATAGTCGAAAATCGTCGTGTCAGCCCCGCGCTGAACGACCTCAAACCGCCGGCCTAAGCCCCGAAACGTTGCCAGCCCGGCGTTGACCGCGGCGAATTCAATGCCGCCGATGAGCGCCAGCGCGATCGCGCCGACCGCATTCTCAACGTGGATGCGGCCCGGCACCGGCAGATCAATCGGTTGTTCCTGAATCCCGAATCGCAGGGCCGTAAGCAGAAAGCGCGAACCGGCAAGATCTTCCTTGACGATCTTCCCGACGACGTCGGCGTCTTTGGTGAGGCTGTAGGTGAACGGGCGGCGGGGAAATATCTTAGCCCGCAGCTCGTCGGACACAATGCCTTGCTTCATCACCACGGTCTGCGGTTGACGCATGCCGCCAAAGAACTTTTGGAAGGCTTCGACGTACTTCGTAAAGGTCGGGTAGGTCGAAACATGCTCATGCTCCAAACTCGTCAGTGCCGCGTAGGACGGGTGAAAATGATGAAAGTGACGGTTGTATTCGTCGGCTTCGAGAATCCACGCGTCGCCGTAGCCGATTCGGAGATTCGACCCCCAGGCAAGGTCTTCAACCCCGAGAATCGCCAGCGGATCGCGGTAGCCCGCTTCTAGGATGTGTGCGAGAATTGCGGCGGTTGAGCCCTTGCCGTAGGTTCCGGCAACCATATAGCCCGTCCCCGGCCGGCGGCTCAAGTAGCGACCGAGGAATTCCTGCCAGGGGAGCAGCGGAATGCCCTTGTGTCGGGCCGCGCGAATTTCCGTGCTGCCCGCGTGGACGCCGGGGCTCATGAGCACGAGGTCGGGCGATTCGATGTTCTTTGCCCCGTGGAAGTCAGCAATGCGCAAACCGAGTTTCTTCAATCCCA
This sequence comes from Candidatus Microgenomatus auricola, assembly GCA_005239865.1. Classification (GTDB taxonomy): domain Bacteria; phylum Patescibacteriota; class Patescibacteriia; order SBBC01; family SBBC01; genus Microgenomatus_A; species Microgenomatus_A auricola_A. The sequence continues at coordinate 11,792 of SBBC01000017.1, forward strand.
CCGTCCGGCTGCGTTCAAGATCCGATCCGGAAACTTCGAAGCCGAGGCCATGCAGGTAGCGGGCCATGCCGGAAGCGCCGCTCCCCCCGATGCCGATGATGTGAATTTTCTGTGGCATGCGTGCTGCCTTAGAGTATATCGAGCATTCGGATTTCGGTCACCCCAACCCCGCACCTTTCGAGCGAAAGGCGCGGGGGTCCGTCTTGCGATGGCTAGTTGACCGTGATGTTCTTGGCGGTGCTGGCGGAGCTGCCGTCGAGGTTCGTGACGGTCAGTGAGCACTTGCCGGCGGTCAGCTGCGTGCCGTCGACGGTCACGTTGAGCTGCGTGGCGCTCTTGAACTTGGTCGTTGTGCCGACGTCGCAGATGAGAACCTTCGTGTCGGGCGTAAAGTTCTTGCCCTTGACCGTCAGCTTTGCCGCTGTCGAGCTCGTGGCAATCGTCTTCGGCGAGACGCTCTTGACGCTTGGGCTTCCGACCTTCAGGGTGATGCCGCTGGTTGACGCCTTGAGGTAGGACGACATGGCGTACGTGCTGGTGCTGAACTTGTTCTTCGAGAACTTCCAGGCCTTGAGGTCGCCGGCGGCTGCGCCTTTCGAGGCGACGACGCCGGTGACGAGCGCGTACGGACCGCCTTCACCCTGGAGTTGGAGCGCCGTACCGACGGTGGCGAATGTTTTACCGGTGCCGGCCACGACCGTGTAGCCCTTGTACTTACTGGCGACGTTATAGACCTTGACCTGCGGCGTCCCCAGCAGTCCGGCAATGATGTCCTTCTTCCCGTCGCCGGTCACGTCCGCTAGCGCGATGGAGGCGACCTTCCCGGCTTTCAGGTTCTTCACGACCTTGCCCGAGGTGTTGTAGACCTTGACCGCCGAATCGCAGGTCGCGCCAGTGACGATGAGTTGAGTGCCGCCAAGATCGTTCGTCTTGACCGTCACCGTATCGCTGCTCGTCTGGCACTTGAACGGCGTCACTTTCTTGCTGCCGACGGTGAACGAGGTTTTGTTCTTGCTGGTCGAAACAGTCACCGATTTCAGGGTTTTGCTCGAGCCGCTGGCATTGACGACGGTGTAAGCAGACAGGTGGTCGGTCGTGGTGGTGATGGTGACGCAATCCTCGCTGGCGTTGTCGCTGCAGGCCCCCTCCTTCGCCGTCGCGTCGGACTTGATGTCGTACGACGAGGTGTTGCTGTTGAAGAAGGCCGGGAGGACTGCTGACGTGTCCTCAATGCCCTCATCGGTCAACGCGTCTTCCTCAATTTGGAACTTGATCGTGATATTGCTCTTGAGGTCAGTCACGGCTGCGCCGTTTTCATCGGACGCGCTCAACTCGATGCCGCTCCCCAACGGGTCAGCCGTCTTTGTCCGTCCGATGTTGATGGTCGGTCGGACCGTGAGCGAACACTGACCGTCGTCGTCCGTGCTGATGGCCGATGCTGGAACGGAGATTTCCGTGCCGTTGTCGAGCGTGACGGTGGTTGGTTGACTACAGGTGAAGGTCTTCGTCACCGGCTCCGGAATCCTGAACTTTCCCTCGGCCAGCTCGATGTCAAGCTTAACCTTCTTCTGGTCGGTGACCACAACGTTCGCTTCATCCTTGCAGCGGTAGAACTTCCCAGTCGACGGATCATAACTGTCGCCGCAGACGTGCCAGGTCGTGTCCTTGGTGACGTTGAGCTTGTATTGACCGCCTGGATTGCAGGGCGAGCCGCTGTGACCACCGTCTTCAGCCCAGGCACCGACGAAGCAGCGCTCGGCCGGATTCTTGGCAATCGTCACCTTCCCTTCAATCGTCGCGTCGGCCGCTCGCGCTTGCAAGCTGACCGTACAGGTCTTCGATTTCGTCAGGTCGCAGACCGCGCACTTCGGCGGCATCGCTCCGCTCTCCGGCGGCAGACCGGCGCAGACATTGTACTTGTGGCCACTCAAGACCTTCATCTCGAACTTGCCGTTGCGGACTTCGGTGCCTGAACGAATGGCATTGTCGAAGCCGGCCGGGCCACCCGGACCCTTACCGGCGCTGCTGCTCGGACCTTCGGCCGTAGCGCGGACGCCGAGTGCACTCGCTCGCACGCTCAGCGCGCCTGCCGGCGGTTTGAACTCCGAGCAGGTCTTGAAGTTCTCGGGTTTCGTACAGAAGCTCTTACATTCTTCCTCGGTCTTACAACCGCCCGGCCCTGTGAAATCCTTACCGATTTCTGGACCCTGCGGCTCGTGTCCCTGCTCTGCTTCCTTGCAAATTTGCGGGTTGGTCTTGCACTGCTGGACGCAATCCCACGCATTGGTGCAGCCGTTGGGGCCTTGGGGAATCGAGAAAGCGCGACAGGCCTTTTCGTTTTTCGAGTCGCCACAGCACTTGATGACGCCGGCTGGATCGGTCGCGCCGCACGGACCCTTCTTCCCGAAGCCGAGGTCGGCGCCTTCCGGACCTTTGCCACCTGGGCCACCGGGCGGCGGCGCACCTGGCGGACCGCCGACACCCTTGAGTTCTCGCGATTCCTGAATTTCGCCGAGGTTATCCGCATGGGCGAAACCGAACTGGACTGGTGAGCCGTCGGGGTTCAAGAACGTACCGCCGATCGTGGCATCGCCAACAAACACCACAATGTTTTTCTCAGTGCTCTGACCGCTGCTGACAATCACGTCATCGCCCGGTGACGGCGGCCGGTTCATGAACCCGGCTTTCGGATCGAAGAAGCTGCCGAGGTGGTAGACGCCAGCCACCAGGCTGATCTTGTACGAGCAGTCTTTCTGAATTTCACCCTGGTAGTGACCGGTGACACCGTCGGCAAAGACCATCCCGCGGAAGTCGCAGGACGACAGTGGGAATCCGCTCTCGCTGACGACGCTCCCGGAAATCGAAGAGTTGTTCTTCACTAATTCGACGTCGACTTGAGCGCTCGTGTTCGCAGTGACCGTCACCTTCTGCGGTGCCGAGCCGGAATAGTCGCTGTTCGGCGGCGTATGGACGCCGACTTCCCATGACGTTGAAACGGTGGTGGAAATGTTGATGGTGAAGTTACCGTTCTGGATCGGGCTGCACTGTTCATTGAAGGAGCCGACCGCCCGCGCAAAGGCGCAACCGAAGAAGTTCGTGACCGGCTGCTTCGAGGTCGCGTCAATCACTCGGCCCTTTATCGTCCCGTCCGTTTGCGTCACCACGAAGTTGAGGTCGGGGTACTCCGTGGCCGTCACGATTGTGCTGTCAGTCGCGACCTCGATCTCGAGCGGCTTCTGATTGACCGCTACGAACTTCGCATCCGGACTGAAACCGAGATGGACGTTCCATCGGCCTTTCGTGACTGCTAACTCGTAGGTTCCATCGGCCAGCGTTCTGGTATTGCTGAAGCTTCCCGGACCGCCGCCACCCGGACCGCCGGGACCGAACGACTCGGTGATTTGGAAGGCATTGACGTCAATATTGCCGGCGGCGGCACCGCTCGACGTCGTGACTTTGCCCTTGATCCGAGCGGTTTTCTCGGTCGCCACGAGATCGAGGGTCTGCGTCTCGTTATCGTTGACGTTGACGGTCGTTTGCGGCAGGGAGTAGATGTTCGACTGACACCACATGAAGAGATTATATGTGCCGGCGGTCGTCTTGATTGTCCATGCGCCGTCGGCTCCGACCGGCGAGTTACCGCCGCCACCCTGCGGCGTCCGGGCATCGATGTTGCAGCCCTGGAGCGCCTTGCCGTTCTTGTCCTTGAGCGTGCCCTTGATCGTGGCGGCAGCGGTCTTGACGATGAAGTCAACGGTTTTGGTTTCACTGGTGGTGTCGTTCGCGAAATCAACGCTCTTCGGCGGTTCGCTGTAGACCCAATCCGCGCCCGGCTGTGGGAACGGTTGGACATTCCACAGACCGCCGTCAACCGACAAGCTGTAGTTGCCCGTACTGTCGATCGGCGCGTTGGCGAATCCGCCACCGTTCATCCGAAACGCGTTCATGTTGCCTTGGGCTGCCGTGCCGTCGGATTTCTTGACCGTGCCGGTAATTTTTTTCGCGGCCGTCGTGAACGTAAAGTTCTTTTCCACGACCGTGTTGCCGAGCGTCACCTCGGCTGGAGCCGGCGAGGTCAGGCCGGTCGCATCGAATGGCGGGCGGACTTCGACTACGTAAATGCCAGCGGGCAAACCGCCAAGCTTGTAGTAGCCGTCGTTGTCGGCGTCACTGTGAGCGAACTGTGAGAAATCCTGACTGTGGACGTCGACTGAACCGCGAACTCCCGTTCCATCCGGCTTTGTCAATCTTCCCTTCAGTTGAAGATTCGTGAGTTTCAGGTTGAGCGATGTCGTCTGGTCAGGGAAAACGTCAACGTCAACCTGCTGGGACGGGCCGAAGGTCGAGGTGACAAGCGGTTTTGCTTGCGCCCGGTAGTGTCCGGCGTTGACGTTGATGTTGTACGATCCATTAGCGGCGGTATTGCCACAATTGCCACCAGTTGGTCCGAAGAAACACACCTCAACTACTTCACTGACCGCGGTACCGTCCGGCTTCTGAACGGTTCCGGAGACCCCGCTGGCCGCTTCGACCAGTCCCGGCGAGCCGATATAGGCGACCCAGGCATAGCCGACAACCGCCACGGCCGCGACGAGCGCGCCGGCGATTCGGACCTTCCGGCGAAGCCGGATGTGAAAATCTGGTTTCCTCATTTCTTTTTCCTCCTTAAAACAAAACGCTCATGGCGCGAAAACGCCAGCCACGAGGGCATACTGGCTTTAGGGTGTGTGGATAAATTTGATCAATGATTTTAGGGCTTTATTGCAGAAATCGTTTCGTTGACGCACGTAGTATAGCATAAATTTGCGCTCTCCCGCAACCCGCCAAATGAAGTCCGGCCGTCGTTGATGGATGTTCGGTAGATTCCGAAAATTGACGGACTGGTCGAGCTTTGCCACACTACCGGACATGGCCCGAACGATTGACGACCTCTTCGAGTATGCGGTCAAACACAAGGCCTCCGACCTCCACCTCTTAGCTGACCAACCGCCGATCGTCAGAATCGACGGCGTCTTGAAGTCGATCCCCGGAAAGAAGGAACTGACCAGCGCCGAGACCGCCGAGCTGGCGCTCTCGATTTTAAGTCAGCGCCAGCGCGAGGCGTTTGAACGCGATCGAGAGCTCGACTTCTCCTATGAAATCTCGAAGCTCTCGCGCTTCCGCGTCAACCTGCATTACGAGCGCGACGCGGTCGGGCTCGTCGCCCGCGTCATTGCCACCGAAATTCCGAACATGCAAGACCTCGAGATGCCGCAGGTCGTCTACGACCTTTGCCGGATGACCCAGGGCCTGGTCCTCGTGACCGGACCGACCGGCATGGGCAAATCAACGAGTTTGGCAGCCATGATTGATTTCATCAACACCGAGCAGAACACGCACATCGTGACGCTCGAAGATCCAATCGAGTTCGTCTACGCGCCGAAGAAGTCCATCATCCGCCAGCGACAACTCGGTTCGGACATGCTCTCCTTCGCCAACGCCCTGAAGCACGTGCTGCGGCAAGACCCGAACGTCATCCTGGTTGGCGAGATGCGCGACCTCGAGACGATCTCTTCGACGATCACGCTCGCCGAAACCGGTCACCTCGTCCTCGCCACCCTCCACACCTCGAACTCGGCGCAGACGATCGACCGGATTATTGACGTCTTCCCGCCGTACCAGCAGCCGCAAGTCCGACTGCAAGTCTCGCTCTTCCTCCGCGGCATCATCTCGCAATTGCTCCTCCCGAAAGCCGGCGGCGGACGAATTGCCGCACGCGAAATTCTCATCAATACGCCGGCCACCGCCAACCTCATCCGCGAGAATAAAATCGCCCAGATCAAAACCGTCATCCAGACCAGCGCCGAGATTGGGATGGTCAGCATGGATCAGGATTTGAAGCGCCTCTACCAAGAGGAAAAAATTTCTCGCGACGTCGCTTTGGCGCACGTCACTAACCCGAATCTCCTGAAATAACAGCTTGATTTCATGGCCACGCCGTGCTAGACTAGCACGAGTTTTTCATGGCTTGCGCCGGGATAAACTCCGCTCAGTGGATAGCCCCGCACCAGGCGCACAAATTGTTTCCTCTTGACGCGCCCTTAGCTCAGTCCGGATAGAGCGTCTGGCTTCGGACCAGAAGGTCGGGGGTTCGAATCCCTCAGGGCGCGCCAAGAGGAAGTGAGTCGCGCTTCGGTGCGGGGTCGGACCAAGAGGGTCGAGGTCGAGACGCAGAGCGTCGGCGCAACGAGACCCTCGACGGGGGTTCGAATCTTCACCCAGCACCCGATCCCCGTCCCCGCGAAAGCTGGAGTGATAGAGAGAGTGGTGCTGTGGCCTCCGGGCGTCCATTGTTCGTGATTCACAAAAGCTGAGTCGACTCACTCGCCCCATATCTCACGAGATGGTTGGTAGTAAGTAGGGTGTTTCTGCCTTACGTCGCGGTCTATTGATGCTATGATTAACAAGTCATCGTTCGTGAATGTTTAGCCAATTTCTTTTGATGTACACAAACTTAAAAAAACTGAGTTTCCAGTATGACAGTATGAAACGATTGGTCATCATCTTTTTGTCAATACTCGTCGGAGCATACCTAGTCATTCTAGTAAACAAAGAACCTAACAAAAATGAGTTGGCGTTAAAACCGTGGCACAAGTTGTCATATGCCGGCTCTATTGGCACAGGAAAAGATAAAGTTGAATCAGGTATTGCTTCCTTTAAAAAAAATTTCCAGAAACTAGACGGGCTTTCTTTATATTGGTATAACCTCGGCTCTGGAGGTGGTATTTCCCGAGATGACTCAGTGTCTAATGAGGTGGAAAAAGATATTCTAGCGTTCGCAATGCAAAATGGGAAACAAATTTTCGTTGGGATCGGTGATCATGAGGAGGCCAGCAAGGTTGATGACCTTTTAGATGATAAAAATGATCAAAAAGATCATATTGCTAAAATCATTTCACTCATAACTGAAAAAGGATACGATGGCGTTATTATTGATTACGAGAACCTCAGAGACGACCAGGAAGAAAGTTTTACCAAGTACATCCGCATCCTTTCAGCGGAAGTCCGTTCCAAGAAAAAAATCTTGGGGGTCTCAATTCCTGTTGAAACACAAGGTAAGGTATTTCACGGCATTAATATTGTTAACGTTTCTCAGTTCGTAGATAGAGTGCATATGAACGTCTACGAGCAGCATGACCAAGAAACTGGACCTGGACCGATTGCTTCTATCGATTGGGTTAATACGATTATCAAAAATGCTGTTGATCAAGGAGTGGAATCAAATAAAATTGTGCTCGGCACGGCACATTCCGGTCATGATTGGATTGTGGAATCGGATGTAAGACTTGTAAACGACATGAGTACTGCCGAGACGCTGGACGTATTCTTAAAAACAAAAGCTACTATGATATGGGATAAGAAAAAACAGGCGAATTACTTTCAATACAAAGACGATCAGGGGAAAAAACATGTCGTCTGGCTGGAGAACGCCCAATCTTTTAAAGTAAAAATTGAGCTCGCCAAATCGTATCAGCTACAAGGAGTGTTTATTTGGTATTTAGGAGGAGAGGATAGAAAAATTTGGGAGTCTTTTTAAATCGAAAATTGACATATGAAACCAACGATATTACTGGTGAGGCAAGTAAAGAACTAACGCCTTAAGATAAGGGGAAGTAGTCGCCAGAAGGGCGCACCACTTTGACGTCATGACGAAACTTAACAATCTACCACTCCCTCCCCTTGCCCTCTTGCTCTCGGTCGGTGCAGCAATTGTATTGAATTCAACCTCACCAATCGCTCGGGTTCTTCGATTCCCTTACACTCTGACCGGCTTGCTATTCATCCTCATCGGCATTCTCCTCTTCAGGAAAACGGTCGCGCTCATCACGAGCCATCGCACTGCCCTCCATCCGAAAGGGGTACCCTCAACCCTCATCACCCTGGCCCATTTGCCATAACGCGAAATCCGATCTACCTCAGCTTTCTGCTCATTGTCTTGGGAGTAGCAATCGCGCTCGGTTCAGTCAGCGCTTTCGTTGCACCGCTCTCCTTCTTCGCCGTCGTCAACACCGTGACTATCCCGTTTGAAGAGCGCGTGCTTCAGCGCACACAAGGAACGGCCTACGACGACTATTGCCGTCGCGTTAGACGCTGGCTATAGAACGGGTGTACGAAGCAGTGATGCGTTCCTCGATCTCGCCTGCCGTTGATTCCAATACGCGGGAATACTTCACCAACTGTTATTTCGCCCTCACCACCAGCGCATTCGGGATGTTCCGTCCCGGACCGACTTTGTAGCTGCCGCGGTACCACAGGGCCGACGACCCGCCGCCGTCGAGGTTCATGGCGAAGTCCATTTTGAAAGCTTGCATGATTTTGCCCAAGTCAACCACTGTCGCGCCGCGGGCGACAACCAAGTACAAGGTATTACCTTTCATACCCAGTCCCGAGCGGTTTGACTTGACCGTTCGTTGCTTGGTGTCGAGTTCGCTGGTTTTCAAAATATAACGGCCTTGGTCAATCAGGGCCGGCCCATTTGAGATTGCACCAGTCAGCTCGGCGCCGTCAATTTGGCGCAGGACATCAACGCCGGGAAACGATTTCGTATTGGAGTAGAAATGCCACTGTCTCTTCGCATCGATGGTAAACAAGGCACCGCGGTTGAACTGGTTCTGGTACTCGTTGATCATCGTATTATTCCGATCGTTGTACGCCATCCAGTAGAAATTTCCGGCCGGACCGCAAGTACCGTACTCAACCGGACAAAAATACGTTCCATTAATGGCGGCGATGCCGGTGGTGCTGTTGAGGTACGATCTCAATGGTTTCACTGCGCACGACTGCTGGTAGCAACTTGAGGTACTCGTCCACGCCACTGAACGTACCTCAAGTTGCGGATTTGCCAGGTTGATTTTCACGTAGTCCACCCTGAATCTCGTCAGTCCAACGGTGACGGTTCGGGCGACGTAGGAATCATACGGGTTGGCTGCGCTGGCCACCGACGAAAAAGTAAGCACCAATGCCAGTATGGGCGTCCATATCACAAAACGTCGAAAATATCTGGTCATGACGACCATGAACTTTCAGTATAGCACATTTCGAGACGATCAATCCAGTGGGTCTGGTCCCTCATCTTGCCATCATCGAAAAAATGTGCTATCCTTACCTTAGAGGAGGGAGGGCGAAGCTGCATTGGTAACGAATGCAGCGCCAAAATCAGGAAATCAAACACCGGCGTTTTCATCACTGCTAGGAAAACTTCCTTTTTCCCTTTGTCACCAAAACGCTCAGCTCCAAAATGAGGGCGGGCGAAAAAAATCGGTGCAACGAGAGCGGTAATTAGCCGCTCTTGTTGTTAATGCTCCCCTCCTGCCTGAGATCCTGCCCCGGACTTGTTCCGGGGAGGGGTGGCGCGAAGCGACGGGGTGGTGGGAGTGTTAACTCACTACGTTTTCTGGTGTTCCACGGAGAAATCGTTCTACATTGCGCACAAACATTTCCTCGCGCGCCCGATTGGCTTCCTTCGTCACGTTGGTGATGGCTGGATACACAATCATATTGGGAAACGTACGCAGCTTATTCCATTGTTCTTCGGTCAAACTCCGAGAATGCATGAGAATCAACGTCACATCACCACGCTTCAACCGTTCTGCCAGCGCTTCAACATCCATGGTCTTCATCGAAACCGTGTTCACCACGATGGTACCGGCTTTCAGGTTCATGATCCGCCCGCGATTGAGAAGATTCTCCGTGTCTTTCGTTCCGGCCACATGCAGCGAAAGAAAATCGGCCTGTCGCAGCAGTTCGTCGAGCTCCTCAAACTTCACCCCCCGCGCTTCCATTTCCTCCTTTCTCGTTCTCGACCAATACCTGACATTGGCACCAAAGCCCACAGCAATTTCAACCACGCGCGTCCCAATTCGCCCGAGTCCAATCACGCCGAACACTTTACCCTTGATTTCCGAACCGGAAAATCCGGCTGAGCCGTAGTGACCCTGAGCAGCTTCATGCCGAGCACGGGACAGATCACGCAGAAACTCAAACAGAACCCCGAATACCCATTCAGCCACTGCCTCAGTGCTGTAACCCGGAAGATTGGTGACCACCACGCCCTGCTCTTTGGCAGCCGCGACATCAACACGATCGTATGCGGTTCCCAAAACGCCGATGTATCGTAACCTGGACGCCGCCTCTAAGACCTCTGTGTTGATAACTGTTTCAAAACCGACGAGCAATGCCTCGGCATCTTTGCACTGTGCTACTAACCTACCTGGTTCAGCTACCACCATGAGTTTGGCCAGTGACTTCAGTTGGTCCCAGGTACTGTTGCTGAGCTTCGCCCGATCGATTCCTGAAACAACAACGGTGTTGAACTTCATGATGCTGCCAATCTACCACGATGTTTGCGATTGACACAAACATGCGCTACCATGAAGTCTCATGTTTGATCTGGAATCCATTATCCGTTCCATCGGCTACGCCGGCGTCACCACCATCGTCTTTGCCGAAAACGGCTTGCTCATCGGCTTCTTCCTCCCCGGCGATTCGCTGCTGTTCACTGCTGGTTTCCTGGCTTCGCAGGGATTTTTTGACATCGCATTACTCACCGTCCTGCTGTTCATCGCCTCAGTCGTCGGTGTCGGCGTTGGCTATTGGTTCGGCAAGTACACCGGACCAAAGCTCTTCAAACGGCCAGATTCACGATTTTTTAAACATGAAAATCTAGAAAAAGCTCATGCCTTTTATGAAAGACACGGCGGCAAGACCATCATCCTCGCCCGTTTCATTCCCATTGTCCGGACGTTTGCGCCGATCGTGGCTGGCATTGCCAACATGCACTACGGCAAGTTCATGCTCTACAACGTCCTCGGCGGCGCGGTTTGGGCGATTGGCTTAACACTCGGCGGCTACTGGCTTGGCACCAAAGTGGAAAACGTGGACAAGTACCTGCTACCCATCATTGCCGTCATCATCTTCTTGTCGGTCCTGCCGGGAATTATCCATATGCTAAAAACACCTGAGCGGCGACAAGGCCTGCTCAAGACAGTCCGGTCAATGTTTCGACGGTCGTAAAAACACTATTCTCACTCAGATCGCTTGACTGGAAATTAGCTTTCGTAGTATCGTGGTTGAAGGCAAATTTGGTGGCTTCTCATCAAGA
>SBBC01000057.1 GCA_005239865.1 Candidatus Microgenomatus auricola
AGTTCCGCTTCAACTACCGACACGCAAATCTCTTTCGAACACTCATGAAACTTGTCAAGGGACTACCCCTCTAAACTAGTCTTGACCCAAACATTTTCTACCGGACGGGACTGCCTATCGGCAATCTAACATCACAACTCTTCGCCAATGTGTACATGAATGAGTTTGATCAATATGTTAAGCGTGAGTTGCTGATCAAGAACTACGTTCGATATGCTGATGATTTTATTATTGTCTCGGATGGCGAGAAAAAACTTAAAGAGTTATTGTCGAGCATTGGATATTTTCTCAAAACAAAACTTCGACTCGAATTCCTTCCTAAGAAAGTATCTGTTAGAAAATATTCACAAGGCATTGATTTTCTTGGATATGTTATTCTGCCACATTACTCTGTCGTGAGAACAAAAACTAAGCAGCGTATATTCCGAAGATTGAGGCGGAGAGTGACAGAATTCAAGCAAGGCATCGTTGACGAACAATGTGTCGATCAATCGCTCCAACCCTATCGAGGCGTTTTGTCTCACGCAAATTGTTATCGGGTACGGCAAGAAATGGAAAATCAAACATGGTTTTTGAAACCGAACAATAGTTCAGGGGAATTTTCCGCCAAAGGCGAATTGAACTACAATTCGCCTGCGTTTCGGGCATTTGTACGGATGCCAAGAAACGCAGAAAAACTTGAAATCGTCGAAAAGGCGCGCCCCGCGGGCGGCGGCTAAACCCTAAGCGCGCGAGCCGCCATGCTCTCCGGCTGGCATTTTTGGTTTTTCTGATTCCTCAACCCCTTCTCATCGTTTCGTTTTGAGGAGAGGTTGTGTGAGAAACTAAAAAAGCTTGACTCCAGGGCGGTATCTTTGATAGTGGCCATGAAGACGAGATGGTTGACAGCATCCTGACCAGGACCTAATATTGCGACAGATATTCGGTGGCTGGAGAACATCCATGCCACTGATTCATAATACATCGATTCTAAAAAAACAAATGTCGGGCTTTGCGAAACGCAATGACGCCAGCTGAAATCATGCTGTGGCAATTTTTACGCAATCGTGGACTGGATGGGTACAAATTCCGCCGCCAACACAGTATTGATAACTACATCGTTGATTTTTACTGTACCGAGCTGCGATTCGCTATCGAGGTCGACGGAGAATCCCATTTCTTTTCCGATGCGGAGGTACGTGATAAAAAGCGAGATGGTCAACTGAGGTCACGCGGGGTGTATATACTTCGTGTTCCAAACACCGACGTTCAAATCAATCTCGATGGCGTTTTGCTTGCAATTCGCCAAGTCATGAAAAGATTAAGAACAACCAGAAAACCGCCCCCTGTCTCGATAAATTGAGCTCTAACCGCTACTTTTCATCTTTACTAAACGACACACTTTTCAACCACCAAAAGCTTGTCCCCTCCTAAATTAGGAGGGGACAAGTAATGACTTGATCTTACTTACAAGGCGGGTTGGGGTGGTTAACGATCTTTGATGTAAAGCCTTACGAAATTCCTTCTAAGTTCTCTTGCAGCCGATTGGAAGGAAGTGACCGTTGTTGCGCGTTGCGGTTCTGCCCGACATGGGACGCGTATCCATATCGGGCGTCTTGAATTTCTCTGGTATACTCAATGTAATTAGTAATCTTCATAAGAACATTGTAGCTGTCGTGCTTCTGGGTGCCATTGCAGTTGGTGCGACCTTCTTCGTCTCCGATGAAGTCGACGAGGGTCGGAGCTAGTGCCAGGATTGGCTTAGGAAGTACAGTCCAGAAATTCTTCATAGAACGTATAGTTGCGGCAGAGAGTATAGTTCAGGAGCATCCGAATATCAAGAAAGGTTGACAAAGATCTCGACGTGTTGTAGCTTAGAAGCCAATTTTCGCCGAAGTTCATTGACAATCAATTGAGAGGGAAGACCGATGTTAAGCGAATCGGAAGAAAAAGTTCAGGACGCCCTCCTGAGCTTCGTGGATTTCCTCTACGCCGTCGTGTTTGGCCTGGTGCTGGTCCAACTTTTCGAGCAGGTGATTAGCACCCAGCTAGCGGTTCAGGCGAAGGCAGGAAAGGTTCTGCTGGTGATTGGAGTTTTCTACTTCATCGCCTGGGACTGGATGCACGGCCGTCTGCTAACCTTTCGGAATCCGTACACCGGCTACCGCCGATTCTTCATCGAGATCCTCATCGCCGCCAGCGGTTACGGAGCGGCCCGGTCGGCTTTGAATAGTGATGCGAGATTTCTGCTCTATCTCGCGATGACTCTCGTGCTTGGTGTGTGGTGGGCACATGTATCTCTGAAAGAGGTACCGGGCTCTCCTGACGAGAAAGAATTACGGTTTATCCGAATCTACCAGGGCATTTCAGCTGCGGCCGTGTGCATGTTCTACCTAGGGATTAGAGCTATCTTTGGAACCGAGTTGGAGTGGTTAGGATCGCTCTTGATTATTTTCATTGGTTACGGCTTTGTGTTCTTCTATGAATTGTTCCATGAACGCACCCCTGGACTTCTCGGTGGACCGGGCGTACCATACCTTGGTCGCGAAGCCATGTCAAAAATCCGCAGTCGACTCCTTAGGAGGATGAAATGAAGTACCTGATCTTGGTGGTCATGATTGCAGCAACATGCCTGGTAATGGGTCTCGGCGCCCTGCTCGCAAGCAAACTGACCGGGTTTGGTCAGCAGCGCGACTGACATTCGTACTTTCAAAAAACGGAGGCCTGAAAACAGGTCTCCAAGAGGCTTGGCAACAGGCCTCTTTTTTTCGTGTCATGATCGGTTTCGAAACCTCAGCCCGCTCGGCGGAACCGGCGAGGGTTGCTACGAACGGGCACTGTTCCACGAGCTGGCACATTGCTCAACTAGCGACCTTAGTCCGCGCTTGCGCTTCCGTCAAATGCAGTTCTCGCACGTCCTGTCCTGGATCAACGATCCTGGCCAGCGCGAATCGTACCCCGAGGACCGGGGACTCGAGATCGGACGTACCGGCGCATCGAGTTCCTGTGCCGGTGACCTTGAAATAGCTTCGCTCGTGCGCCCGGCACCCCACCCTTCCTCCCCTCATGCGAGGGGAGGATAAAGGAGGGGTGTGTCGGGCGTCTTGAATTTCTCTGGTATACTCAATGTAATGAGTAATCTTCATAAGAACATTGTAGCTGTCGTGCTTCTGGGTGCCATTGCAGTTGGTGCGACCTTCTTCGCATTGAACGAAGCGCATCGCCACCGCGTCATCACCTCGGACTCAATCGTCTATCTTGACACGGCCCGGCACATTGCCGAAGGGCAAGGAATTCGCACCGGCATCCTGACGCTCAACGACACCGAACTCAATCCGGCGCAGACGCAGTATCCGCCGTTCTACCCGATGCTCTTGGCACCGTTCATCCGCTTCGGCGTGGACCCGGTTTTTGCCGGACGGCTGGTCAGCGCGTCGGCCTTTGGGTTGCTGGTTCTCGTGGTTGGCGCGTGGGTCTGGCGGACGCTCGGCGCCTGGTCGGCGGTTGCAGCCGCGTCATCGCTCACCACGCTTCCGGCGCTGACGAGCACGGCGGCCGCGGTCTGGGCTGATTCCATCTACGTACTCATCACCGTGCTGGTAGTGGCGGTCGCGGCTCGAGCGTTCCAACGACCGAGCGCGTTCCGGTGGTTCCTGCTCGGCAGTTTGGTCGGCGTTGCCATCTTCACGAAATTCCTCGGTCTCGTTCTCATCGGTGTGGTCTTGGCACTCATCATTCTGTTCGAACGGCGGCACTGGGTGGTCGACGACTGGGTCGCCCGGACCGGGATCATGCCAGCGCTCATGGCCCTCTTGGGCATGCTGTTGTTTGTTGTTCCCTTACTAGCGCGAAACGTTCTCCTCGGCCGGCCGATCGGCGGCGCGGTGCGTCATTTTTCAAGCCAGTCGCTCGGCACAATTCTTCATGACCTCTGGGTGACGCTCTCAAAGGACTTCACCGCCAACTGGATCTGGGTCACGTTCTTGGTCATGGCGGGCGTGGGCGTCGTTCTGTTGATGCGAAACGCATCGAGTCGCGAACACTTCAGGGAGCTTCGTCATAATTTCCTTGCTCCGGTGACGCTCGCGATTCTTACGTACCTCATTGGACTGGTGGCGACACGCTGGTTCATTGACACCGACCCGATTCACACGCGCTTCGTCGTGCCGGTCTATCCGCTAATCGCGGTGGTGGTACTGGCGCTGATTGCCAGCGCGGGCAAAACGCTCCATCGGCGAATCGCGCCGATACTGACTTCGCTCGTGGCCCTGTTGTCAATCGGCTGGGCGGTAAAAACGTACGACTTCGCCCTTGGGCCGTATTCCATACCGGAAACGAGCCGCATTGCCTGGGTGCGGGAAAATACTACTGGCCGCGACCTTCTCATCGGCGATCATGCGCCCGAATACACGCTTTTCCTCAACCGCACCTCCTTGCGCTTAAGCGGCAACCCGAATGATCCGAAGCTGACCGCGGAGATGCTCAAAACGCTTGAGATGCGCTGGGGCAGTCGCTTCGAGCGGTTGCTCTTTACGCTCACGCCGGACCTCGATCAAAGAGAATACGGCGACGTGACCGCTCGCTTGAGCCGAAAGGATCTCGCCGGAACGAACCTTCAGGTTGTTCATGCGGAACCGAAGCTCGTCGTTCTCGAGCTCGCGTCAACTGTCCGCCGTACTTGACAGCGCCCGTGTCCTGGGCATAGGATCTGTTGGCACACCAGACAAGGAGGGAGTCATGGACGAGGCCTTCGACGTCGATCGTTTAATCAATAGCTTCAGCTACCGAGCAGCCCGGGAACAGCTTGAGGCGATGATGGCCAGTGTGCGAAACGGGGAGCTCGCGCTTTTGGCAAACGTTTCGAGTGAAGAATTTGATACGTTGGGCGAACTTGTGTGGCGTCACGCCCTCGGCTACCGAATATCAGACTCTGGAACGATTGATTTCGTGCTGCTGTCCTCGGATCTGGCACCATTGGAGAGCGTGCTGCGACCGCTGATTCGGGATGTCGACGAGGACTCCTGTCCGATCTCGGATCGCCGGTTGACCGATTTGCCGAAGACGACCGGCACGCTCTTAGCGGCCTTCGTGTTCGAACGTCCGTCCGGCCAGCTCCCGTTCGTTCTCTATGGAATCCATCCCGACCTAACGGCCGACGAAGGTGAGTCGCTGTTGACCATCGCCTTCCACCAGGCGCTGTCAGGAAATCGGTGAGAACAGGGTGCCACGCCATCCTGTTCTTTTGTTATGAAGATTAAAGATATGATGGTGGTTAGTGTATACTTTTACCGTGACTATCCTCGCCATCGAAACTTCGTGCGACGAAACCTCAACCGCCGTCATCGAGAAACATGGCGCGATCGCTCGAATTCGTTCAAATATCGTTGCTTCCCAAATCAAGCTCCACGCCAAAACCGGCGGGGTTGTGCCGGAAGTAGCGGCGCGCGAGCACGTCAAACCAATCGTACCAACGATTGAACATGCATTACGAAACGCAAAAACGAAACTCCGGGAGGTTGATACAGTCTCGGTAACACACGGTCCAGGCCTACACACCGCTCTTTCCGTCGGCCTGGAAACCGCCAAAGCGCTGTCGTACACACTCGGCCTTCCCTTGATTCCCGTCAACCACCTCCACGGCCACATTGCTGCCAACTGGAACAACCGCAAACCAGTCCTGCCGGCGCTCTGCCTGATTGTCTCCGGCGGGCACACCGAACTGGTGCTCATCAATCAACAGCGCCGCCTCAAGCTCCTTGGCGCGACGCGGGACGACGCGGCTGGCGAAGCCTTTGATAAGGTCGCGCAGCTATTGCGACTCGGTTACCCGGGCGGCCCAGCCATTAGCAAACAAGCTGAACGCGGCAATCCCCAGGCCTTTGACTTGCCGCGGCCCATGCTGGACCACCAGAACTTCGATTTCAGCTTTGCTGGTTTGAAAACGGCTGTCCGTTACGTGGTCGACAATGACCCAGCCATTCTACAATCAGGTAAGCGCCTGGCCGATCTTTGCGCCTCCTTCCAATCGGCGGTGACTGACGTTCTTGTAGCAAAAACTCTTCGCGCAGCTCAACAACATAAAGTCAAGGAAGTGCTCCTGGCCGGCGGCGTGGCTGCAAACACCGAACTTCGCCGGCGCCTGACCACGGCTACAAAAAAACTTGTTTGGAAACCATCATACCGCCAGCCGTCGCTTGAGTTGTGCACGGACAACGCCGGGATGATTGGATTAGCAGCGGCGTATTTTCCACAGACTACCAAAAAATACGCTTGGAAAACGATTGATATTCAACCAACACTGACCGTATAAAAAACTTCGGCCGCCCTCGTCCTGGACTTGTTTCAGGATCTGGGCGGCCGTCATACACCAGTTCAGAATTCCGGGAGTTCAGTCTGGGTTTCCTCCGGCTGGAGGCGGACGAGGACAAACTGCAACCCAGGGCTGTAGAAGGATCGGATCGTCTTGGCCGCCACACCCGGATGACCGTTCGAGCCCATCAGCTCGGCGAGCCTGTTGGCGATGACCTCCGGGTCGGCGTAGCCGCCGATGGCCCTCGTCGTCTGGAACCTGATGAAGGCCGTGCCGTCCCCCTGGTATCGTCGGAGCGCCGCCTTGAGATCGCCGAGTCCGACTTCCTCGATCGTCTTCTGCACGATCTGACTACTAAGCCAAACCGTGAGAACGAACTCTCCCCACCCCTTGCGCAAGTGGTACGCGTCGACCACCTTGGCCTCGACATCAGGGCAGGCATGGCGCATTCTCCTTAGAAACACCTGACGCGCCTCTTCCTTGTCCAGCAGAGGTTGGCCCTTCCGATCCAACGGCACTTCGAGACCCATCCGGACCGTTCCGCGCCGATCATCATCGTCTTCCAGTTTGCGCGCCACGTTGTCGAATGGATGGCCGCCGGCTCGACCGTTGCTGATGCTGTGAGAGAACATCGGTTCTGACCCTCCCTAGTCGTGTGCATCCGCGTTGCCACACTGACAGCGCTCAAGCACAGTGCAAAACCGGCGGCACCTTAACATGCGCGCGAAGCGGTGTCAAGCTATAAATATAATCAAAAAGCGGCTGACCAAGTCTGACTCGATCAGCCGCGCTTTTCCTCCTTTCGAAATGTACACATCAGCTCGCCTTCTGCCGACTTCTGGCTTTGGCTGGCGCCAGAATCGGAGCCATCAGCTCCTCCATGGTCATCGGCACCGGTCGGACAAGTTCTGCCAACCGCCGGTATCGATCTGCCTCGTTTACCACAAGCGGATGGCTGGCAATCGGTATGACTCGCTGCAACTCCATGCGTTTGGCCTGCCGCAGCTGATAGTGTTCGGCGTAGGCCTCTCGAGCGCGCGGCCGTTTCCCGAGCTCCCACTCCCGGCACTGCTGAAAGACGCGACAGTATCGACAGTGATCACCGCGGGGCAATAGCGGACTTGCGTCGCCGGACTTCATATCCCGGAGTTTGAGGTTGGTCATGTCGCGCGTAAACTCGGGTGGGTACTCGCGTCCGAACAACACGCCGTCCCAGTACACTCGCAATTGCAAGAGCGTCCAGAAAAGCTGCCCGACGTCATCCGGTCCCCGCAGCCGCGCACGCTGGTACTCCTGGCGCCGGTAGTTGTAGGCGAACATCGCCACGAGCGACGGTTGGCCGGGTATCTGGCCGTTCGCTCGCAGATGAAAGAACGCCAACTGGTAGATCGTAAGCTGGATCCCGCTTTCAAGTTCGGGCACAACAAGGCGACCGTTCTTGTAATCGACAAGCTGGGCTTTCTCCTTTTCGGCCCTGATGTCGATCCGATCGATCACGCCATGCAGCTCAAGGCCGTGCCAGCGCCTGATGGTAAAGCTCTGTTCCAACAGGCGGATGGTCCCGTTTCTCCGTCGTTCCTCGTTCTGCGCATGGAAAGCGGTTAACACCTTTATGCCTTCTTGGTACAGTGTCCAATGCTGACCTTCGTACTCCCAGGCCACCTCTTCCGGCTGCATGGGGTTCTTGAGCGCTTGGTTATAAGGACTCCTGAACTCACGCAACGAGTTGTAGGGGTGTTCCTTATTGACTGCCCCGAGCCACACCCGGCCCCAGATCGCGAGGAGTGCCTCGAGTTTGGCGTACGGGTAGTTGCCGGTCGAGGGATGGGGCGTGTAGAACAACTGGAACACGTAATGCAGCGCCTGGCCCCAAACTGCCAGGGGATTGCTGGGCGTCGGCTCTGGAATGATGCTTTCCATCAAGTAGCGGAAGGAGCAGGCTAAGGCAACGCCCGCTCCGGTGGCCGACCAGGCCGACGTGACTGTCCGCGGCCCTTTCGGTCGTGGTCCTCTCACTGTTTTCACCTCCTCGTGGAAGCACGCCGTTACAAGGCGGACAGTGCCCGATGAATGCGTGACGGTTTCATGCGCTGTACCGGACCGACGAGGATGATACTCGTCCGGTCCCGCCGGAGATACCTCCGAGCCAGACGTTGGATCCGTTCGGCCGTGACCGCTCGATCCACCATGTCGACAAACGACTGGTGGGTGATCGGGTGGCCGGTGATGAAGGTCTGTTCAGCTAGGAACTGCGCATACCGTTCTGGATCCTGGTTCCGCCGGGCCGACAACGACACCATCCACTTCTGCGTCACTGCCAGCTCCTGCTCGGTCAACGGTTGGGCGCGAAGCCGCTCGTACTCTTCGGCGATGCGCCGCAGCACCTCCTCAACCTTGTCCGGTTCGGCCTGGGTCGTGACTACCAACTTGCCGCAGTCGCGATTGTTCCAGGTGTTGCTGTCAGCGGAGTAGACGAGCCGATCGGTGGACTGATCCTTGCCGATCAGTCGGATCAGCAGACGGTTACCCCACCGCTTCTGCTCGCCTAGGTGATTATTCAAGGCCGATAGAACGAGGCGGTGCGGATGGCCGAGACCGAACGGCAGGAATGTAGCGACCGCGATGTGGACCAGCTGCGTCGGCCACGGAACCATCCGCAACCGCAGCTTCGACTGTTTCGACACGAACCGCTCGGTATTGAGCGGTCCGCGCGACGACAAGCGGCCAAAACGTCGGCGTACCAGGTCATGGACCAGGGCCGGCTCGACGTTGCCGTAGACGGCGATGGCGATTGGGCTGTGGATAATCCGCTGGTGCCACTGCCGTACGTCGGCGACGGAAATCGTGAACATCTCTTGCCGCGAACCGAAGAGCCGCTGCCCGAGGGCGTGTCCGGGGTAGAGCGTCTCGTCAACCAGGTCGGCCAGCATCCCGTCAATGGTATCGTCGTCGAGTTTTTCCTCGACCACCAGACCCGGAATCTCTCGCTTCAACATCCGCTCGGAGAAACGGCTGCGGAAGATGACGCGGTGGACGAAATCAATGGTCTCCTCAAAGTCGCTGGCGGTCGTTCCGAAGACGAAGCTCATCGCCTCACGATAGATCTCGGCATTGAAGCCGGTCGTCCGCTTGTCAACCTCGGCGGCGAACTGCGTGTAGCTCAGGTACGGCTCGCGGTCGGCAATCAGGTGCTCGGTCACGTGGCCGAGCAACGGCTTCGGCTCGAATCGGCTGCCAGGCAGCGACACGGCGATGCCGACAGCCGAGGCGTGCACGTCCGGAACCGCTACCAGCTGCGATCCGTTCGGCAGGACAAACCGCCGGTACGGGGATTCGTCCTGGCTGGACAAAACTTGCTCGTCGCGCATGGCTACTCACCTCCTCTGTAAGAACGAAATGTCAAACATCGGGCAGTCCAGCACCAGGAGAGTTTTATCAGATTGGTCAAAACCTGGCAAGGGTCTTTTCAACTACCGAGGTTTCGGCTGCTCTCAATGAAAAGCCGGTCGTTCCGCCTCCTGTTCTCAATCGAGAACTAGAATTGGAGCGACCGGCGCGAAAGATGCTGCCTAAGCCGGGGCCGGACTCGGCTGCAGGTTCTTCAGAATCTGCGCCCATTCCGCCGGCGGCGTTTCATCGAGCATGTTCCGCACGACCGTGGCCTTCTCTTCAACCGTCAGCGGCTTCGGTCCGAGGTGCGCATCGGAGCTGGCGTGGAGCCATCGCTCGACGCGCATGGACAGTCCGGCGCCGCTTAGACTTCCGAGGACGGTGCCGGCGGTGTACGGCATGAAGAGTATCCAGTTCATGTCCGCCAGGACGAGCGCCCGGAAGGTCAGGAACCAGATGCCGTTCGACAGCACGGACGCGACCATCAGGTAGGCGAAGTTGTCGCGGTTGCGCGCCCGGCTGACGACGGAGAAGCTGATGTTCTGCAGAAACGACATCACCAGAATGTACAGCGCCTGTGCCATGACTTCCTCCTTGAAGTAGGTACGATCCAGTACTGCAACCGCATCACCTTAAGCCGCGTCGTCAGGACTGTCAAGGGTCATGCCCTCAACAAGAAAGCGGCCCTGATTGGCAAATGGATAAACACCGTCTCGCGGACGATCCTGATCGGCTTTCGGTTGATCGGTCGCCCTATGGGACGATCGAAATCTTGTGCTTGCGAACGTGCTCTAAGCCGTTCGGGTTTTGCACGCGGAGGTCGTATCCACCGGGTTGCAGTTTTGATAGCGGCACTGTAGCAATCAATGCGCCGCGCTTAGTCAGTTCAACTTTCCGTGCTGACTGCTTACCAACCCAGACCTTAGCGCCTGGCCGAAAGTTACGGCCAAGAATGTAAATGGAGATCTCGCTGTTCGCCTTCGGGAACGAGGATTGTAACACGCCGTTCATGTGCGGAGCCGGCGACAAATCTTTTATCACCGTGAACACATCGTTCTGTTGACTAGTCAATCCATCAAGCGCCACTATCCGGACCGAGACGTAGTTGGTGCCTTGACGCAAGGCGGAAAAATCAAGACGCCAGTTGTCGGTGTACGAACTGACCGGCTCGCGAGAAACCGCGGTCCAATCTTTGACCTTGATCCCACCAAGTTTCGGCTTGGAATACACCGCGTACTCGATTAACTTCAGTTTTGGGCCGGTCGCGGCCTGCAGAAAGTCAACGTTGTACTTGGTGCCGCCCAAGCGCCGGTGATTTTTGTCGCCGGGTTGCCGGTCAATAATGCGGGGTGGTTTGGTATTGGCTAAAATTCCCGGCGAACTGACTACGGAACTGACATTGCCAGCCGCGTCGACCGCTCGCACCGAGACGTGGTAGGTGACGCCATCCTGGAGCGTCAGGCCGTCGGCCCGAACTTCGGTCTTCAAGCCGACGCCAGTAAACCCACGCACATCGGTGCCGCCCTCTGTAGTTCCGATCGCGTACTGGTATTCGCGCAGTCCGGCTGTCGCGTCCGTGGCCGTCTCCCATTCGACCTCCAACATCGTCAGGTCGTGAGTGTAGCGGCCGCCGTTGGTCGTGGTGATGGCGGCTGAAGCCGGCACGCTCGGTGCTGTGCTGTCGTACTGGAACGGTCCGTAGCTGACTCCAGGGCCGGCCACGTCATCGCCGTTGAACGGCTGGACATGCAGGTACCACGAACCATCTGCCGGCGCAGCCAGGTTGAGGATGCCGTTACGCCAAACCGGCTCACTGCCGGAGAACGTGTGGTTGGTGTTGGCATTCCAGGCATAGCGGTAGTACTGCACGCCGCCGCTGCCGAAGCCGGCCGCATTGCTGAAGTTGAAACTGCCAGACGTATACCAGCTGCCGGTGATACGGTCAGCCGTCACCTGCGCAGCTGCCGCACGCGTAAACTTCGACGCGCTCGCCGAAACCGGCGTTTCCTCACCATCGCCATTTCGGGCTTTGGCGTTGAAAGCGTACTGGGTGTTCGGTTTAAGGCCGGTCATTGACCACGCGCCAGACTGATTCCAGCCCGAGCTAATACCTGTCGTTACTTCTGTGAAATTAACCCCGGAGAATCCGTTTTTGAGGTTGGAAAGCTGCCCCTGGGCCGCCACCTCGATTTTCGTCGCATCAAAACTAACCACGGATACGCCGCTCGGCGTTTCAATGGACGTGTACGCTGACAGCGTTTGGCCATCGGTCGCGCCGTCTGGATCAATCGTGTTCGGATGACGAGTATATCGCGAGTTTGGCTGCAGTCCGGTTTCGGCGCAGGTGACGCTCGAGCCCATGCCTGAACGCGGGCCGGCCGAACAAACGACTGCGTGGTTGTCGTCGTGGAGCGCGTTGTCCGTATCGAACAGCGCCTGCTCGTTCCACGACCAGGTCAGTCCGGTTGTCGATTTACTGACCAGGGAAAAATTCGTTGGCGCGTCTGGCGTCAGCGTGTACGTTACTGTCAACCGCGGCCGCTTTGCTTCGAGTGCTTCGGACGAAGAGATGATGGCCATGTCTTCGCTATCGGAACTGATGCCGAGCGGCAAACGGTCGCTGCCGTTGATCCGTTGCTGCATGTCGGTCACGGCTGTCGCACCGAGGTCAATCGTCTTCATTCCGGTCGCATTAAACGAGGTCGTGGCGAACGTTGTGCCAGCGCCCAGCGCGTCGATGCGGTCTGACGTGCTGCACTTGAGCAGGTTTGGATGATCGTCGTTGATTCGGCGTATCGTCTGCGAGCCGTTGACGGCAAACTCAACGTTCAGATCGAGCTTGACGCCGGTGATTCGCGCCGTGTTCGGAATCGTACTCAAGTCGAACGTCAACCCGGCTCGTGCGGCTTCAGCCATATCCGGACACGTCCGCGGAATTTCATTCAGCGTAAACAGTCGAGTCAGAAAATCGGGGTCGCAGTCATAGTCCACCGTATCCGCGCAGCGGGGTTGGACCTGGTCAGCCCAGGCCGTGCTGTCCCAGGTTGGGTTCAAAGTCACGCTTCCTTGGATGGCCTGTGCCGGTGACCGCCCTAACCAAAACAATATGCCAACCAAGAGAATGGTGAACATGAGCATCAGGCAAAAACCCGGACTGCCTACAAACGCCAGTTTGGCCTGACCCTTGGTACGCCGAGGAGTAATTGTTTGCATAAATAGCCAAAAACCTGACTTTTACGATGACCGGCTATCTTTACACAAGGCCGATAATCTTGTCAATACGCCTGGTAATCCAGCCGGTTGGAAAACGCTGGTGCAAAAAAGACCGCCCCCGCCCCGAAGGGAGAGAGCGGCCCACTACAGAACTATTGTGCTTGCAGTCGAGCGATGCGAAAGTGGAAGAAGTTCTTTTCGACCGGTCCGATGTAGGTGGCGGTGAACTGCTGGCCCATTTCCCGGTTGAGACGCGCCTGGATCTCCTCCGCCATCGCGGCGAAGAACTGTTCGAGCGGCAGGTCCTGCCGACGATCACGGGGCGGGACGAAGACCTCAATGTCCATCTCCGGACGATGCTCGAGCTCCAGCTTCAGCCGTTCCCAGCGCCCGACGCCGAAATCCTTCGGCAGACCGAACAGCTTGTAGGCGTCCACGGGCTACTCCTTCCCCGGCTTCATCTCGTTGCCGCAGTTCAGACACACGAAGATCTCACCCCTCCGGACCGTCACGTGCCCGCACTGATCGCAGTGCGGAGGCGTAACCGCCGCCTCAGGCTTCGGCTCGATCCGGATGTCCCAGCGGTATTGTCCGTCAGACTGAATCGGCCAGTTCTGTCGAATGACTCTCACCCTCACATCTTCTCTACCAATGACACGGCCGACCAAGCCCAGGCCCACGCCTTCAATCATTGCAATTCGTCCGCGCTGACCGTCGTACCTTCATTCCCGCCCAGCGTGAACACTTCGGTTGTCATCGAGCATCCCTCCATCCACCGCTTTACAGCGGGGTCCCGCCAAAGGCGGTGACAAGTCCATGCCAGCCTGTCGGCAGCCGCCTGTTTGGCGGCCATCACGACCAGCGCCTGCGTCAAGGACTTGGCCGCGCATTCTTAACATGGAAACGCTGCCTTGTCAATCCCTTGTACTGGATGACCACATCGTGTGCAATCCCATGGTCGAAAGTCGCTGTGTATTTGGGCAGAATGTTCAGTATCTTTTCCCGTTGCCTGATAGAACAGATTCGTTTCAAGAGAACGGTCACTTCATCAAGCGGTATAAGCGTTTTAGCAAGTTTTACGAAGGTTTTGGTGTGGTTTTGATGATGATCCATACCTTGGAATCAACCATGAGGAGAAGTTTCAGGGCCCAAACCTTTCTTTCCTGGCTTAGATTCGCCCAATAACGAGTGGTTCCTTGAGACTCAACCCCTGGTGTCTCCGATCGCACACGATGTATCTCATCTTGTGCATCCCTTGACCCACGGCCGCGGACGGGGTAGCGTAGAGACAGGCGCAATGATCCCGGACATGTCACCGGAGGAGCACTGGGAAGAACCCCCGCACCTTTGCGGGGCAGTAGACCCCTAAGACAATCAATGAGTGTCTTCCGCAAAGGTGCGGAGGGAAATCAGGTGGTACCACCCGATCGGGTCCTGAAGCTATCAGCGACCTTGCTTATGCGCGAACTGGCCAAGACCTACAACCCGAATGACGTGGAAACGCCCATCTATGAACGGTGGGAAAGGTCGGGTTTTTTCAATCCGGACAGGCTTCCGAAAGCAAAACGGCGGAAACCATTCTCGATTGCCATGCCGCCGCCGAACGTGACTGGCGATCTGCACCTCGGGCATGCGCTTGACCTCACGACCCAGGACATCCTGACACGCTTTCATCGGATGCGCGGCGACGCTGCGCTCTGGATTCCCGGCACCGACCATGCCGGCATCGCCACCCAGATTATGGTCGAGCGCCTGCTGCGTGAGGGCGGAATCTCGCGCTACCAGATCGGTCGCGAAACCTTTCTCCGGCACGTCTGGGAATGGAAAAAGAAATACGGCGAGCGAATTGTCGAGCAGATCAAGCGCCTCGGCGCCTCGTGCGACTGGAGCCGCGAACACTTCACCATGGACCCGGCCTTGACCAAAGCCGTCAAGACCGCCTTCCTCAAGCTCTATGACGACGGTCTGGTTTACCGCGGTGAGCGCGTCGTTCACTGGTGCGTTGCCGATCGCACCGGCATTTCTGATCTCGAGGTTGACCACCGCCAGGAAGAAGGAACGCTCTGGTACGTCCGCTACGAGTTGGCCGATGGTACGGGGCAGATCACGGTCGCCACCGTTCGCCCGGAAACGATGCTCGGCGATACCGCCGTCGCCGTTCATCCGGACGACCGGCGCTTTCGGGCAGCGGTCGGCAAATCCGTCGTCTTGCCGATCACCGGGCGTCTTGTTCCGGTGGTGGCCGATGCGGCGGTCGACCCCTTGTTTGGGAGCGGCGCGGTGAAGGTCACGCCCGCGCATGACAGCGCTGATTTCGACATTGCCGAACGCCACCATCTTCCGCGCTTAAGCGTTGTCGGGCTGGACGGCCGGATGACGAAAGAGGCGGGGGATGAATTCCAGGGGCTGACAACGCTCCAGTGTCGGGAACGCGTGGTTGAAAAACTCCGCGAGATCGGTGCACTGGAGCGAGAAGAGCCGTATACGCACAGCGTCGCGTACTGCTCGCGTTCGAATACCGTGATTGAGCCGTTGCTCTCGGAGCAGTGGTTCGTGAAGACAAAGCCGCTGGCCGCCAAAGCGCTGCGGGCGCTGCGAGCCAAAAAAATCGAGATTGTTCCGGACCGTTTCAGCAATCTTCTCGTTCGCTGGCTCGATCACATTCGCGATTGGAACATCTCGCGGCAACTGTGGTGGGGTCACCGCCTGCCGATTTGGTACTGCGTCGCCTGCAATGCGCCGGTGGCCGCAGTCAAAGAGCCAGTCAAACGCTGCCGGCAGTGCGGCAACAACGCCTTTCGGCAAGACGAAGACACGCTCGACACCTGGTTTTCGTCTGGTTTGTGGACATTTTCAACGCTCGGTTGGCCCGAAAACACACGCGACCTTCGGCGCTTCCACCCAACTTCCGTCCTCGGCACCGGCTGGGACATCCTGTTCTTCTGGGTCGCCCGGATGATCATGTTCTCGCTCTACTTCCGGAAGGAAGTGCCGTTCAAAACAATTTACATCCACGGACTGGTGCTGGATGAGCGCGGCAAGAAAATGTCGAAGTCGAAGGGTACCGGCATTGACCCGATCCCAATGGCTTGGAAGTACGGGACCGACGCCATCCGCCTGTCGCTCGTCGTCGGGACCGCGCCCGGTCAGGATTTTCGCATGTCGGAACAGAAAATCGCCGGTCAACGGAATTTCTGCAACAAACTCTGGAATGTCAGCCGTTACGTGCTGGCACAGCCGACCCCCCCGCGTCGTCCCCCCCTTGCTAAGGGGGGGAGCACAGGGGGGGTGGCCGACCGCTGGATCCTGGCGCGTCTGACCGAACTCCACGCGCGTGTCACGGACCACCTCAAACGCTTCCAGTTCTCGCTGGCGATCGGGGAGCTCCAACAATTCCTTTGGGCGGACCTCGCTGACTGGTACATTGAAATTCACAAAGCCGAAAAAAACACGTCCCTCCTCCACCACGTGCTGCGGCACTACCTTATTCTGCTTCATCCGTTCGCGCCGTATATCACCGAAGCCATCTGGATGGCGTGGGGGAAACAAAAACTCCTCATGATCGAAGAGTGGAGGAAGCCAAAGCGCCTGACGGCACAACAAAAAAAATCGGTCCGGGTGTTCCAGCGGTTCCGGCGCCTGGTGGTCGGGCTCCGTAATCTCAAAATCCACGGCGCGGATAATCGGGAGTTGGTTATCCGTTCTGCCAGCGCTATCAACACCCGACTTCTCTCGCAGTTGACCGGCGTCGGGTTCGCTCAAACCCAGGGGTTGGGCCTGACGGTAGCTGGCCAGTCCTTTGTGGTTGATCAAGCCGTGAGAGAAAGGTTTCTCGCCTGGCTGGCTCGGGAAAGGCGGCGTCTCGAGGTCTACCTGAAGCAGAAGCAGGCGCTCGCCAGCAACTCCAAAGCGCCGGACAACATCCGTGAACAGGCGCTTCGGGACGCCGACGAAGCGAAGCATCGGCTGGCCGAACTTGGGCCGGAGTAATCAGCCCGCCACGCCAAGCACTTCGTCGACTGTGGTAATGCCGTCAAGCGCCTTCAGGATGCCGTCCTGCGCCATCGTCAGCATGCCTTGCTGCCGGGCGACTTCGTGCAGGTCGGCCTCTGCGACTTGACCGCTCATGATGAGCTTTTCGATTTCCGGCGACATGTTCATGAGTTCGAAAATGCCAATCCGTCCCCGGTAGCCTAGCCCGTGACAGACGTTGCAGCCAGCGCCCTTCTTGAACCGCAGCGTTTTGACCGGGTCGTTGCGCTCACCGCTGTTTGGCGGGACCTCGGCCAGGACTTTTTTCACGCGTTCGAGCGCCTCCGCGTCAAGCCGGTCCTCGGTCATACACTGGTTGCAAATCCTTCGCACCAACCGCTGCGCCATCATGAGGTTGAGGGCCGGCGCCAGCAAATAGGGCTTCAAGCCCATCGAGAGCAGCCGCGGAATCACGCCGGCTGCGTCGTTCGTATGAACCGTCGACAGCACCAGGTGCCCGGTCAGGGCTGCCTGAACCGCTGTCTCGGCCGTTTCCAGGTCGCGGATTTCACCGACCATCACCACGTCCGGGTCTTGGCGAAGCATGGCGCGCAGCCCTTTCGCAAACGAATAGCCCTTGGTCCAATCAACCTGGCTCTGGTTGATGCCGGCCAGGCGATACTCGATCGGGTCTTCGAGCGTAATGATTTTCGTATCGGCCTGATTGAGCTTCATGAGGACGGCGTAGAGCGTCGTCGTTTTTCCTGATCCGGTCGGGCCGGAGGTTAGGATCATGCCGTTCGGGCGCTGGATTTCCTTCCCGAGAATCTCGAACGCCCGGCCCCGGAGTCCCAGTTGTTCGAGCGTGATCACCACGCTCGACCCCATCAGCAGCCGCAACACCACGCTCTCACCGAAAGCCGTCGGCAGCGTTGAGACGCGGACGTCAATGTGCTCGTTCTCAAGGTAGAGCGTGATGTGTCCGTCTTGAGGAATGTTCTCGATGTTGATTTTCAGACCGGCTAAGAGTTTGACCCGGCTGATAATTCGCTGCCAGGTCTCTTTGGGAAGCGCGGCGGTGGTTTGAAGCACGCCGTCAATCCGGTATCGCACCTTGACGTCCTCTTCCTCGGCTTCAATGTGGATGTCCGAGGCGCGTGCCTCAATCGCGCCGGCCAGGACGTAGGTAAAAACCTCGGTGATCGGCACGCGGCGGATCTTCTGTTCGAGTTCGCGGAAGTCCTTGAGTTCGGCACGATAGCGCTGGACGTCCGCCTGTTTGATTTCCAAACCGCGAACTGCTTTCTTCGGTTGGGGGATGCGATCGTAGAGCTTCAGCGCCTGCTCGAAACTATGACCGGAAATTATGTAGAGGCCGACGTGCGCGTTTTGCTCGGCCGCCACCTCGTCCGCGAGTTCCCGTACGCCCGGCTGTTCTGGATCGACAGCGCCGAAGCGAATTTCGTGGCCGCTCTTGAGAAAACAGATGACCTTCAGCTTCTCGGCCATGGTGCGGCTGATGAGCGAGAGCGTTTCCGGCCCGATCGGGAACCCGCTCAAGTTAATATAACTCAACCCGAGCTTCGCGCCGCGCTGTTGGGTGAGGTGTTCCTTTTCCTTGAGCTTGATCTCCTCCATCTTCTCTCGGAACTTCTCCTCTGTCTCTTCCGAGGCGACGTGGATGAGGGGGTCTCCCGGTGCCATAGTACGACGAAAGTATACCGGCCAGGACGGTTTTCGTCTATCTCCGGGGCTTCGATCGCTCGCGCTTTGGTATTAGAGCTCGCCTCCCTCAAACAACGGCGTGACGATCTTGAGAATTTCTTTCTCGGCCACGGCCAGGTCCGTGGTTGACATTTTCCAGATCAAGAAGTTCTGGCTGCCGTACGGCCGCCCCTGCGGAAAAAGTTTTTTGAGGTCGTGACCCTTGGTCGTACTAAGGAACGCCGAGACCGGCTGGTTGGCGCGGCTGTAGATCGTGGCGATCAGCTCGGCGGTTGGGACGTTGACGATGAGCTCGTCGATGACGTGTGGCAGATCGTCCTCGCGCGCACCGGACTTCTGAAAATCGGTTTCGTTGAGAAGCGTCCAGACGAACCGGCCATCGAACTTGTCCTGAATCCTGGCTAGGGCCCGGCCCCACAGTTTGAGGGTGGCCAGCGTTTTTGACTGGAAGAGGTTATCAATAATCTCCTCGCGGCGTGCGCCCGAGGCCACTAAGTGACTGGCGACGGCCAGTGAGCGGGGTGTGACGGACGGCGTTTGAAAACTCTTCGTCTTGGAAATAATGCCGGTCAAGAGCGTCGTGGCCACCTGTTCGTCAAGCGTATTGAAGCCGAACGCCTTGACGAGCTCGAAGACGATTTCCGACGTCGAGGTGGCGGTCAGGTCAATCAGGTTGATCGCGCCGAAGTGCGTGTTGCTGGCGCGGTGATCAATGTTGAGGATCGGCGTGCGGTAGAAAAACTCGGCGTTGTCGGTGGCCAGCGCGCCGAGCCGCTCAAGGTCGTCGGCGTCAACCACCACCACCACATCGTAGGCGAATTTCCCGGTATTTGTCGTCACGTCGCGTGCGTCGTAGAATCCTTCTCGCGGCGTGACGTAGATGTTGAGCTTTCCGCTCTCGACGGTGTAGCTCAATTCCTCGACCGGGACCTTCGACACATCGAGGGAAATGATAAACTGACGGAGGTTGGCAATGTCCCGTTCGATGGCACTACTCTTCGGGAGAAAGGCGTGGTTCGACGGCAGCTCGAACTGGTTGCACACGACGCGCGCGCGCTTCCCAATTTTTTCGAGCGTCAGGAGCAGTCCGAGGCCGCTCGCGATCGCATCAGACGACGGCGGCGCGGGCAGGCAGATGAGAATGTTTCTGCTCCGGTTGATGAGTTCGACGGCTTGCTGAAGAAGTGTGAGTTCCATGCTGTCCAAAGGGAACCCCCCCGCTACCGACTGAAGGTAAGGGGTTAGCTTACTGGGGAACGAAAGGTGTGTCAACCCAAGGGAATTCCGTGTAAAACATGAAAAAGTCCCGTCCAGCGCATTCTGGACGGGATTTAATGGGGGTGGCTTTTCGCGCCGGCGCGGTGGCCGAGGATTGACAGGGCGCGATGAACAAGAAAGTAGACGACGCACATGCCGAGGACCGTTGCCCAGCGCTCGGGAATGAAGGTGCTTTCGAACCACGCCCGATCAACGGCCCAGGCCGTCAAGAACCCGCCGAGGACGGCGTCGAACTGATCCCAGAACAGCCATGGCTTGCCCGGCGCTGCGCCCAGCCGGCGCTTCACCCAGGACTCGGCGAGGTCTCCGCCGAGTGCGCCTACGGCGAGCGCGACGGCGTGGCGCACGTACTCGTCGCCCGTCCGTCCCAGCGTCAGGACGACGTTCTTGACTCCGGTCGAGCCGCTGGCCCAGAGTGCGGCGCCGAGCATCAGCGCCAGAATGACCGCGAACAGCGCGCCACCGAGAAATCCCTGCCAGGTTTTGTTCCGGCCGAACCAGCCGGCGTGAATCGGCATGCCGTCTCGTCCGCACGGGACGGCCAGGATGTTAGCGAACCACAGCGGGGAACTTGCCCAAAACACAATTGCCGCGTCCAGGAACATGTCACCCTCCGTGGCTCTTTGGTGGAAGTTGTGTGAACGTGCGGTGGGGTCCAATCTAGCAGTCGTCGGGTCGGTTGTCAACCCGACACTCGTCAAAGACCCGTCCCGTTGCTAGCATGAACCCATGCCTCAAGCCCGGCGTTCATTCCTCTCCACGTCTCCAGCCGCCACCGAAATATTTGCGGCGGCCTTGGCCCGACATGTGAAACCGGGAAGCGTTTATGCGCTCCGCGGCGGTGTGGGCGCGGGAAAAACGGTTTTCGCGCGGGCGTTCGCGCGGTCGTTGGGTATCCGTCGCCAGCTGCACAGCCCGACGTTCGTTCTTGTTTCCCAATACGACATAAGGGGGCGGCGCCTCAAACGACTCTACCACGTTGATCTCTACCGGCTACGTCGGCTTGGTCTTGAGGATCGTTTGGCCATCCAGGAGGTCATGCCGGACCGCAAGGGCGTGGTGTTAGTTGAATGGCCGGAGCGCGTCTGGCGATGG
This sequence comes from Candidatus Microgenomatus auricola, assembly GCA_005239865.1. Taxonomy (GTDB): domain Bacteria; phylum Patescibacteriota; class Patescibacteriia; order SBBC01; family SBBC01; genus Microgenomatus_A; species Microgenomatus_A auricola_A. The sequence goes on from SBBC01000057.1 coordinate 20,963, forward strand.
CTTCCGAGCAGCGCGGTGGTGATTGATTTCAGCGTGCGCGGGTTGACCACGCGCCAGATTGTCGTTCGACGGAAGCGACGCTAGCTTGATTCCGCCGGGATGACTGGGGCGACGTCTTTGGCCAGTCCGGGCCGCGCTCGCCGCGGTTCGCTGGCTGCCTGGCCGGCCGCGTCCTCGACCACCAGCCGTTCTGGCGAGAGGGAGACAACCTGGCTGCGGTGAATCCGCAATTCAGAGCGCGTCAGCTGTTGAGCCAACCTACCTGGCCGGACGATGAAGGTCACAATTGTCTGCGTTTCAACGTCGAGCTCGACGTCAACCAGCCGACCGAGGTGCTGGCCGCTCCGCGTCTCAACTGGCAGGTTGCGAAGCTGTCTCGCCTTCATGATCATGGCTGGCGCAGTTCCTCCTTTTGCTTCTTTGGACGATACATCAACCACTGCTGAACGATCGAGAAGACGTTCGAGACAAAAAAGTAAAGGGCCAGTCCGGCTGGCAGAATGTAAGAAATCCAGGCGGTCACGGCGGGCATGATGAGCGTCATCTGACGAGTCATCGACGTGGCAAGCTGCTCGTCTTTTGCGCCCGGGGTAGTTGGCGGCGCGGTTTTCGGCACCAGCATTTTTGCCTGGAGATACTGGGTGGCGCCAACGACGAGTGCTAAGAATATATTTTTCTTCGCCGCCAGATTGAGAAGCCCGAATGACAGGGTATCGACCGGCGTGCTGGCGAAGTATGGTTGCAACGAGGGGTAAAGGTCGGCCTGCCGTTCGGCCAGCAGCAGCTGGGTGGCCGGGTCAGTCTGGATACCGGCAATGAAAACTTGGTAGAGCGCGATCAGAAAGGGGAGCTGGATCAGTGTCGGCAGGCAGGACGAGAGGGGGTTGGTTTTGTGTGCGCGATAGAGTGCCATGGTCTGCTTGGCCAACTCCTGTCGATCGCCCTTGTACTTCTCCTGAAGCGCCTTGATTTTCGGTTGCAGTTCTTGGAGTGATTTGGACGAGCGGATCTGCGCGATCGATGGCCAGATGAGGACCAGGCGGATAGCAATCGTCATCGCCACGATGGCGACGCCGAGGTCGTGTCCGGGAACGAACCGGTAGACCGCCACCAAGCCGTTGAAGATCGGTTCATAAAAGATGGTGTGGAAGAATTCCATGCCGGTTCTTTAGTGGACCGGGTCGACGCCGCCGTCGCTCCAGGGATGACAGCGGAACAGGCGGGCGATCGCGAGAACGGCTCCGCGAATCAGGCCGCGTTTTGTGATGGCCTGAATCGCGTACTCGGAGCAGGTCGGGTAGAAACGACAATAACCGTACGGGTGGCGGTTGCGGAGCCACCCGCGGTCGGGAGAGAGGGTGTGTTGGTAAAGCCGCAGGAGGAAAATCGCGGTTCTTGACAGCATGGTCACTTCTTCTTCATATTCGTAGTGTTGGTGGTGGGCGGGAGGCGCCGCAGCAGGGCCACACACTCCCGCGCCAATTCCTGATAGCTCTTTCCCGGGGCCTGTGTTCGCGCAATCAGGACGAGGTCGTACCCGCTTGGCCCAGTAGTCAGCGCTTGTCGCATGGCTTCGCGCAATCGTCGCCTGACGAGATTCCGGTGTGTCGCCTTTTTTGAAATGGTTTTGCTGACAACGATCCCGACCCTCGATTGGGGGCGGCCGGGAACCCGGAGAAAGCGCAGGTGCAACAATGCTCCGTGAACGGCCTGCCCGTGCTCGTAGACGGCGCGGATGTCCGCTCTTCGGCGCAGTCGGCTGGCGCGGGGCAGCATGCACGATCAGCGCTGGCGCGGCACAAGCCGCCGGCGTTTCTTTCGCCGGCGCTGTCCGAGCACCCGCCGCCCGCCGGGCGTGCTCATGCGCCGGAGAAACCCGTGAACCCTGCTTCGCCTTCGCTTTTTCGGTTGATACGTTCGTTTCGGCATGATCCCTTGGTCATCTAAGCATATCAGCGCTGGCCACCAGCGTCAATGTATTTTTTTTATGACGTTGCTCGTCCACACGTCGTGCACATCTTCTCCACATCATTGTCTCCGACCGCGCAGTTTTTCTTTCCTGTGTTTCGTGCTATAGTTTTTTGTACGTCGTGTTTTCAATGACCCCGCCAATGACAAATGAACAGATTTGGCACGCGGTGCTTGGTGAGCTCGAGCTCCTGATCAGTAAAGCAAACTTTACGACCTGGTTTAAAAACACCTTCGTCCTTTCCGTCGACGGAAGCGGTGTTGTGATTGGGGTTCCCAATGCGTTTACTGAAAGTTGGCTGCAGAGCAAGTACCACGACCACATTGTCCGCGCTCTCGAGGCCGCGCTTAGCGCTAAGCCGGTCCTCGTCCGGTATCAAGTTGCCACGCTCAAGCAGCGCCTGCCAGCGAAAGCGTTTGCCGTGGTTGGCGTTGGCGTGTCCGGGACGACGGCGCCGCCAATGGGCGCGCACCGTGCCAGCGGCAGCGAGGATTTTAACCTCAACCCGCGCTATCAGTTTGGGGGGTTCGTTGTCGGCAAGGGAAACGCCCTGGCGCACGCCGCCGCCCTGGCGGTCAGCGAGCGCCCTGGCCAAGCCTACAATCCGCTATTCATCTACGGCGGGGCGGGCCTAGGAAAAACCCATCTGATGCAGGCGATTGGTCACGAGGTTCTTCGGCTCCTGCCTGGCCTGACGGTTTTGTATGTCACCTGCGAGCGGTTTACGAACGACTTCATTCGCGCCGTCTCGCGCGGTCAGGCTGATTCGTTTAAAAACCGCTATCGGAACGTTGACGTTCTCCTGATCGACGACATTCAGTTCCTGGCCGGCAAGGAGGGGACCCAAGAGGAGTTCTTCCACACCTTCAACGCCCTCCATCAGATGAACCGCCAGATTGTGGTGACCTCCGATCGGCCACCGAAGTCTATTCCGGCGCTCGAGGCGCGCCTTACCTCGCGCTTTGAGTGGGGGATGATCGCCGACATCGCCTCACCCGATTACGAGACCCGGACCGCCATTCTCGAGGCGAAGTGCAAAGAGAAAAATTGCCGCCTTGGTCCCGAGATCCTCCAGTTTCTAGCCGCCAACATTCAATCGAATGTCCGTGAGCTCGAGGGCGCGCTTAACCGGATTGTCGCCTACCATCAGCTCAACAACACCGAGGCGACACTTGAAAGCACTAAGGCGCTCCTCGAGACCGTCAACACCCGGACGCTGCGCGGCGGTCTGACCTCGAAACGGGTCCTGA
>SBBC01000046.1 GCA_005239865.1 Candidatus Microgenomatus auricola
CATCCTACCACCAACCCCCCCCAAACCTCAAAACCTCTAAGCCTCCACTCAAAAATCAATCCCCCTCGTGGCAACAACGTCGGCTTTAGCCTGCGACTGCAAAAGGCTAGAAGTCAATGCCTTTCGCGGCAATAATACCTCGGTAGTACGGATGCTTTACCATCTTCATCTCCGTCACCAGGTCGCAGCGTTTGAGAATGGCGGGATAACGGTCATGGCCAGTCATCACCAGGTGGACTTTTTTTGCGTGCGCATTTTTCCCCCGCTCATCGAGCAGCTTCACCAGGGCGTTCACCGGAAAGAGTTGTTGCTCTAAGCACGAAATCGCCTCGTCCAACACCACGAGCCGATAGCGCCCGCTTAACATCAAGTTCTTCGCTTCGTTCAGCGCTTTCACCGCCGCCGTTTTGTGCACGGCCAGCGGTTTTCGGTCACCCAAAATGCCCACAAACCCCTCTCCCCTCACCCGCACGTCCACGCCCAACTTCTTGAGCGTGACACGTTCGCCTGATGGCCATTGCTCTGATTTGTAAAACTGGAAAAATAGTACTGGCCAACCATAGCCAGCCGCCCGCGCAGCCAAACCAACCGCCGCGGTGGTCTTGCCCTTGCCGTTACCAACATACGCAACGGTCAGGCCGCGGTTTATCGCACGGAGTTTTTTCGGTACTTTCACAGATTCACGTTTCATGGTTCACCACATGAGCGCGACCTTCGGTCGTGCTCATTCTAAATTTCCGTCGCGTCCGCGGCGGCGAGCATCAGGGTGGACGGCTGTGCCGGACGGGCCCCTAGGCGAGCCGCAAGGCGCGACACCATAGAAGGGAAAGGAAGGTTATCGGAAGGGAAAACCGCTTAGGTTTTCCCTCCGAGCTACGAGCAGCCAGTCGTCGTCCCGCACTCGATGCAGAGCAAACACGATCCGTTCCGCTTCATCTTCATGCTGCCGCAGTTGCCGCAGGTATCGCCGGTGAACCCCTGGGCGCGGGCGATCGTCTTTGACTCCGGCACGCCGGGGCTCATCTGCTGCTGGGCGACCTCCGGGTTCTTGACCGCCAGCGGCACGTCCTCGGTACCCGGCAGCTGGGCCTGCAGCCCGACGCCGTGCCCCGGCTTGACCTGGACGAGGTCTTCGCGATTGAGGTACTCGTAGCCGAGCAGGCGGAAGATGTAATCGAGAATCGAGGTGGCCATCTTGATGTTGGAGTGCCCGATGACTTGTCCGGCCGGTTCGAAGCGGGTGAAGGTGAAGGTATCGACGTACTCCTCGAGCGGAATGCCGTATTGCAGGCCCTTCGAGATAGCGATCGCAAAGCAGTTGATGAGCGAGCGGTAGGCGGCGCCGTCCTTATACATGTCAATGAAGATTTCGCCGACCCGGCCGTCGTCATATTCGCCGGTCCGGATGAAAATCTTATGCCCGCCGACCGTCGCTTCTTGCGTCCAACCGACGCGCTTCGGCGGCAGTTTCTGCTTGACCGCGCGGATGGCGGTCAGATCGTTCATGATTTTCGGCGTCACCTCGCTGATGTCGTCGTCGGCTACTCCCAGGGCGGCCAGTTCGTCGTCCTCATTCACCGAGTTCAACGGCTGCGACAATTTCGAGCCGTCGCGGTAGAGGGCAATCGCCTTGGTCATCAATTTCCATGAATCCCAGTAGACCTGTTTGACCTCTTCGATCGTGGCCGTGTTCGGCATGTTGATTGTCTTCGAGATCGCCCCGGAAATAAACGGCTGGACCGCCGCCATCATGCGGAGGTGGGCGTTGTACGGAATGTACCGTTGTCCTTTGACTCCGCACTTGTTCGCGCAGTCGAAGATCGAGTAGTGCTCGGGTTTGAGGTGCGGCGCGCCCTCGATCGTCATCGTCCCGACGACGTATTCGTTCGCGGCCGCGATCTGCTCCTTCGAAAAACCGAGCGCCTCAAGGACATTGAAACCCGGATCGTCTGCATGGGCGCCGAGCCCGAGGTGCTCCATCGTTTCACGACCGAGCATCGTCGGGTTGACGACGAAGCGGATGTCGAAGGCCGCGGCGATCTGATCCTCGATCTGGCGCAAATCGAGCTCGCTGAAACCCTTGGCCGCCAGCGCGTCGTGGTTGACATGCGGCGCGCCGACCAACGTCCCGTGACCCTTGCAGTACTTCTCAATCTCCTCGATTTGTTGGTCGGAGTACCCCAGCCGCTTGAGGGCTTTACTGACCGACTGGTTAACGATCTTGAAGTAGCCGCCGCCCGCCAGTTTCTTAAATTTCACCAAAGCGAAGTCCGGTTCGATCCCGGTCGTATCGCAATCCATGACGAGACCGATGGTCCCGGTCGGCGCAATCACCGTCACCTGGGCGTTCCGGTAGCCGTGCTCCTTCCCCCAGACATACGCCCGATCCCAGGTCTCGCGCGCCGCTTTCAACACATTGTCCGGGGCGTGCCCCGGATCAATCCCCATCGGCGTGACGCTTAAGCCCTCGTACTCGCTCGGCTGGCGGTGGTAGGCGGCGCGACGATGATTCCGCATGACCCGGAGCATGGGCTGTTCGTTCTTCGCGTAGCCAGGGAAGGGGCCGAGGTGCGCGGCCATCTCGGCACTGGTGGCGTAGGCCTCGCCGCACATGATGGCGGTGATCGCACCGGCGGTGGCGAGCGCCTCGGGCGAATCGTACCCCACCCCCATCATCATCAAGACCGTGCCGAGATTCGCGTAGCCAAGCCCGAGAGTCCGGAACTTATGAGACAGCCGGGCAATCTCCTTGCTCGGGAACTGCGCCATCAAGACGGAGATCTCCAGCGTGATCGTCCACAGCCGACAGGCGTGCTTGAACGTGGCGGCGTTGAAGACGCCGGTTTCGGCGTCATAGAAGTGGGCCAGGTTGATCGACGCCAAATTGCAGGCCGTGTCGTCGAGGAACATGTACTCCGAGCAGGGGTTGGAGCCGTTGATCCGTCCGTCCTCCGGGCAGGTGTGCCACTCGTTGACGGTGGTGTCGAATTGCAGGCCGGGGTCGGCGCTCGCCCAGGCCGCCTGGCCGATGTCATGCCAGAGCTTCCTGGCCTTCACGGTCTTCGACACCTCGCCGCTCGTTCGCCAGGTCAGATCCCAATCGCCGTCCTGTTCGACCGCCGCCATGAAATCATTCGTCACCCGCACCGAATTGTTTGAGTTCTGCCCGGAGACGGTGTTGTACGCCTCGTCCTCAAAGTGGTCGGAGAAGACCGGAAAGTCAATCGAGGTCTGGCCTTGCTCGGCCAATGCCAACACCCGCAAAATATACTTCAGCGGCACTTTCCGCTGGAGCGCTTGTTTGACCGCCTGGCCGAGCTTGGGGTTGGTGTGATAGTCGGTCGTCTTCTCGTCCTGTGCCAGGCGCATGATCTGGTTCAAGTATTTGGCGTTGATCTGACTGCCGGTCACGAGGTCGGCGACCTTCTGCTCTTCCCGCATCTTCCAACTAACAAATTCCTGGATGTCGGGATGATCGACGTCCACCACGACCATTTTCGCCGCCCGCCGGGTGGTGCCGCCGGACTTGATCGCGCCCGCCGCCCGGTCGAAGATTTTCAGGAAGGACATCAGCCCTGAACTTTGCCCGCCGCCGGACAGCCGTTCGCCAGCCGCGCGTAAATTGGAAAAGTTGCTGCCGGTCCCGGAGCCAAATTTAAACAGCCGGGCCTCGCGCGTGACCAGATCGAAAATGCCGCCTTCATTCACCAGATCGTCCGTGATTTTCTGAATGAAGCAGGCGTGTGGCTGCGGATGAGTATAAGCGTCTTCGGACTTTTTGACTGCACCGGTTGACGGATCGACGAAATAGTGCCCCTGCGGCCGGCCGGCAATCCCGTAGGCCCATTTCAGCCCGGTATTGAACCACTGCGGCGAGTTCGGCGCGCCCATCTGGTGGATGAGCATGTGCTCCATTTCGTCCTGGTAGGCCTGGGCGTCGTCAGCCGAAGCAAAATACCCGTGCTGTTCGCCCCACCAGCGCCAGGTGCCGGCTAGTCGCCGGACGACTTGCTTGGCGCTTTTTTCTGACCCAAGCAGGGGGCGACCGTCGGTGTCCTTGAGCGGCTTTCCATCAGCGTCAAGCTGCGGCACGCCGGCTTTCCGGAAATACTTCTGGGCGAGGATGTCGGTCGCCACCTGGCTCCAGAACGTCGGTACTTCGACGTCCTTGATTTCCTTGACGATCGTACCGTCAGGGTTACGGATGACCGAGGTCCGCTTCTCGTACTGCAACCGTTGCAGCGGATCATCGCCGGCCACGCTGAAAACCCGGTGAATTTTAAGCCCCTTCCCCTTTGTCTCCGGGGTCACGGCCGGTGGCACCGGGATCGTTCCTTCCCGTCTCGTCTCGTCGGTCAACGCTTCGTGAAGGATGTCCCGTAACTTGCTCTGATCAATACTGGCAACGAGCTTCTTCAGTTGGGTTGGTCCGTTCATAGCGTTGATGATATTTACCTGTTCTTTTTGCGCGCGGATTTCCCGGGACGCCGGCGGTCGCGTCGGTGTTGACGTGACCCGCGCTGGAGGGATTTCAGTTCCTCCCAAAAACTTTCGGCGTCTGCGAACGACCGATAGACGGACGCAAAGCGAATGTAGGCAACCGGATCGGCTTTCTTCAGGCGCTTCATGACAATTTCGCCGATCTGGCCGGAGGTGATCTCGTTCCGCCCGCGGAGCTGAATGTCCCGCTCAATCATGTTGACGAGCCGCTTGAATTCCTCGTGGGTGATGGGCCGCTTTTCGAGCGCCTTGCGCAGCCCGGCTTCAAGCTTTTCACGTGAGTATGATTCGCGCCGCCCGTCGCGCTTGACCACTGTCAGGTTGAGGATTTCGACCTCTTCGTAGGTCGAGAACCGAAAGTTGCAGCGAAGACACTCCCGGCGGCGGCGAATCGCTACCCCTTCGTTGGCGAGTCTGGAATCAGTAACTTTTGTGTCAATGTTGTGGCACGCCGGACAACGCATGGAACCTCACCCACTTCCAAAATGGCATGAAAACAGCCCTTCCCCGCTCATGACCTGGTCCCGACTGCTCCGGTGACCACCACATCTTGTGCCTCTTTCAGGTAGTATACTACTAAATCTTGGGTCAGTCAAGAACCGCAGCTTCTGTCTGCTTTGCGTCTGTGTCTTAAGAAATACAGCGACTCCACCATCATAAACCCCCTGGCCCCTGTCTGTCTTGTGGATAAAGCCGCTATCGGCACTCACGTCCGATAGCTGTCAGCCGCCAGCTCGTGCGGCCTACATCATCTTCTTCCGAATAAACGCCGGAATCTCGAGGTCTTCTTCCTCTTTCGTCTTCTCCGGCAGTTTGACCGGCGCTGGTGTCGGCAGGCGGGAGGCGCGCTGGGCTGGCGTCGGTTGGACGGCCGGAATCGAACCCGAAATCGGTTCCGTCTGCCCGAACGTCAGTGGCGTTTGGATGGTGATTTTCTTCCCCAGCGGACGACCATTGCCACGGCCAAACCCGGTCGCAATGACCGTAATCCTGACCTCGTCCTTCAAGTCCTCGTCCACCACTGCACCGAAAATAATCTTGGCGTTCGGATCGGCGGAGCTCGTGATCACGCGGGCGGCTTCGTTGACTTCATGCATGCCTATGTTCTCGCCGCCAGTCACGGTGAAAAGAATGCCTTTGGCGCCATCAATCGAGAGCTCTAAGAGCGGTGAATCAATCGCCGCTTTCGCCGCTTGGACCGCCCGGTTCTCGCCGGTCGCCTCGCCGATGCCCATGAGCGCCGATCCCTGGTTTTCCATAATCGCCTTGACGTCGGCGAAGTCAACGTTGATCAATCCCGGCACGGTGATGAGTTCCGCGATTCCCTGAACCCCCTGCCGCAGCACGTCATCGACGGTATCAAACGCGTCAAGCAATGACGTTTTCTTGTCGATAATCTGCAGCAGGCGATCGTTCGGGATGGTGATGATCGTATCGACTTTGTCGCGCAGGTCAACGAAGCCCTGTTCCGCAATCCCTTTCCGTTGCGCGCCCTCGAAACTGAAAGGTTTCGTGATGACCGCCACCGTCAGCGCGCCAACGTCTTTGGCAATGTCCGCCACGATCGGCGCGGCGCCGGTTCCGGTGCCGCCGCCCAAACCACAGGTGATGAAAACCATGTCGCTCCCCTTGAGGGCGTCATGAATCTCGTCGGCGTTCTCCTCGGCTGCCTTCTTCCCGAGTTCAGCGTCCATGCCAGCGCCCAACCCCCGGGTGGTGGTCTTCCCGATTTGGATTTTGTGCGCGGCGGCATTGTGGTGGAGCGCTTGCGCGTCGGTATTGATCGCCAAAAATTCGATGCCGCGAATCTTCGAGCGCATCATCCGCGTGATCGCTGACCCGCCTGACCCGCCCACGCCAACCACTTTAATCTTGGCGAAGGTCTCGATCTCGGGTTTTACCTCGGTGGGCATTAGGATACTCCTGGCTGATCACCTCGGAGGCATGTGGATAGGTGCGACTCTATTGTACGTGTTCAATGCGGCCGTGTCAAAACCGGCCGGTTCTCGAGCGCCCTGCTGGACGGCGTCGGGATTTTTCGCTTTCGACAGCGCTATTTTTGACCAACGAACACCACAAGTGCTCAACCGCAGCCAGTCGAATCAACCACTTGGAATCTTGGCTGTGCCAAGAATCTCTTCAAAGGCGTCCTCTTCCTTGAAGCCGCGCGCCGGTGGTCTAAACGACCAGATGACACACTCCGCGACGGTTATTTGCTCTTGGTTGCAGTGGTAGTGAAGCTCACATGCTGAAGTACGATCTCGGTGAGTTCGTCGGCGGTCAGAGGAACGCCCTCGATGAGAGTGGAGCTTTCAAGACGGATGTCAACGGCTACGCGACGGTTACCATTCGCTTCTGCGATCAGCGCGCCGGTCAGCCCGCTGCCGAAGGATTTTCGGACCGTGGTCGTTCCGCTGCCGGCCCCCTTAATGCCGTGACCAGCGATTGTCGGCAAGCCCGCTTCCCGCAACTCTTGACCGTAAGCATCGTTGAAGGCTGCGGTTGGGTCGATCCCTGACCAAGCATCGTTCCTCCGGAAGGTGAACGCGGCCGCTGACGCCTGGCCGCAATCGTTGGTCCGGAGGGTAAAGCCCGATGCTCCTAAATCGCAAACTGTCATCCCCGGCGGAATCCGCACCGATAGCCGCCACTGCCGATGGGTGAAACCTGTCCAAGCAGCAGTCGGATCAACCTTCGAGTTGGTGGCACGATCGTTCGTTCCGGCCGGCGGCGCGGTCTTCCGCATGGTCACAGCCACCGCCACGATCACCGCCAGAACCGCAGCCACCATCATGACGACCAAAACCGGCGACCCTCCACGCCGGCGCCGATCGATCATCGCAGCATGTTTTTGAACCACTGCTTGACTTTACTCGTGACCGCTGTAACCGAGGAAAAATTCGTGATTTTACCGATGATCCCGCTGCGCTGGTCCAGTCCCGCGCCCCACTGGACGAGTCCCAGCGCGGTCGTAAATGTCGGATCATTGATCTTGTCGATGGCCGAAACGATCCCCTGCGGCACACCGACCGCCGCTGGCAGCCGGAAAATCTTCTTGGCCACCTCGACCATTCCGTTGAGCTTCGCTCCCCCTCCGGTCAAGACAATTCCGGCCGGCAGCAATCCGGAACGATCGATCGCCTGCAATTCTTTGTCGACCATCCGGAACATCTCCTCGAGCCGCGCCTCGACGATTTCCGCCAAGTGCTTCCGGGAGATCATCGCCTGCTCCCCGCCCTCGAAGTCCGACAGGTTGATTTCCTCGCGTTTACCAACGTCCGCTGGGACTGCCGCGGCGGCCTGAAGCTTTACCTGTTCCGCCAGTTCGATCGAGGTGCGGAGGCCGATCGCAATGTCGTTCGTGATATGGCCAGCGCCGATCGGTAAAACCTTGACGTGGAGAACGTCGCCTTCCTCGAAGACGACGACGCTGGTCGTTGCTCCGCCGATCGCCACCAACGCCACGCCGAGCTCTTTCTGCCGTTTCGTCAGCGCCGATTCAGCCGCGGCCAGTGAGCCGAGCACGAGGTCGTCGATGCTCAAGCCGGTCCGGAAGACCGCCTTGGTGGTGTTCTTGATGTGCCCGGAGAGTCCCTGGATGATCTGGGCCTCGACCTCAAGGCGCATCCCCGTCATGCCGACCGGATCGCGAATGCCGTGTTGATTGTCGACGGTGAACGTCCGCGGAATAACGTGGAGGATCTCGTAGTTCGGCGGGGTGGCCACGGCTTGGGCGGCTTCGACCACCCGTTCCACGTCGTCCTCGCGGATTTCCCCGTTCGGTCGCGAAACCGCCACCACGCCGTGACTCTCCATCGAGGCGATGTGTGTGCCGCCGATGCCGACGAAGGCGTGCTCGGTCGGAATGCCGGTCATCCGCTCCACCGTTTCCAGGGTGGCGGAAATTGCGCTGACCGCGTCTTCGATGCTCGTGATGGCGCCCTTGGAAATGCCATGGGCTTCGTGTTCCGCCGCGCCGACGATGTGAATCGGCTGATTTTCGCCCTGGACCTGACCGACGGCGACGCGAATGTTGGTGGAACCGATATCGAGACCGGTGATGAATGATTCTCTCGGCATGGTGTTAGAAGGAAAAGAGTGAGACGAGCCGCGGCACGAAGATTAGCACACCGACGATCAGCGCGGAAATCGAGGCGATCAGGACGGCCGCCGCCATCAGGTCTTTGATCGCCGCGGCGTAGTGGTGGACTCGGGGCTGGAACATGTCGACAACTTTTTCAAAAATGGTATTGACGATTTCCAGAGCCAGGACCGAGGCGATGGCCGTAATCAGAAACAGCCACTGGATTGCGCTGATCGCGAGGAAACCGCCGAGTGCAATGGCCAGAACGGCCAGGACGAGGTGAGTCCGGAAGTTTCGCTCGTGCGTGTACACGTAGCGAAGGCCCCGCGCCGCGTAGCGCAAGCTTCGTCGGATGTTCGTAGGAGTGACAATGCCCATAGTTCATTGGCCTGATCGTTGAACGAGCGAGCGTCCGCGGAGAATCCGCTGTTCCATGTTCTCCATCCGCCGGCGGTCGGCGAGGCGATGATGGTCGTAGCCCACCAGATGGAGAAGTCCGTGGACCACCAAGAGATCGAGTTCGTCGCCGAGTGGGTGGCCGTAGTGTCGGGCTTGACGCCTCGCCAGCGGCACCGCTACAAGGACTTCACCGAGTTCTCGGCCGCTGCCGGGAAACGACAGGACGTCGGTGGTCTGTGGCTGGTTTCGGAATCGCGCATTCAGGGCGCGCATCTCCCGGTCACCGATGAACGCCAGCGAGACGTTCGTAGTCGCCGGGTTGTGGTGGAGCGTCTTCAGCGCGGCGTTCACCAGCCGTGTCCATCGGGCTTTCGTATGAGGAGCACGAACGCGATACGCCACCTCACACGACATACGGACTAATACGCGACAATTGGCGGATTCGTGCTACCCGACGTGGCGTTGGTATTGGTATTAACGTTGCTGTTCGCGTTGGCGTTGGTCGTCGTGTTGGTGTTGAAATTGGCGTTAGTGTTCGTGTTCGTCGACGTGCCAGAGACCAGATGGAAGCTACGGTAGATGGCGATGAACGTCGCGCGAAGGTTGACTTTGGTTAAAGCGCTGGTGTTGTAACTGACGATATAGAGCTTCGTCCCTTTGGCGAAGTAAGCCGCGCTCTCGTCTAAGCTCAAGACGCCGTCCAAGCCGTTGATGGGGAGATCGGTCAATTTCGACCCATCCACGCCAGGATTGAGGTTGAGGTAGTAGTTGCGGGCGGAGAGCTGCGTCAGATTATCAAGGACCGTCACCTGGAAGAACTCGGTGGTCGCGATATCCGGAGTGATGATGACGGTTTTGTCGTCGGATGAGGTTGCCTGCGCCAACCAGTTCTTCGGCACCCACAAGGCGTAGTTGAATGTCGAATTCGTGTACGTGCGCATGCGGTCGCAAGTCGCGTCGTCGAGACGGAGACTTCCCTTCTGCGTCGGGCAGTAGCCGTTGTACACCTCACCCTCGATCTTACCGTTGGCCAGCGTGCGCATGCCGTCAATGAACCCGTCGCCGTCGGTGTCGCTACTGTTCGCCTGCGTGCCGTAGACCGGCTCCTCGACGTCGGTCAAACCGTCGTTGTCGCTATCGGTCGAGGTCGGGAGCGGCGAACCGGTGGTGGTACTCGTGTTGGTGTTGGTATTAGTGTTCACGTTCGCATTGGCGTTGAGGTTGAGGTTGAGATTCGCGTTTACGTTTGCATTCGTGTTGAGATTGGCGTTGGCGTTGAGATTCGCGTTCAGGTTGGCGTTGAGGTTAAGATTCGCATTCGTGTTCCGATTGGCGTTGAGATTCGCGTTCGTCGTCACGTTGGCATTGCCATTGACGTTGGTAGCTGCCAGTCGGGAGAAGTAGTACCAGGCGCCAGCGCCAAGTCCGCCGAGCACCACCGCCACAGTCACCACGATGAGAACCTTCTTGCCGCGACCGCCGGACGGCGCTCCGCCGGGGGGGCCGCCAGGCGTCGTGCTGTCGAGAAAACGCTCCGGCATGGTGTGAACCTCCTGTGGAGCCGGCGGCGGCTGCGGCGGAGCGGGAACCTGCGGTTGATATGACGGTGACTGGTTTTCGAACATACGATGGTTCTCCTCTCGGTTAGGATGCTTAGGGTGTGGTGTTGATCAAGGCCGGGTTGGGTTCGAACAGCTTCCCCGGACCGGTCGGGCTAAAGCCCTTCTGCACCTCCGCCCCGTCCGGGTTACCGTCGCCGTCGCTGTCCGACTTCAGGGGGTCCGATCGGTAGAGTCGTCCCTCGTCGTAATCGGTCAGGTTGTCGCGATCGGTGTCAGGGTCAGTCGGATTGGTGCCGAGGGCTGTCTCTTCATCGTTCGTCAAGCCGTCCTGGTCCGCATCGGCTGGCGGTGCGCCGAATCGCGTATCGAATGGCGGGGCGGTGTTGACCGTTTCTCGAGCCGTCGTCGTCGCATTTTCATTGTTCCCCTGCTCCGGCGTGCGCTGGACCAGCCAGAGGACTCCGCCGACCACGACCACAACCGCCACTCCGATGACTATTATACGAAGAAGTGCGCGACCCGGCAATGATGATTGTTCTGATCGATCCATGCGTTGACTAGGGATTGACGTAGTAGTTGAAGCACTGGCAATCGGAGGGTGAGGAGCACAGCCTGCCCGAAGGCGGGCGGACCCACCCGCTTCCATCATACTCCAAGTTTGCGTAGAGTGTCACATTTGCGCCGCTCGGATCCGCTTGGTATCCGAGGATATGCGACTTTTCGCACACGCCGCTGTCGCAGTCGGTGAAGCTCGAGCACAGGTTGCCGTCCAGTTGGCCGCCGACGCAAACGCCGGTGCTCGGACAGATGAACTTCTTGTCCGTTTCGTTCCAGCACGTCCCGTCCTGCGCCTGGCTGGGCGGACAATTCACAATTTTATTCTTGGGATCAAGCGTCAGCCGCTTTCCCAGCTCGTTGCCGAGCGTTTGTTGCCACGACGGCCAAACCGAGAAGGAGAGCTGCGGCAGGTACGACCCGGATTCGAGTTTCGGATATGTACCATTCTTCGTTTTGTACGCCCGGAGGTATTCGAGCGTGTCTTTCAATGCGGCCAAGCGTAGGAGGTCGCGTTGAACGCATACCTTGTGGCTTTCCACGCCGTTGCACATGGTCGTGACGTTGGTGTTGAAGAACACGCTCTCGAGGAGTTGCCGGTAGATGGTGACGATCTTTTCCGCCGCTCCTTGATTGTAGGAAATGAGGAAGATGAGATTTTGAAAATTCGAGCCATCGTAGTTCGTGGCCGCGACGTAGACCGTCGTGCCATCCTTGATCGCGTCGTAACCGTCAACCGCGAGCGACGACGGCGAGGCGGGGTTGGGTGCAAACTTGTTGTACCACTCCGGGGCTGAAAGTCCCTCGGTGTTGTCGTAGATCCGAATACCGATCGCATCGCGGCTGTTCGGATCGAGTTCCTTGAACAGGTATTCTTTCAAGAGATACGCATTCTCTTCACGACCGCGGGTCGCCGTCACCGTGTATTGGTACGAACCGCCATCGAAGTTGAGATTCGGCAAGCCGTCGTCCAGGCAGTAGTCCATCTTGAAGTGGAAGTCGGTGCACGACGCGCCGGCTTCAACCAGCGAGCAATTACCGACGCCGTCCTGGAAGAGCCATGGTTTTTCGCAAGCAGTACTCTTGATCGAAGCTGAACACAGGACCGGTGTCGTCAAGCCTTGCGCCGGACTGGTTGGCTTGGCTTTCGCCACGACGACGGTATTCCCCTTGACCGGCTTTGAGTCCACCGATGCCGTATCGGTGTCACCAGGCACCGGATTAAAGTCGGCAATGTCCGGCGGTTTGATCATGTTCCACTCCCACTCCCACTCATACACTCCCGGTACCTCGCTCAAGACGGCCTTGCCATCGGTCAGCGCGCGAACGCTGAACGTTTTCGACGCCACCTTGGGGAAAATCCAAGTGGACGGCGCCACCTCGCAACGCGTCAACTTGCACGGACCGTCGGTATCAGCCGAAGTGAACGTCCACTCAAATTGATCGAGTCCCCCGCCCTCCGAGCTTCTGATCACGCCGCCACTGCTCAAAACGACTTTGTACCGCGTGTTTTTCTCAAACAATCCGCCAGGCGGCGAAATGCTCACGGTACGGCTGGGGGCATCGTACCGGACACCGTAACCCAGAACATCTCGAAAAGCCACGCCGCGGCCGCCGCCGGGCAAAACAATCAACTGTTCGGTCTGAAGGTGAACTGACGACGTCGTAATAGTGTTCCCGTCCATCGCCCGATCGAAGGTGGCGGTGGCGATGGAATTACGACAGACGTTAATTTGTCCGTCGGTCGGATTCGTATCCGTGACCATCGGCTTAGCCACGCAACATCCCGAAGCGCCGCCCTTACCATACCCGCAGACCGGCGCTGGCGCCGAACACTCACTGTCCGCGCCACAGACCAAACAGCCCGGCGGGGTGACGTCGAAGTTGACGACGTTGCTCCACTGGCTGTCAGCGAGAAGCGCCACCTCGTTCTTCTCCCAAGCTTTCCCTGCCGGAAACTCGTAAGGCGGAACGCCCGGATTGTTCTCAATCCCGTTCGGCGCCCGACACATGGCCTCGGTTTCGGTCCATGTCCCGACGCACGACGCGTCGTGTTCTCGATAGAACATTACCTTGTCGGTCGGGTCGCGCGTCCCAAAGTTCTGACCGAAGAGCTTGACGTCCGTCCCCTCTGCCCCGCCGCGCGGCGAGATCTTGCAAATGCCCGGGACCTTCACCAGCGGATCAACCGTGAAACCGCTTGAGGCGTTCGAGACCTGGCCGTCCTGTCGGTGCACCGCGAGTGGGCCGTCGATGGCGTTGAGGCTGGCATTATCACGATCCGGCACCTCGCTCAAAATCGAGGATTGACCCCACTGCGTTGACGGCGCGCCGCAGAGCGGTGGGTTGGGCCAGCGCCCGCGCTTATTGTTGGTGAAAATGACGGCGCTGCCGCCCTGGCAGTTCTGGCTGCTGCAGTCCGGGTTGACATCACAGGCCTTCCCGTCGTCGGTCCCGCCCTGGCAGGTCCCACGGACGTAGTTCCCGAAGTAGCAGCCGTTGATTTGCACCCACGTTCCGATTTCTCCGCGTACCGGCTGGATGTTCTTGATGAGCGGCGAGCAGCGGTGCGTCGCCTGATCGCAAATACTGCCGATGCACAGCCCGCCAGCCTCGCAATCGGTGTCGTCTTCACAGAACGAAAGGTCAATGGTCAGAGTGCCGCAACCGTTCTTCGTGATGCCGCGGCCGCTGTCCGTCGCCTGACTGCAAATCTCGGTGGTGTTGGGAACGGTCTCGTTCTTGGCCGTGACGATCGCGTTCCAGTCGTCGTCCGGCGGATTCGGTGGTGGGTTCTTCGCGACGGTGGCGTAGTTCACGTCGGCAGTCCAGTCCCAGCCGAGCGTGGTCGGATTGATAAGCTGACCGCTGGCGCTGCACTCGTTCGGTTCGGTATAGGCCTCAGCCGAGTATGGCTTGGTTTCGTTGATGCGACGCATCGTCGCGGTGTTTGGTTTGACCGTCACCCGGTTGAGCGCGCACCCTTGCGCACCCGCAGCCGCGGTTCTGAAGATCCAGGAATAGGCGTCGTTCGTGCCGTCGCCGTTATCGTCATAGTTCAAGCCGCCCAAGTTGCCGTTTGAAGGCGGGGTCGAACCCTTGATTGAGTTCTTCAACACCACCCGGAACCATTGACCAGGAGCCAACGAGGCCTGGGGCAGGATGTGGACGATGAAGCTGGGAGCGCCGTCGTAGACAACGTTCATCGCAACCAACCCGCCAGAAAATGAATTACAATTTTCGTTATCGCAAGCTTTGAGCGCCAGCGCGCCGGCGGCACCCAGGGACGCCGGCTCTACGTCCACGCTGAACTGCGCACCGATGTCGGCGTTAGAACAGGAGGTGCTGCAACTCGGCCAGCGACTGATGACAATCGGTTGGTCGGGCGGAATCGGTTTGACCGTGTACGGAAGTTCGTTTGATCTGCCGGCGTCATTCTCAACGCTGACGTCGTGAAGCCCATCAACCGCATCAGCCGGAACCACAATACTCGTAATTTCGTTGTCTTTCCACTGGTTGAACGACGGGTTGCTGGCTCCGCTGAAATTGATTTTCTTTGTGGTTGACGCAGGATTGAACCGCTTCCCTTTCGCCTTGAAGTCCGAACCGCGAAAACCAGCATTCGGTTCCAGGGAGATGAGACACGGGCCATTCGAATCCGGACCGTTCTTTTTCGTCCACGGGAATTGGTTACTTTCCAGGATGCCGAACGGCGCTGGAAACTGCGCTTTGACCTGGTAGAGGTGTGGTCCGGGATCAAGCGCCGCATCCGCCGGCGGCCCGCCCGGTGCTTCAGTCGTGATGACTTGATCGGACCAGGCCAAATCCGGCTGTGTCGCGCCATCGTAGAGGAGATCATCACCGCCAGCCCGACCGTTCTTCTCCGGGTCAAAACCGTAGCCCTGAACGGTCAGACACTGACCGTCCGTGCCTTCCGGCGGATCGATCCGTGTGATCACCGGACGGTTGACGCACTGCCCAGCGGGCGCGACGCCGAAGTGCCAATCACCACGCGACGGGGGTCCGGCTGGCAACCCCTCGCCGAAACGCAGGGTATCGCCTGCATCGTTGATTTGGTAACGATTATCAACACCCACTTTGTAGGTCGTATTGACTTTCAATACCGAATCCGGGGCTTCCGGCTTGAACGAGTACATTTTGCACAGTTGCTCATAGGGACACCGCTCGCCCGGCGCCAAATTGTTGCATCGGTATGCCGGATCGCTGCTCGGATCGACGTTCAGCGCTTTCGTTCCGACAGCCGGATCTGGGCTTAAGTAACCGGCGGTGACATAACTGCCGACGGTCGGGTCGGGATTGACTTGGCAGTTTCCGGTTGCCGGATCGTACATCGAAACCGTATATCGGATGAACACCGGAGTGTCCTCGCAAGCGCCAGGCGATCCGTCTAGTCCGGTGCCGTTCCGCGGGTAGTGGTCGGCAATGTCAGCCACAACGTCGTTCGTCTCAAACACCCATTCGAACGGCTCGGGCGACTGGGCATTGCTGCACAAATCAAGCACGCCGGCCACCACCACCTTGTACCAGGTGAATTTCTCCAGCGGCTTGTCGGTCTTGACCGTCATTAACACCGACCGCCCGTCGTCTCCGGCCGTAACCGTATAGTCAGTCTGGTTGACCGCGCTCCCGAGCGCCCCGCCCTGGCCGGTGACTGGATCCGGCGGCGTCGAGAACGCAATGATCTGCACCTGCGTCGGCGCTAAAATCGCCTGATCGTACATCAAGTTGATGAGCGGCGAACGCGGGACGTTTTGGTCCGGGGTGTAGCCCTTACCTGGTTCGAGGAGATAGCGGACGTCAGGATAGGCCGAACTGACCTGCGGTGCGGTCGTATCAACTTCGGTGCCCGTCTGCATGTTCCAGGTGTAGGCGTTCCCTTGATCAATGCAGCCGTCAATGCCGGGATCAGCCACGTTCTTCCGGCAGGCCGAGATCTTCCGTCCTAGGACATCCTCGATTGACTTCGGGATGGTCACCCGATACCACGAATCTTTTTCAAAGAGCGTCGGGACATGGAAGAACGTCATGCTCTTGCCGGTGTTGTTGAGTCGGGCCACCCATTCGGCGCCGGCGCGCGAGGGCGCCGCGTCGGTGAAGCGCTGTTCGTTTTTTACCGGATCACCGGGATAACCGTCGAGAGCGCCGTCCGGAGCGATCGAAAGCAGGTTGCAGGCCGGTTCGTTGTCTGGATTGGCCGGATCGGCGTCGTCGCATTTCTCAACCACCAATTTCGGAGTCGCGGTCTCAACCGCATTCTGGACGGTCGCGCCGTTGACCGCTCGGTTGAACGTGACGTTGATCGCGCTGCAGAGGAAGACCTTGTGACGATAATCGCCGAGATCGGCGTTCTGGCAGTCAGTGGTGATCGAGCGGATTTCAAACCCGACCGTGCCGATGGCGCATTGCGGATCGGGTGAGCCAGGAAAGCAAATTGGCGGCTTGGGACCCGGTCCCCCACTCGAAACCTTCAAAAACGTTTTCGCCACGAACGACACGATCGCCCAAGAAATAAGGACAATCACCAGACCGATGACCGCGTTCAAAATGACGCGTTTCGCCTTCTGGATCCGCTCAACGTTGCCAGCCGCGGTCAGCCACAGGTAGCCGCCATACATGATGAAACTCACCGCCACCAAGGCCAGGATGCCGAGCACCCAGCGGATGACGTTGATAATTGTTTCCTTCAGGTCAGCGGTCCCCAAGCCGACGGTGCTGCCGATGTCTTCGATCGTAAAGCGTGTCTGTGCGACGACGCTCGTTGAAAACGCAACCGCCGCGGCCAGGCCGAGGGCGACTGCAGTCCACCGGAGGATGTTGCTGTGCCGGTTTGGTTTTCGCTCCATTCGAGTTGACGATGTTATGCGCCGAGCGCCTGTTTCACGCTGGCTTGGACCGCCCGGCCGTCCGCGCGACCCTTGACCGCCGCCATGACCGCCGCCATGACCTTTCCGAAATCCTTCGGTCCTTGGGCCTGGAGAGAGGCCACGGTTTCCGCGATCACCTGGTTGAGCTCCGCCTCCGTCATCTGCTCGGGAAGGTAGCGCTGATACACCGCGACGTCATTCGCCTCCTGCATCGCCAAGTCCTCCCGCCCGCCTTTGACGTAGTGTGCCTGCGCTTCCCGGCGACGCTTGACTTCGCGGCCGACCATCTCCGTCGTTTCCTCGTCAGTCAGCTCTCGGCCCACCTCAATCTCCCGATTCTTGATCGAGGACTTCAGCATCCGCAAGGCCGAAACAACCGCGCGGTCGTTCGCCTTGAACGCCTGCTTGTAATCGCCTTCGATCCTTTGCTGCAAGCTCATGGGGTCCGGGGAATGCGCGGAAGGGGCGGCGGGCGCTTTCCGGTGCGGGGATAAAATTCCTCGAGTTTGCCGATCTTCCGAAGATATTCCTTCCGCTCGCGAATTCCCTTCCGCCGTAGGGCGTCCGCGCGGACCTCGCGCTTGGTCTTTGGCGGTTCGTAAAACCGCGCCTTCTTCGCCCGAATCAAAACACCGCTCTGCTGCACCCGTTTCGTAAAACGCCGCAGCAGGGACTCGACCGATTCTCCGTCTTTTCTTCGAACTTCAACCAAGCGTATCACCTCCCGGGAGTCATTGTGCTCATGGCATCGTACAGTGTCATACACAGAAAAATATCGCGCTCAATATACCATAAAACCGCGTGTCGGTCAAAAAACATGGCGGTTTAGCGGGCTGGCGGTTTGGAGGATTCGTGGATTTACTAACGAGCTTAAACCTCTCATCAACCTCACAAACCGCTAGACCTCACGTCATCGATCCTAGCCGTTTCCCGCCGAGGAGATGAAGGTGGAGATGATCAATCACCTGTCCGCCATGCTTCCGTACGTTGAACACCAGGCGGTAGCCATCCTCGGCAACTCCTCGCTCGGCCGCGATGAGTTTTGCCCGCCAGACCATCTCGCCCACAAGCTGCTCGTCCGCTGGCTCGAGATCGGCGACCGAGGCGATATGTTTTCGCGGCACCAGCAACACATGCACCGGTGCGGCCGGATGGATGTCCTCAAATGCCACCACCCGCTGATCCGCGTAGACCTTCGTTGACGGCACCGTGCCGGCCACGATCTGGCAAAACAGGCAGTCGTTTCTCGCTCCGTTGGAAATTCTCATGAACGACTGTTGATGGACTTGTACTCAACGCAAACTCGGAGTAAAATTTCTAACGGACTCATGGCGCTGGTATTCCGTCTGTCGCGCGTGGCGGTTCACCCCCTTTGACCATGCCCCTGCTCGGCGGACCGTTCGTTTTAGCCAGACGTTTCTGAATTTCCGGCACGACCTTCTTGTAATCAACCACTTCCTGAATGCCGCTCTCCATGTCGCGAATGAGGATGGTGCCGTCCATGATCTCCTTTTGCCCGATGATGAGGGCAAATTTCACCCCCAGCCGATTGGCCACTTCGAGTTGTGGCTTCAGACCATCTTTTGAGAACGATTCCGCCACGCCGATGTTCAGCGACCGTAGGACGTCGTAGAGTTTCAGCGTCTTCTTCCGCGCCAACTCGCCAAGTTGGGCGAGGAAAATCTCGGGCGGCGCAGGCGGGGGCGGCACAAACTGTCGCTCGCGCATCTTGATGATCAGCCGCTCAACGCCAGCCGCGAATCCGACCGCCGGAACCGGTCGTCCGCCAAGTTGCTCAAGGAGATCGTCGTAGCGACCGCCGCCGCCGAGATCGGTTTGCCCCGTCCCCTCCGCCGCTGTCTCCTCATAGATCTGGAAGACTGTCCGCGTGTAGTACTCGAGCCCGCGGACGATCCGCGGATTGAGCGCGTAGGGTACTTCCAGCTCGCCGAGGTATTCGAGCACGCGGATAAAATGCTCTTTGCATTGCTCACACAGATGGTCAACAATTTGCGGCGCGTCTTGTGCCACCGCCTGACAGTCTGCCACCTTGCAGTCGAAAATCCGTAGCGGATTCTTCTGCAGCCGGCGTTTGCAATCCTCGCACAACGAATTCTTCCGCGCCTTGAAGTACTCGGTAATCTGCCTGACGTAGGCCGGTCGGCAAGCCTGATCGCCGAGGCTGTTGATCTCGATGGTCACTGGAACCTGAAACGGACGATAGAGCGAGGCGGCCAGGTAGATGAGGTGCGCGTCAACGACCGGGTGGGCATCGCCCAAGACCTCGAACCCGAGCTGCCAAAACTGTCGGTAGCGCCCGGCCTGCGGCCGATCGTGGCGGAAGAAGGGACTGATGTAGAACAGGCGAACCGGCTGCGGTAAGGCGGCCATTCCGTGTTCAAGGTAGGCGCGGGCAACGGCGGCCGTGTTCTCCGGACGGAGCGCCACTTTGTCCCCCCCTTTGTCGACGAACGTGTACATCTCTTTCTCGATGATATCGGTCTCCGCGCCGACTGTGCGCATGAACAGATTCGCCGATTCAAGAATCGGTGTCTCGATCCGCTGGAACCCAGCGCGATGCGCGACGTCCTCGACCTCGTGGCGCACGGCTATCCAATAGGGTTCGTCCGGCGGCAGGATGTCCTTCATTCCCCGCAGCAGTTGCGGCTGACCCTTCGGCTTCTCTTGCTCCCCCGGCGGAAGCGTGGCTTCTGGCGGGTTGGATTTCTGAAGCGTTGGCATCACGGATTGAGTGAAGGCGCCGGGGTGTAGTCCGGGGTTTTAAAAATCTTGGCGCGAGTGACCGGCCAGGCGCGAATCCACGCCCGCCCGACGATCTCACGTCGTTGGACTGCCCCGAAGTACCGCGAATCCAAACTCGACTCACGGTTATCGCCGAGCACGAAGTACTGATCACGAGCGAGGGTAACGTCAATCGTGCCAACGGTCTTGACCCCGGCTGGCAAATAGGCGCTTTCGTCGAGCGTCAGGCCGGTCGGAAAATCCTGATTGTAGATATTCACCTCGCCGTTGATGACCTCAACGCGCTCATTCGGCAATCCAACGACTCGTTTGATGAAAAAGTCCGACTCGTGGCGAGGATTCCGGAGGACGACCACATCGCCGCGTTCAGGCGATCCGAAGCGATAGGAGATTTCGTCAACGACGAGATACTCCTTATCGTAAAAATTCGGTTCCATTGACGCGCCCTTGACGTAAAAGGGCTGAATTAGAAAGTACCGGACCGGAATGATGATGGCGAGAGCGATGATGACCACCTTCGCGACCTCGACGATGAACGAACCGACCGATTCCGAAAACGTCGGAACGACGTTCCGCCGGCTACTTAAGGGTGCGCGGGTGACTTCGCGAACGGCGGTTCGACTCCGAACGGAATCCTCGTTCGCTTCCTTACTTTTTACCATGCGTATCGAAATACTTTATGAAGACAGACTGTCCAATCGGCCCAGGTCAAGCTCCTCCATTCGGCCTCTGCAACCCGCCTGCTCGCTGGTGGTCGCACCTGGGCTCGAACCAGGGACCTCGCCGATGTGAACGGCGCGCTCTAACCAGCTGAGCTATGCGACCAGGCAGGCGGCTGGGCCGGAAACGGCGCGCTCCCTAGGTGCTTGAGGTGTTTTGGTCATCACCCCTCAACGCCGTCGGTTACTAAAAGGCCATCGGCCGTTCAAAAAAACACTAACCTTAGCACAAAGTACGCAAATTGTACCACGAATTTTCGCGTCAAGCAAGGGTAAACAGCCACTGTCATTCCGCCATCGGCTGCTCGACCTTCCTGGGACGGACGGGCCTCGCGGTATTGACCGCAGTTCGCTCTCCGTCCTATACTTCCCATACGACGGCACGACCGACATGCCGATTCCGCGTTTGCACAAACAACAACCGTCAAGTCCCGCGCCACCGCCGACCGAACCAGTTCGACCGCGGACAAGTTTGTATTGGTGGAAGATTGGCGGCGCGTTCGCGCTGGCACTCATCGGGTTCGTCGGCCTGCTCGGCTACCGGCTCCTCGCGGCCGTCAACACCACGACCGACTCTAACGCCCGGGTATCAGTCTTCACCCAAATCGGTCGACTGGTCGCTAACCGGGATGCTCAACTGCCGGGCGAGGGGGATGACCGGATCAATGTTCTCCTCCTCGGCATCGGCGGCCCTGGTCACGAGGGCCCGCTGCTCACCGATACCATCATTCTGGCCAGCGTCAAACCCTCGACCGGGCAGATCGCGCTGCTCTCGATTCCGCGCGACCTGGCGGTCGAGATTCCTGGCTACGGCACGCGGAAGATTAACAACGCCAACGCTTTTGGTAAAGACATCCGCTACCCCGGCGGCGGCGAACAGTTGACCGCCGATCTGGTCGAGAAAATCACCGGCCAGACCGTTCATCACTTCGTCCGTATCGACTTCGCCGGCTTCGCGGACATCGTCAACAATCTCGGTGGCATCACGGTCAGCGTCGAACGGAGTTTCGTCGACCGTCAGTACCCGACCGCAAACTTTGGCGTCGAGACCATCCGCTTCACCGCCGGACAGCAGACCATGGACGGCGCGACCGCCCTCAAATTCGTCCGCTCCCGACATGGCAGTAACGGCGAGGGTTCGGACTTTGCGCGGAGTCGTCGTCAACAGCTAGTGCTCGAGGCGATTCGCGATAAGGCCTTCTCGATCGGGACGATTCTCAATCCAGTCAAGGTCGGCGCGGTCTCGAGCTCGCTTGGTTCCCACACCCGAACAAACCTGGAACTCTGGGAGCTCCTCCGGCTCGGCAAACTCGTCCGCGAGGGCGGGGCTGACGAAACCATCAGCCGCGTCTTGGAAAGCGGTCCGGATGGTCCGCTTAAGGAAGCCACCGGTCTCGACGGCGCCTTCCTCCTCCTGCCCAAAGACGGGACGTTCGAGACGGTAAAAACGATCGCCCGAAACATTTTTCTGGAGCCGGAACTCCTGAAAGAATCGGCACGTATTACAATTGCCGACGCCACCAGCCGATCGGGGTCGGGGAAATCTTTAGCTGATAAGCTCGCCTCGCTCGGTCTCAAATCCCCGACGGTCGATGCGAAACCGGAAGCACCCCAGTCATCGACCCGCATCTACGACTACTCGCGCGGGGAGAAAGCGGCGACGGTGCAGGTTCTTGAAACCATGCTTGGCGTCAGGAGTATTTCCAACCTCCCGCGGCTGCTCGATCCTCACCAACTCGTCAACCGGGGCGACGTGCCAAACGTCAACCTTCCCCCTCTGCCGACGCCACCGCCAGGGACTGACATCCTGATTGTCATCGGCCAGGACTACGTCAAGTCGCTGACCTCAACCAGGAGATTGTCTCCATCGTGAACCCCGGCAGAAATTCTCATGGCCACCCCTAAGCACAACCCTCAAGACGAACGACAGAATAGAAAAATTTCTAACCGGACGAGCCGCACCCTGATCGTCGGTTTGGGTAATCCCGGACCTACGTATGCACGCACGCGGCACAACCTCGGCTGGCGCGTCCTCGACGAACTCGTGCAGCGGGAGGCTGCCGCCTGGTCAGCATGGAAGCGCGAGCGCGACATCATCTTTGCCACGGGCGCCTACCCAGGAGCAAGGTTAGTGGCCCTCAAACCACAGACCTTCATGAACGAGAGCGGCGGTCCGGTCGCGCGTTTCGTCAAATTCTACCAGCTTCCGCTCGCCCAGGTCTGGATCGTTCACGACGACGTTGATCTTCCGCTCGGCGAGCTGCGGGAGGCACTTGACCGTGGAGCGGCCGGTCACAAAGGCGTCGAGTCAATCATCCGATCTCTCGGTTCAAGAGCTTTTCACCGCCTGCGCCTGGGCGTCGGCAGCAACCGCGACCACAACCTCCCGGCCGAAGACTACGTCCTGCAAGACTTTACAGCTGAGGAAGAGCAGCGGTTGGCCAAGTCCGACGGTATCATTGCTCAAGCTTGTGCTCGTTTGATAGCTGAATTAACTACAAAAAAGTAGGGCGCGCCCAGGGGGCAGCTGCAACATGGCTGATGTGAACCCATGCCAGGCCCTTTCGAGACGAACAGGGGTCGGTTGGTAACGCAGCTCCGGAGGCCGCACCCGGGCACTGCGTCCCGTTCCCGACCCCACAGCAGCAGGGCGAACATGCTCGTCGGTATTACCGACTGGTAACGGTGGCTTCCGCGCCCCGATGTGTCCACCTTCGAATACCCACAATTCTACTTACAAGCGTAAGATTCATGCCGAAAACGACACAAACCTTAGCTCTGGCTTCGGAAGCTTAGGAGGGGTGGCTCCCGCCGCCGCTTGTAAGTAGGAGCGTGGGTACTGCGAAAATCTCTTTCGAACGAGCTTCGTGAGAGCAAGGAATTATCCTAGCAAAACGAAAAAACCCTGTCAATCCCAGACTGTAAATTCGACCAGAATTTTCATGAAAATTGGCTGAGCCAAGGGAAAATATTGAGCGAAACCCCGTAGTCTTAGGACCGGGGCCAAGCCCTAAGCTAGACCGTCGCTTATGACGAAACGTCGGACACATCTACGAACCGAGCTGTTATTTCCACTGCTGGATCAACCCGCGGCTTTCCTACCGGATGAGACCACGAAGATGCGGCTGGTCACCGGTGTCGGTCCATTAAGCGCCAAGACCTTACTCGTCAGCCGCCTGCCAAACGACGATCGGCGGAGGTGCCGGATTTGGCTAGGGAGCGACGAGGCGGAGGCCGAGGTGATTGCCCGCCAACTCGACTTCTGGAAACTACCGGTCGGCGAACCATTCCTGTTCGCGGAAAAGGACTTGGCGCGCCTGCTCCGCCGCTTCGCGGTACGCCAACCGCTGTTCCTCGTCGCCAGCGTCAGCGCCTTTGAACGTTCGGTCCTGCCCCGTCCGGCCTGGCGCGACTACACGATCACGCTGAAAACCGGGGAACTGCGACGACCGGCGGAATTGAGTCAACAGCTCGTCCGGAGCGGCTATGTGATGGAATCGACGGCGGTGACGGAAGGCACCTTCGCCCGGCGCGGCGGGGTGCTCGACATTTTCCCGCTTGACACGCCGCACGCCATTCGCTGCGAATTTGACGGTCATACCCTCGCCGGCATTCGCCTGATGAACGGCGCGAAAAAATCCTCATTCCAGAGCGAGATCACGATCGCACCGGCTCAACTGCCGACGAATTCCGGGGCGACGCTGTTCTCGTATCTCCAGCCGGAGGAAACGCTCTTCATTCTCTCCGACCCCGAGCAACTGTCGGCGATTGCCCCGCGCTGGGAACGCTGGCAGGAAACGCTGAAGCCCTATGCCGCGATCGTCTTCGAGACTTTCGCCGACGACGCGGCGTTGGCGCTCGACTTCCATCAGGCGCCCTTCTACCACCGTGACCTCAAGGCTTGGGCCAAGGATCTCCGGCACTACCGTGACGAGCGGTGGAACGTTGGTATCGGCACTCAACGGCCGACCGAGATCGCGGCGCTCTTCGAGCACCTCAAGCTCCCGCCCCCGCCGATTGAGCACATTTCGTATCCCACTGCGGCGCTCACCGGCTTCAGCAGCGCCAAACAGAAATTACTATTCCTGACTGATCAGGAAATTTTCGGTCGCCCAGAACCGCCGGTCCGCGTCAGCGGGAGGCAGCGTGTCGACCTGGTCTTCCTGGCCGAACTGAAGTCCGGCGACTACGTCACGCATTTTGATCACGGCATCGGGCGGTTCCTAGGAATGACGAAGCAGCAGGTCGACGGTCACGAGCGCGAGTACTTCACGCTCGAATACGCCGGTGGCGACAAGTTGTTCGTCCCGGTCGAAGCGGCGGACAAGATCTCGAAATACATCGGCGTCGCCAATCCGAAGCTCCATCGCCTCTCCGGTTCGAACTGGTACCAGTTGACGCGGAAGATCAAGGAAGAAACGCTGGCGCTGGCGCAGGCGCTCCTCAAGCTCTACGCCGAACGGGCGACCGCCAAAGCTCCGTCCCTTAGCGGCACGACCGATGAAGAACGCCAGCTCGAGTCGTCCTTCCCGTATCAGGAAACGGAAGACCAAGCGGCCACGATTGACGACGTCTTTCGCGACCTCGAGAAGAATACGCCGATGGACCGGCTGGTCTGCGGCGACGTCGGTTTCGGCAAGACCGAGGTCGCCATCCGCGCGGCGCTGCGTGCCGGCGTGCGCGGAAAACAGGTCGCCGTGCTCTCGCCGACGACCATTCTCACCCAGCAGCACTACGACACCTTCGTCCACCGCCTCCACGGCTTGCCGGTGAAGATCGAGCTCTTAAGCCGTTTCAAGAGCGAAAAAGAACAGCAGGCCACCCTGGCCCGGCTGGCGACCGGCGATGTGGACATGGTGATTGGCACGCACCGCCTCCTCTCGAGAGACGTCAAGTTCAAGGACCTCGGGCTGATCATCATCGACGAAGAGCAACGCTTCGGCGTCCGCGACAAGGAAAAACTCAAAGAGCTGCGGAAACAGGCCCACGTCTTGACGCTGACCGCCACGCCGATTCCGCGGACCCTGAACTTTGCGCTGTCCGGGATCCGCGATGTCAGCATCATCGAAACGCCGCCCGAAGGACGACTGCCGATCGAAACGATCATCCAGCCCTACGCCGAGGACATTGTGACCATGGCCATCCGGAAGGAAATCGCTCGCGGTGGACAGGTCTACTACGTTTACAACCACGTCGAGACGATCGAACTGGCGATGCAAAAACTTCAGAAACTTGTACCCGTGGCGAGCTATGCTTACGCCCACGGACAGATGGACGAGCAGGGTCTGTCCGACGTAATGGCGCGGTTCGATACCGGCAAGATCCAGGTCCTCGTCTGCTCAACCATCATCGAGAACGGACTCGATCTCCCGAACGTCAATACCCTGATCGTCGAGAACGCCGGACGGTTCGGTCTGGCCCAGCTCTATCAACTGCGCGGACGGATCGGTCGCGGCAGCCGGCAGGCCTACGCCTATTTCCTTTACCACTCGGCGAAACTCGGGGCCGGGCCGAAGAAACGCCTCCAAGCGCTGCACGAAGCCCAGGCGCTCGGGGCCGGATTCCAGCTCGCCCTCCGCGACCTCGAAATTCGCGGCACCGGAAACATCCTCGGGAAGGAACAGCACGGGCAGGTGACCGCGATCGGGCTCAACCTCTACACGCGTTTGCTCGCCCAAGCCATCGAGGAACTCAAGACCGGCATCAAGCAGGAGCCGCTCCGCGACATCATCATCGATCTGCCGCTCGACATCGGCATTCCCAAATCGCTCACCCCCTCCGAACCGAAGCGCTTGAAACTCTATCAAGAAATGGCGAACTTCGTGACGATTGAGGAGCTTCGCGAATTCAAGAGAAAGGCCTTTGGTGAAAGGGATTTGCCCGAACCGCTCCGTAATCTTTTTGACCTCCTCGAAATTCGCCTCCTCGCCCAAAAAACGTCGATCTCGAGTATCGCCGTGGCGAAGTCGACGGTCGAGGGGACAACCAATGAAAAACTGACGATCGAATTCTCCGACATGCTGACCCCGCCGATAATCGGCAAACTTATTCACAAAAACCAGCGCTGGGATTTTACCACCAAGCTGGTCAAGATCGATTTCAAGGAACTCGGCTCGAGGTGGTTGCACGAATTGAAGTCGTATGTTAGAGTGTTCCAACGAGAACCGGAACAGAAAAACGACGCGGAAAAACCGACGACGAAGACCTAAGGGTGGCGCCCAAGCGCCCTTTTCAACGTAAAAAAAATACCGGCCATCTCCCTCTCAAGAGATGACCGGCTTGGCTGCGACCTCCAGATCGAGACCGAGCTGGGTCGCGCCCTGTACCCGAACGACGAGCGGCCGATCCGTCCACGGAACGTACCCGCGCGTGCGAAGGATGGCGAGGAACAAGGCCGGTGTTTCCCCCCGCCGCAGCTCCGTGTACATCACGAAGAGTTGACCCGATGTGACCTTGGCCCGCGCCCGGCGGAGGCCGTGGCTCTTCCCGTGAATCCATCGGCTGTGCCGATAGAACAGGAAATCCTCGACCGACACGGACAGGCCAGCGTGCTGGCACATCGTCACGAGGTACTTCGCGAAATCCCCGGCCGGCGCGAACGGGCGCGGGCGATTCGGCAACTGCATCCGCAGGTCTTTCGGGTCCTTCAACAAGAGCCGATCGAGGTTGCGTGGATTGAAGTACTGAACCGTACCTTCTCCGTCTCCGTGCTGCCTGCGCTTCTCCATAGTTTCGGCCCTCCTAAAAGCCGAAAACATGAGCGTTCGGGTTTGCCTATCAGACGCTTTATGAACGATCAACCAGACAAATCATTCTATCACGAAACCCGCCACCTGTCAAGCCCAAACGACACGGCGTACTGGCTTGCCTTCCAACGTCTGGGCCTCGGCTTCCAAACCGTCAAAAAACTGCTTCAACATTTTCCGAACATCGAAGCCTTGTGGAACGCCACGCTGGACGAGCTCCGCCGCAGCGAAATTTCTCAAGCCTTCATTCACAGATTCATGAAAGAGCGCAACGCGATTGACCCGTTCGTGCTCCAGCAACGGTTGGAGCGTTCGGGCATGTACGTTATGACCATCAGCGACACCCGCTATCCGTTGCGGCTGCGGGAAACCCACAGTCCGCCGCTGGTTCTCTACGTCCGCGGGAATATCACCCTCCTGAACTCCCGCATGCTGACCGTGGTCGGCACGCGCAAACCGACGCGTTACGGCCTGATCGCCGCGCGGCGATTGGTTGAGCCGCTGGCGGCCGAGGGCGTGGCCATCGTTTCCGGTCTGGCTTTTGGCATCGATGCCGAGGCGCACGAGGCGTGTCTGGCCGGCGCGGGGAGGGCCATCGCCGTGCTGGGAAACCGGATTGACGACGTCTACCCAAGGAGCAACCTCGGTCTGGCCCAGCGCATTCTTGAACGCCAGGGCGCGATCATCAGCGAGTATCCGCCCGGCACCGAGTCGCAAAAGCACTTTTTCCCGCAGCGCAACCGGATTATGGCGGGTTTGAGTCCGGCCACGCTGATTGTCGAGGCCGGAGAGAAATCGGGCGCGCTCATTACCGCCCGCTGCGCGCTAGAAGAAAACCGCGAGGTCTTCGCCGTCCCCGGACCGATTGACGCGGAAACGTCAACCGGACCAAACAACCTGCTCAAGATGGGCGCCTCGCCGGCGACCGACCCGTCCGACTTTCGGGAAGCGCTGGGACTTGACAGATCGCGCGTTCTTCCCGAGAATAACGAAATTCGTGCCGACTCGGCGCCGGAAGCAGCGTTGCTTCCGCTCCTGCGCGAACCGCGACATGTTGACGAACTCGTCACCATGAGTACACTGGACACCAGCGTCGTCAATGCGACCTTAAGCCTGCTCGAAATGAAAGGGCGGGTCCGGCACCTCGGCGGCATGCACTACGTCAGAACGTAGCGGCTTGGAGGCTTAGCGGTTTAGGGGTTTGGATGATCGGCACTGCGCCGCCAAACCTCAAAACCGCTAAACCCCTATGCCAAAAGACCTGATTATTGTCGAGTCCCCAACGAAAGCAAAAACCATCTCCCGCTTTCTCGGTCGTGAGTTCAACGTTCAATCGAGCTTCGGGCACATTCGTGACCTACCGAAATCGAAGCTCGGCGTTGACGTTGAGCGCGATTTCGCGCCGGAGTACGTCGTTCCCCTGAAATCAAAAAAGGTCGTCACCGCACTTAAAAAAATCGCAGCCCAGGCAAACCGCATCTACTTTGCGACCGACGAAGATCGCGAAGGTGAGGCGATTTCTTGGCATCTGGCCGAACTCTTCGACCAGCCGCCGGAGAAACTGAAGCGCATCGTCTTCCATGAGATCACCGAGGGGGCGATTGCTGAAGCGTTGAAAAACCCGCGCGCCATCGACCTCCGTCTGGTTGACGCCCAGCAAGCCCGCCGCATCCTCGACCGACTCGTCGGCTACGAGCTTTCTCCGCTCCTCTGGAAAAAGGTGGCCAAAGGGTTGTCCGCCGGTCGTGTCCAATCCGTCGCCGTCCGGCTGGTGGTTGAGCGCGAGCGCGAGATCCAAGCCTTCAAGTCGCAGGAATACTGGACACTCGAGGCGAAATTCGAAAAACCCGGACAGGTTCCGTTCGCGGCGAGGCTCAACAAACGCGATGACAAAACGCTCGACAAGCTCGCGATTGCCTCGAACGACGAGGCCCAAAAATTTCTCCGGGCGCTGAATGGCGCGCGCTATACGATCGGCGAGGTCCAGCGCAAAGAAGTCACAAAGAACCCTCCTCCGCCGTACACCACCTCGACCCTGCAGCAGGACGGCAACCGCAAACTCGGCTTTTCGAGCAGCCAGACCATGGTGCTGGCACAGCAACTCTACGAAGGCCTTGAGCTCGGAACCCGCGGCCCGGTTGGTTTGATCACCTACATGCGCACCGACTCGGTCAACCTGGCGGAAAAATTTATCAGCGAAGCCGGCACGTACATCGCCGGTACCTTTGGCAACTCTTACCATGCGCCGCGCCGGTTCCGGACGAAGTCAAAAGTGGCGCAGGAAGCACATGAAGCGATCAGACCAACTGACCCGACGCGCCAGCCGGACAGCCTGAAACAGTACCTCGACGAACGACAACTCAAGCTCTACGACCTCGTCTGGCGACGCGCGATCGCTTCACAAATGGCCGAGGCGCGGCTCGATGCCACCGCGGTTGACGTCGTCACCGAGAGCGGACCAGAAAAGTTTACCTTCCGCGCCACCGGCCAGGTGACGAAATTTGACGGCTATCTGAAAGTCGCGCTCGAAAACGTCAAGCAAAACGAGCTGCCGGAACTGAAAACCGGCGAAGCGGTTGAACTTCTCGAGCTCAAACCAGAACAGCACTTCACCGAGCCACCGGCTCGATACTCGGAAGCCGGCTTGGTCAAAAAACTCGAGGAGTACGGCATTGGGCGGCCGTCCACCTACGCGCCGACCATCGCCACCGTCATCGAGCGCGGTTACGTCGAACGCGTTGACCGACGATTGAAACCTAAAGACCTGGCGTTCGTTGTCAATGATCTGCTGGTCGAACATTTCCCGGAGATCGTCGACTACAAATTCACCGCCAAAATGGAAGCAGAGCTCGACGAGATTGCGACTGGTGCCAAACTCTGGGTGCCGGTAATCAAAGACTTTTATACGCCCTTCAAGCAGCATCTGACGTCAAAACACGAAACGCTCTCGAAAAAGGAAATCACCGAGCAAGCCACCGAGTACGTCTGCGAGAAATCAGGACACCCGATGGTCGTCAAGTACGGACGGTTCGGTAAGTTCCTCGCCTGCACTGGCTACCCGGAGTGTAAAAACACCAAGGAATTGAACGACGACAACACCATTGTCCAGGCCAAGCAGGTTGACGGCGCGGGCGAAACCTGTCCGGAGTGCAAACAAGGCCAGCTGGTAATGAAGCGCGGACGGTTCGGCCCGTTTTTGGGGTGCAACCGCTATCCCGAATGCAAGTACATCAAGAACATTGAGAAATCCACGGGCGTGACCTGTCCGCAGTGTGGCCAAGGCACGATCATCGAGAAACGTTCCCGCTACGGCAAGACATTTTATTCGTGCAACCGCTATCCCGAATGCAAGTTCGCGCTCTGGAGCAAGCCAACCGGAGAAAAATGCCCGGAATCGGGCGACCTGCTGGTCTACGGCGCGAAAGGCACGATTCGGTGCTCGAGCAAAACCTGTAAGTTCGTCAAGCAGGCTGAACCCCGGCCGATGGAAAACGTTTGACCATTGACTTTTGACGTTTGACCGGACAAACTGCAATCAGTCAAAAGTCAAATGTCACAAGTCAAATGCTCCTTCGCTGGATCCTCAACTCGCTCATCATCCTGGCGCTGCCCTACATTGTGCCGGGTGTGTCTGTGGCCAGTTTCTGGACTGCGCTTCTGGTGGCGTTGATCTTCGGCATTCTCAACGCCCTGGTCAAACCGATTCTCGTCGTTCTGACGCTGCCAGTGACGCTCCTTTCACTCGGCTTGTTTGTATTTGTTCTCAACGCCTTGCTGCTCTGGTTCACCAGCAC
>SBBC01000043.1 GCA_005239865.1 Candidatus Microgenomatus auricola
AATTGACGTTCAGAAATGTGTGCTCGGACAACGTATCGATTTTTCCTTGTCATTATTGGCTAGATTAGCACTTTCAGGGTGCTAAACTAGTCATGACCCCTACTTTTTTATCGCCGGCGATACGTATGTCCTGCTCGATATCATGGTTCATCCGAAATGAGACTACCGGTTCGGGTTTCGCCCAAACCGAGCCGAATGTGGCGAAGTACCTGACGAAGAAACCGAAGAAAGTCATTTTCGTGAATGATAAGTTGACCCCGTTAGAGGTGGAACAAAATACACAAGGGAAATTAACAGCATTTGTTACTTGCAGAAGTGCCGCTTCGGCAGGGCGTGATTATCGGCCACCTCTAACGGGGTTGATAAATTTTGTGGTGTGAAAGAGTCGGCCGCTCCCACCACCCCCGCCCGCGTAATTCTGTCCCTCGGCACGCTCGGGACGGAAAACGCGAGGCGGCCCCTCCTCGGGCAGGAGGGGGTAGGCCGACACCTGATCACAATGGCGTCATTGAAACAAGCGGTAAGAATAATCAAGGCGGGGGGTGTGGTGGTTTACCCAACCGAATCATTCTGGGCGTTGGGTACGGACGCGACCAACCGTGCAGCGGTGGCCCGCGTGTTTCGATTAAAAGGACGAGGGAAAAAGCCGATTGCATTGATTGCCGGATCGATGAAACAGGTGGAGAGTTTTTTCGTGCTGACTAAGGCCGAACGCGCCTTGGCTAGGAAGCATTGGCCGGGGGCGATGACTCTGCTTCTTCGGCCAAAGAGGAAGATCGCGGCGCGGGCACTCGCTCCCACCACCCCGTCCCGCCGAATGGCGGGACACCCCTCCTTAGAAAAGGAGGGGACGGGTTGGGGCCCGCGCCGCTTTATGCCTATCGGCGTACGGGTACCTGGACACGCGCGAGCTAGGCAGCTCGCGCTGTCTGCTGGTGTTCCCATCACCGCCACCAGCGCCAACATCTCCGGTCATCTTCCGACAAAATCAGCCGCAAAGGTCAAACGGCAGTTTCCTGATATACTGGTGATGGTCGGCCGGTGCGGACGAGCACGGCGGCCATCAGCCGTGATTGAGATTCGAGGACAGCGCGTCCAGGTCATTCGGCGGGGGACCATGAGGATTGACGAGCATGTTTAAACATTTTCCGCATTTTCCGCACTACTTCCGGAAGCACGTTCCGCTTCAGGTTGAAGAACTGTTCGCGAGTTCGGCGATCATGGATTTTGCCGGTGCGGCGATTACCTTGTTCGAGCCGATTTACCTCTGGACGCTCGGCTACCGCGTGCGCGAAATCATGGGCTTTTATTTGATCGTCTACGTCGCCTACTTCTTCCTGCTCCCGCTCGGCGGAAAATTCGTCGCACGCTACGGTCACGAACGTTCGATCCTCATCTCCACGATCTGGCTGGTGCTGTACTTCCTGGCTCTCGTCGGGATTCGACAAAACGCCCAAGTGTTCTTCGTCGCTCCACTACTCATCGCCCTGCAAAAGACGTTCTACTGGCCGGCCTATCACTTCGACTTGATGCGTTTTGCGGTCAAGGAGGAGCGGGCCAGCGAATTTTCCGCGCTCTGGTCTTTGACCACATTGATGTATGTTCTCGGTCCGATCGCTGGCGGGGTGGTGGTGAAATTTTTCGGCTTTCCTCAACTCTTTCTCGGTGCGGCCCTCGTCATTCTCCTGTCAAGCGCTCCGCACTTCCTGTCGCGACCGATTCCGAAACACGAGGAATACTCGTATGGGAAGAGTTTCCTCCTGCCCTTCCGGCGGCGCTACTGGCGGAACACCATTGGCTACTTAGCGTTGGGCGAAGAGCTCATCCAGCTGACGCTCTGGCCCATTTTCATCTCGATCATCCTGGCTGATTTATTCGGTGTCGGGTTGATCGTTGGCGCCAGCGCCTTGCTGACGGCGATCGCGACGCTGCTGATTGGAAAATGGACTGACCGGACATCAAAGCACAATGTCCTGGCATCCGGCGGAGCCGTGACCGCCGGCGTCTGGTTGCTCCGGACGCTCTTCCGGACGACACCGCTCGTGTTTCTCCTCGATACGGTCGGTCGCCTGTCGCACAACACCACCTTCGTCAGCATGACGACGATGACCTATGACCGGGCGCA
Organism: Candidatus Microgenomatus auricola; assembly: GCA_005239865.1. Classification (GTDB taxonomy): domain Bacteria; phylum Patescibacteriota; class Patescibacteriia; order SBBC01; family SBBC01; genus Microgenomatus_A; species Microgenomatus_A auricola_A. Next base: position 2,126 of record SBBC01000043.1, read on the forward strand.
CGAAGACGATTACTCCTGGCACGGCGTCTACTACGAACAAGGGTTCGCCATCGCCAAGTCGCTGGTCGCGCTCTTCGTCATCGTGCTGGCCAGCGTGGCCGATCCGTTCCAGGGCGCCTTCGTCCTGGCCGGCATCGTCAGTTTATTCTATCTCGTGTTTTAGAGTGAGCGCGCGATGACGGCCACAGAGAGCCGCGCCCGACGGTCAGCAATCGTTCGGTTGATGCACTCGACCGGGCTCCGCCCCCGCCGTCAGTCCGGACAGAATTTTTTGATCGACGACGAGGTGGTGAGCGATCTCGTTCAGGCGGCCGCGATCAGTCCCGGCGAGCGAGTTCTCGAAATCGGTCCGGGACTCGGGATAGTGACGGAAGCGCTGCTGAATCACGGAGCCAACGTTCTGGCGGTCGAACTGGACCGGCGGCTGGTACCGTACCTGCGTCGGAAATTTTCTTCACGCCAAAACGTCAGGATTGCCGAGGGCGATATCATGAAGCAGCGCCTCGATCGGGAATTTGACGACGCTGGCTACACCCTGGTGGCCAGTCTGCCGTTTAACATTACGTCACTGGTCCTCCGGAATTTTCTCGAACGCCGGCCTCGTCCGAACCGCTTGGTGCTGCTCGTGCAGAAGGAAGTGGCCGAGCGCGTGACGGCGCGGCCGGGCAAGATGAGCTTGTTGAGCGTGGCCGTGCAGTACCTGGGAGCGCCCGAGATCATCCGCCATGTTCCGCGGAGCAGTTTTTTTCCTCAACCGGAGGTTGACGGGGCGGTGGTGCGGATTGATGTGCGGCCGCGGCCGGATGATGGCGAGCGACAAGCGCTCTTCCGTTTGGCCCGCGTCGGTTTTTCGAGCCGGCGGAAAATGTTACACAACAACATCGCGGCCGGATTCCGTTTGTCCCATGAACAAACGCAGAAAATCCTGCTTGATTCGGGGCTTCATCCGACTGCCAGAGCGCAGGAACTCACGATCAAAGATTGGCAAAAACTGGCGAAAAATTTACTTTGACACAATTGCCTTTCTGTGATATAATTTTTGAGTAAAAAACACGCCATGGCGCAGGTTCCCGGCGGCGAAAACCGAGAGTACACGCAAGCAAAAGAAGAACAAGGAAGCAGCGAACGCAGAGCGCAGAGGAAACGACTGTTCAGCGTGGTTTTTGCACTCGGCGTGGCCGCTTTGCTGATCGGATTTTTCGGGCTCCTTGAGACGATTTCGTCGCCGTTCCCGAAGCGCAGCAACGCCAACGCATCGGTACAGGAACTGGCGATCGAGGACCTCAAGAATCAGGATACCGACGGTGACGGCTTGAACGACTACGACGAAATTTTTACTTCCCGCACCAGCGTCTTCGTCAAGGACAGCGACAGCGACGGCAAAAATGACGCCGAGGAGCAGGCCGCTGGCACCGACCCGAACTGTCCAGAGGGCATCACGTGTGGGTTTCCCTCGTCGGACACGAATAGTTCTTCGCGCGCCATAGCTGGTGAACTCCGCCAGGTCCTGAAGAAATCCGGGGCGCCGTCGTACATCGTTGACCAGAGCGACGATGCGGCCCTCCTCCAAGCGTACAAGGAGACCGTTCTCGGCGGGGCAAACGTCAATGGCAACCTGTCGGAGAGCGATCTCCAGAATCTCACTGCCAGCCAGGTCCGCTCGCTCCTGAAATCGAACGGCGTTGACGAGGCGTCGTTGAGCGGGATTGACGACGCCACGCTACTCAACATTTTCCAGGACGCTTTAGCAATTGAAACACCAACCTTGTGAGCGCGGTCTCACAGTATCACAATCGGCCACCTTCGAAAACGTCCTTGAACATGGTCGCTAGGGAACGATCGCCGCGGTCTCAGCGAACGGTCAAGAGCCCGTTCTCACGTTTTTTCTTGGCCTTGCTCTTGACTGCGGTCATCGTCAGCGGCGGGTTGGTGCTCGCCACGAATACTGCCCGAGCTCAGTTTGGCTTTTTCCCCATCCCTCTGCCAACAACCACCTTCGAAGACGTCCCTCGTAAAACCGAAGCGGCAGTCAAAAAGGCGGTTGACCGCCTCAAGGAGCAGCTGCGCATTGTCAAAGACGTAGCAGTCAAGACGAGCATCCGCGTGTTCTACCGGACGCTGGCGCAATCCACGACGAAGTTCGTCATGACCGCTGGCACCGGCCAGAATCCGCTCTTCATCACGAGCGGCGATTTCTACCAAAACGTCTTTGACGCGGCCCAGAACGACTTCCTCGACTCGCTGGGTAAAGACGTCTTCGGCGTGGACGTTTCGAAATTTGATTCCGAGCGCGAAAAGACGATTTCGCTGATTGTCCGGGGTATCTTGAATCCGGGCACGGTTTGCGAGGACGACTGTTTGAGGGAGTACGATTTTGAGCAGCGTCGGCTCGATCAGATGCGAGTTGATCTTAACATCGTTCGGGCGGAAGCGAAACAATACACCGATTCGAAAGTCCTCTGTCCCTGTCCGGTCAACTGTCCGGTGACCTACCCGTCGAATGGTAAGCCGCAGTGGGCCGGAGTGCTGGAAAATTATACGCCGAACATTGATGCGAACCAGTGCGTCCAAGACCTCGAATCCATCTACAGCGCCAGAGCCCAGGCCGCCTCCGTCACGCACGGCGCCTGCCAACGGAGCTGCAAGCAAAAACGTCAGCAAGCCACCCGGACCGACCCAGCCCTCAACCAGATTGTTGGAAACGAAGCCGTCTCCGCGGCGGTCCAGGATATTTACCAGCCGGAGAACAACGAGCTCGGGGCCACCCTGAAAATCATCAACGCCGCTCAAGAAAAGGGTGCGCGGGGGGTGGCCGAAGAAAAAACGGTTCAGGAATCGAAGGTCGGGCCGGTGCGAACCGTCGCCGGCATCATCAAGGCACCGGGCGATCTGACCCAGCGATCAGTCCAGAAGGCAATTGATGAATCAACCGCTTCGGAAAAGGTCATCACCGGTTCGCGGATTGCGGACGTGGTCGGCGCGGCCTTCCTCGATGCTTTGGTGTCGCGCATTTTCAAACAGTGGTTTGAGAGTCAATGCGGATTGAACCCCCAGGCCTGTAAGAGCCCGACCGGCACCTCGCCGCAAAGCCGCTTCCTCTTCGGCGGCGAACGCGGCAGATCAACCGCGGCTCAACTCGCGGTTAGCCGGATCGGACGGGCCGACATCGTGTCTGGCGATCCGGCTCGGAATGCCATCTCGACGCTCGATGATTTATCGGCGAACGGCATCATTGATCAGCGCTTCCGGCAGGCGATTGAAAGCGGCCTGACGGTCAGGGAAGCGATTGACCAGGGCTTGCTCGATCCGACGCGGACATTCGGGTTCAACGGCAAAAAGGAAGAACCGATTGACGGGTATCCCTACCGCAGCATCTTGTATTTGCGTCACGCCCGGATTGTCCCAGTTGGCTGGGAACTGGCGGCCAAATTCATGTACGAGTTTGCCCCGGCTGATCGTGGTTTAGGCGAGATGGTGAGTAAGTTTGATGTTTGCGGACAGGATGCGGCGCACGACGACGATCCAGGCAAGAACGTGTGCGTCGGCGGAGCCGAACCCGGACGAGAGTGCACGTCGAGCCTCGACTGTCTCGGTGTCGCTGGCATCGCCGATGGGACCTGTAAGGACGTGCCGACGCCCAGCCCGTTCTGCGGTCTGGTTGATCCGAACTGGGTCCTGAAGGCGCCGCTGACGTACTGTCGGAAGGAAGGCGCTGGCGAAGAACTTATCAGCAAGATCTTCGTCTGCGACGAGGACACGAACGGCAACGGCCGGGTTGATTGCAGCCAGAACCCGAACGCCGGCGGCGACATTGGGCGATTCGAAATCCAACGCAAAACCGAGGTCTGTGTTGACGAACCGACCTGCGTCGCCGAAAACGAAGACGGATCGTGCCTCTCCTACGGCTACTGTTTTGAAGAACGCCCGTCATGGAAGTTTTCCGGCACGCGTTGTCCGCCGTACTACGGCTCGTGCCAGGATTACACGAAGCCGACCGGCGAAGCGGTCGCGTACTTAAGCAAAACCGTTGACACCAACGGCTGTTCAGCCGAGAACGCCGGCTGCCAGCGGTACTGCGGCGATCAGAATTCGACCGACGGGTCGTGGCTGTGTACCGGTGATGCGGTCACGACGCCGACGACATGTCCGTCCGGGACAACGTGCACCTGCCGTCTGCCGGATGGAGAGAGTTGTGAAGTGGCTAGCGGATCAACGAGTTGCACCACACCCTCAACGAGAATCTGCACACTCGGCAAGAACTGGGCGTACTTTGACCGCGACGCCGAGGCCTGTGATAGCTCGCAGGAGGGTTGCCGCGAATACATTGATACGTCAGGGCCGACGAATCTCCTCGCCAACAGCGGCTTTGAAAACTACCAAGCCCAGGCGATCGACGATGGCTTGGTGGACGCGGTCAAAGGATGGACCAACAGCCAGGTCGTCAGCGACAATTCCGGCATCGGGCCGAACAACACCGTCGCCGTGTTGATTCCGAGCGGCGGACCAGATCTGGTGTTCACGAACGAACGCTTGCCCGCCGGCATCGATACCGGTCGACCGTTGAGCAAGCAGGCCTTGACGATGACCTTTTATGGCAAGGCCAAGAGCGGGTCGTGTAACGATGTGAGATACGGCCTTCGCAGTGCCGACGGTCTATACAGCGACGACAGCGGTTCGGCGAATTACTCCGCGGATTGGCAGCGGTATGCGCAGACGTTCTTCTTACCTGACACCTTGCCCTACGATAACAACCCGGCCCACCACGTCATCCAGTCGTTCATCAGATCGGGCGGCTGCGACATTGTCATTGACAACGTACAGCTTGAGGAAGCCGAGACGAGCAGCCAGTACAAGGACTACGCCACGGTCAACGGCCTGTACCTGAACAGCAATCGAAAGTCGTGCGAACGGGTTGACGTCGGATGCGAGCGGTATACGCCGGTGGTGGGCGGCGACGCGATCACCGGCGTGGTCAACTACCCGGATCGTTGTGCGGCCGAACACGTTGGCTGTCGACCGTACCGGAAGGAAGCGATTGACCACGTGCCGCAGCGCCCGGCGATCGAGCCGGTCAACCTGGTCGCCTCTTCGGCTCGAAAGTGTCAAGCCAGCGAGGTCGGCTGCGAGGAGTACACCAACCTCGACGTGGCCGCGCAGGGCGGCGAGGCGCGGGAGTACTACACGCGCATCCGCCAGTGCGTCAAACCGGTCGAGGGCGATCCGGCCGTGACGGGCCAAGCCACGTACTTTTCGTGGGTGGGTGATGACCGCTCGGGTTTTCAGTTGAAGTCGTTCCGGTTGAAGGTTTCCAACATCACCCTGGGCGGTGAGCGCGGGAACGGTCCTTGCACGAACCTCCAGATCGGGACCAGCCAAGACGATAACAATCCGGCTTGCGTGGATGCGGTGGCCACGGTCGCGAGTTGTGTTCCCGGGGACATCGGCGTCAACCCCGACTGCACCCAGTTCTTCGACAGTAGCGGCAATGTCTTTTACCGCCTGAAGAGCCGAACGATTCCGGTGAGCGACGAATGTCGTCCCTACCGGAACTCGATTGATCAGCGGAACGGCGACGATCGCGTCTACCTCGTGCTCGCCAGCCAGAGCACAACCTGTTCGGCCGCGGCTGCCGAGTGTCGGGCCTTTACCGGAAATGCCGGGCAGAACACGCGGACGATTTTCAAGGATAACTTTGAGGGCACCAGCGTCGTTACTAATACCTGGCAGCCAGCCGGCAACGTCGTCTTGAGTACCGAGAGCGGGCAGCCGGGCGGGCGCTCGATGAAGGCGACTGGATCTTTCTCCACCCAAGCGAACGTTTTGAAAGACAAATTGCACAGGGGCGGGACCTATACGCTGTCCTTCTGGGCCAAGCCGAGTGGCGCGACCAAGCTTGAACCGATGTTCATTCAGGTGGATATACGACAATTTGTGTTGACCCCGACGTTAGCGCTGGCACAGGAGTGGCAGCGCTACACCGTCGGTCCGGTGACGATCGATCAGGACCCCGCCGGTTTGACCGTCCAGCTCGGCGCACGGGCGATAGGTGCAGGCGGGGGCGACGCGTCGGTGTTCATCGATAACGTGGCACTCCAAGAAATTACCGACAGCGCGTTTCTCATTGATAGCTCCTATCGCACATGCCCGTCGTCGGAGATTGGCTGCGAGGCCTATCGCGACCGGACAAACGCGGTCCATAACTTGAAATCATTCACGCGTCTGTGCGCCAAGGAAGCGGTCGGTTGCAGCGCGCTCATCGATACGCAGAACTCGTCTGATCCGTTCGTCTCGCTGCCGATTCGCGGCGTGACCACGCCAGCCGACGTGACCGTTACCTTCGTTGATGAGCAGTCGGCGCGCTGTTCCGCCGAGAATAAGGGGTGCACGGCCTTTGGGCTGCCGACCATGGACGCCAAAAAAAACGTGGCCGCATACACGAGCGCCTATCTCAAGAACCAGCCGGACCGGCATACCCAGATTCTGTGCACCGCGCAAGAAGAGCAGTGCACCGAGTTCACGTCCAGTAACGGTTCAAAAGCGTACTTTAAGGATCCGGGTGCGCAGACCTGCGAATTTCGGCGCCTCGGCGGCGAAATTGACTACCATTGGTACATCACCGGCACGTCGGTTCGCTGTCCGACCATCTCCCCGCCAGTTGACGGATTGCCGACCGGACGAGCGTGCGTGAAGTTCTGCGCCGGCGGTCTCCGCGATGGACTGGCCTGCGTCGGAACGGGCGACTGTCCGGCGGAAACTGGCAAGTGCGTGGTCAGCGGCGGGCAGCAGGTCTGCCGTGGCGGAGCCAACGACGGAGGCGGATGCTCAACGGATGCCCAATGTCCGACCGACTTTGGCACCTGCACCGGCGATGAGGATTTCGTCGGACGGACCTGTGCGACGAACAACGACTGCAAGGATGACAGCGGGACGCTCGTCGGCATCTGCGATCTTTGGACCGGCATGTGTCCGGCTGAACAGAGCGGCTGCAACGAGTACCGCGATCCGTCGGATCCGACTCCCTGCCGCTCGAATTGTCCGCTGGAAATCTCCAACAGCGGAGCGGCGGTGCCGGTTGATGAAGCCTGCCAGCCGACGGTATGTGTCGGTGGATCAAACGATGGGCAAATCTGTCAAAAAAACGCCGAGTGCGCTTCGAATCTCTGCTCCGGCGAAGGCATTCCGGGCTGTCGTTCGTACTTCTACCTCAAGCAGACGATCGAACAGAACGCGGCCGAGTGCAATGGTCGAATTGACCTGGCCAGCGGTTGCCGTCCGTTCAACGACACGTCGAACCCAACCTTGAATTTCAGAGGAATTTAACATGCGACACCTCTCCGCGATAATCGCAAGCCTGATGCTCGGCGGCTTCATGCTGCTTTCGGCCGGCGCCAGGGCTTTGACGATGACGCCCATACCGCCCAACACAATCCAGGTGTCACCGACGTCCGAGGACATCAATTGGCAGACCGACCAAGTGTCAGCACCCAGCCACGTTTGGTACGGACCAGGCGGCCCCACCTGGACGACCTTCACCGGCATTCCAGGGAGCGAGTCGATTCGTGACATTTCGATCTACGACTCGAACCGAGCATTCCTCATTACTGGAACGTCCGCCTCCACCGGGAAGGTGTACTACGGCAACCGGCAGCCGAATGGCGCCTATGCCTGGAGCAGTATCGCCGCGACGTCATTCCTGCCGAACGCGGTGGCCGCGGTGAACTTCGACACAGTGGCTGTGGCTGGCTACTCTTCTTCTCTTCGGACCTTCAACCTCTCGGGGGGCGGAGCGATCTCGCCAGACCTCGGGATGTCAACTGTCCGGGACATGTCCTTTGCCGGGGGCGCGATCTGGGTGGCCGGAAATAGCACGTCACTGGCTCGCTACGATGTGGCCACGAACTCGGTGACGAGCGTCCCTACGAACATTATCAGTAGCTTCCCTCTCGTCACGCAGTACACGGACATCGCCGCCTTTGACGCCGCGCATGTCTGGGCCGCCTCCGGAACCTACGTCAGCGTCACGATGGATGGGAGCAGCTGGTCCCACTGGAACTCACCGGGCGCGGGGGCCATCGAGGATGTGGCCGCGATTGCGCTCGACGAGGCCTATGCTGTGGCGAGGAGTGGCTACATTTACCGCATGAAGGGAGCGACCGCGGGTTGGACCGCGGTCCAGCCGACGACGCTCGACTTCCTGTCGCTGGGCGCTGGCGGGACCTCGAGGCTGATGGCGTTCGGGTGCTGTCAGAGCTCAAAGGACTATGTCAGTTACTCTACTGATGGGGTGAACTGGACCGCCGTGCAACCTCTGTCGACGCAGGGTGCGGCGACATCCGCCGACTTCCTTTCCCCGACCATGGGGATGGCCGCCGGATCACTCGGCGGGGTTTCGACGGTTCTGCACTACGCCCCTATCTACCCGAACGTCAAAACCTCGAGTCTCAGCTCGACCTCACACATCATCAACCTGAGTACCGGACTCCAAGAGGCGACAAACTACCACGCCAGCGCTGATTCCTACCAGCCGGCGGGCGCAATTTTCCCGCTCACCTCTGCCGAAAGCGGTGACTTCTTGTTCACGACCGCCGGCTTGAGCATCACCGGGACCGGGGTGAAAACCGCAAATCTCACCTCGACCAGCACCGACCTCGTCTGGACCACCTCGCTCGATGCGGATACCGTCGCGCATGTGTCGCCGGCCTTGACCTGGAAAGTCCAGACAAACGTGGCGGTCACGACGTTTCAGGGCATTGACGCCGACGGCGAGCGAGCAGTCACCATCGGTGCGGTCGGCGATGTCATCAAGTCAAGTGGCGATCTTGGACAAACTTGGCCGGCGACGACGGCCATCTCGGATTTCGGCAGCGGCGTTTCAATCCAGGCTGGGCACGGTTGGGGAGTTGGGAATGGATTCATCATGCGTACGACCAACGGCGGCAGCAGCTGGACGAATCAAACCGCGCCATCCGCATACTACCTGGGGGTTTTTGGACTTGACGATCTCCACGCCTGGGCGGTCGGCGACGCTGGCACCGGCGTCATCGTTCGGACGGTTGACGGCGGAGCGAGCTGGCAGACGGTGTTCACGCCGGCACCGACGCTCCGAGGTATTGAAGCGGTGGATGGTCATAACGTCCTTGCGGTCGGCGACAGTAACAAGATTTACCGCAGTACTGATGGCGGTACGACGTGGAGTGAGGCCGCGGTCAACAGCCCGGTGACATCATTCTTGCGCTTGAGCATGGCCGACGCCAACACTGGTTGGGCCGTTGGGACCGGCGGAATCGCGGTTCAAACAACGGATGGCGGAAAAACCTGGAACCAGGCGTTCGCCGGCTGCAGCAACCAGACGTTCTACGGCGTGTCAGCGGTCTCGACGAACGAAGTCTGGATAGTCGGTTCGAACGGGACGGTCAAACGATGGACTTCGGCTGGCGGTTGTCAGAATGTGGCCACCGGGATTAATCCGGCCACCGACGTTCGCGGGGTGGCGGCGAACGGAACCGACGTCTGGCTGGCTGGCGCGAACGGCACGATTGCCCGCTACGGTCTCGATACCGGCAGTGCCGGATATCGGACGTTCAGGAATGCCACGCCCCTCTCATCGCATGCCGCATCGATAACTGGTCTCACCCCGAACACGCTCTACAACTACTTTGTTCAATCAACCGACGCCAACGGTTTCACCGTGGTCAGCGGTCTGAAAACGTTCCAGACGCCGCCTGAAGCAACGATGCAGCTGACGCCGACTGCCCTGACCTTCACCGCCCAAGAAGGCGCGGCTAATCCGGCCAAACAACAATTCCAGGTGGCTGACCAGTTCGGGAGCAATCTTGGGCAGTGGAGCATGGTGAGCAACCAACCGTGGTTAACGGCCACGCCAGCGGCCGGATCGTCAACCGCAGCCACGCCAGCGACGGTGGACGTCAATGTCAACATCTCCGGACTGACGGCCGGAAACTATTCCGGAAAAATCACCGTCACCACGAATGATCCGAGCGTCATCAACCGCATCCAAGATGTCAACGTCACGCTGACCGTGACCCTGCCGCCGAAACTCGTCCTGTCGACGAACACCTTGACCTTCACCGCTCAACAAGGCGATCCGCTGCCGGCCTCGCAAGCCGTCAGCGTGACGAACGGGAATGTCGGTTCGAGCTTGAACTACACCATGTCGAAGCTCGGCGGCGCCCCATGGTTGAATATCTCTTCCGCCGGCGTCTCCCCCTACCCGACACCGAACCAAATTGTGGTTCAACCGAATACGACCGCCACTGTCGGCGTGTTCACCGAAACCATTCGCGTCGACGGCGGCGTGGGAACCCAGAATTCGCCTCAAGACATTAGCGTCACCTACACGGTCACGCCGGCACCAGTTCTGAAACTTACGCCCGGGCCGAACCCGACCCTGAACTTCAGCGCCACGCAAGGCGGCAGTAACCCGCCGACGCAGTCGGTGGTGATCGAGAACGGCGGCGGCGGGACGCTCGCCTGGACCGCCACCGCGTCGCAAGCGTGGCTGACCTTTGCCCCGGCGAATGACGGCAATGGTCCGACGGCCATGACGATTAGTCCGCAAACCGGAGCTTTAAGCCCGGGCCTGAAGACCGGGACGATCACCGTCAACGCCGGAGCTGCCGGCACGCAGACCATTACCGTCAACTTTGACATCGCGGCCGCTCCCGTCCTGTCGGTGACGCCGATGTCGCTGACCTTCACCACGCCCCAAGGGACGAATCCAGCGGATCAGACGTTCCAGGTAACCGGCGGGGGAGCTTTATGGAGCGCCTCGGTGACGGCCGGGGGGGCGTGGCTGTCGCTTCCCGGAACGACGAGCGGAAGCACCTATCCGACGGTCGTTCCGGTCCACGCCGAAGTGGTCGCCACGGGCTTGGTGGTCGGAACGTACGCCGGTAACATCCGGGTAACGTCGGCGGCAGCGATTCCCAACACCATCGACATCCCGGTGACCCTCGACGTGACTGCGCCACCCGTCCTGTCGGTTAGTCCTTTGACCTTGAACTTCACCGCGACGGAAGGAGGGGCAAACCCGGCGTCGCAGGCTATTTCGATCGCCAATACCGGCGCGGGCACGCTCAACTGGACGATCAACCAGCCGGCCGAGGCGTGGACGCGGGTCTCGACCTTCCCCTGCGCCGGTCCGTACCCGCCGACGATTTCCGGCATCGCGCCCGCGACGGTCAACGTCTGCATAGATATTACCGGGTTGAGCAGCGGGGGGTATACGACGACGGCCACGGTTGAGGCAGCCGGAGCGCTCGGCGCACCGAAAACGGTTACCATCAACCTGACGGTCAATCCCGATACAGCCGGCCCGGTCATGTCGGCCCGGGTCATTCAGACCCAGTGTGCGCCGGGGAACGTCTTTGCCTTCGTCAAGTGGACGACGGACGAGCTAAGCAACTCAACCGTGTACTACGGAGAGACCGTTGACGCGAACGGCGTGCCGCAGTATGAGCTGCCTGGCGTCATGGATCCAGCTCTCGTGACGGATCATAGCATCTACATTGAGAATCTCAACGGTGGTCACCGCTACTACGTCAAGGTTCAATCGACCGATCAGTTTGGGAACACCACTGTCGCCGATCGTGATCCGAGTAATGCGGCACTCTTCTGGAGCTTTGTGGCGTCGGCCAGCTGCGATATGACGCCCCCGCAGAACGTCACTTTGACGGTTCCGCCGAACCCGTTGTTCGGGACAGTCAACGTCCGAGTGGACGCCGAAGACCAGTCAGGGCTGGACAGCGTCGAACTCTACGGCAGCTGGAATCCTCTTCTACCCTTCGCCCAGATCACGGTACCGCCGGGATCGTGCGTGGCGGCGGGCGCAATCTACCAGTGTTCAGTCTTGTACTCATGGAACACGACGCTCGTGCCAGATGGGACGTACGACGTTTTTGCCCGTGCCATTGACATCAACCTCAACGCCGCCGATTCCCCTTCTGTGTCCGTGACCATTGACAACGCCGTGCCGACCGTCCGCAACGTCAAAGCCGAACCGTTCAACGTCGGCGGCGAATGGCGGGCGAAGATCACCTGGGACACGGACAAGCCCTCGTCCTCACGCGTCGACTATGGTCGTGAGGACGCGACGGGCGGCTTCACCTACAACCAGTCGAAAGACGGTGACGACAACGGCTGCACCGACTGCCTCAACCACCAGGTGACCCTGACGAATCTGCTGGGCGGACAGATCTACCACTTCCAAGTCACCTCATGCTCGGTCATCAATCCGAGCTTGTGCGGACATTAGGTATGAATGGGCACTACCCGCCAATCCGGTTTCGCCTCTCTCCCCCAACGGTGAGTAAAATCGCTGCCGTCGCATTGTTCCTGGTGGCGGTCTTCGGCCTGGGACCGCACACCCTTCAACCATTCTCGCCATCAATTGCAAAGGCGGCTCATTGCGGCGCCGCCCGAGCCACTTGCAACCTCGGCGGCGGCAACCATATCTGCGAAGGCGATTGCAAGAGCTCCCTGACCTGCGCTTCCGACGGCACGCTCAAGCTGATCCCGGGTTCATGCGGCTACGGAGTCGTCTCGCTGGCGATCTCGAACATCAACCTCTCGAACGTCACTTCCTCCACCGTCACCATTACCTGGACCACGAACAAGATCGCGGACGCTCGGGTCAACTACGGCCTGACCTCGAGCTACGGCTCGACCGCGGTCAGCGGCGCGCCGGATTCGACTGCGCACTCCGTCACGATCACCGGCCTGGATCCGAGCACGACCTATCATTATCAAGTGGTTTCCAGCACCCCGATTGATAATCCGCCGGTGGAGTCAGCCAAGAGCACAGATCGGACGTTCCTGACGTCGTCCGGAAGCACGGGCGGGGGGAGCGGGCCGACCATCACCTTCGGGCCGCGGGTGGATGCGACGAACGACCGCGCCACAGCGATCTTCAACACCAGCCCGGACACCGCCGCCATGGTCGAGTATAATACCGATCCGGGGAACCCAATTTTGAGCAGCCAGGCCTGCGACGCTGCTTCGCCGTGCCCGCCGCCGGCTCTACCGGCGCTGGTTTCGGGAGCGCACAGCATTCTGCTCACCGGTTTAACCCAGCCGAACAGCGAATACCACTACAAGATCACGATTGTCGACAGCGCGGGCAACGTCTTTGCTACGAATGAATTCACCTTCAAGACGTCGGCCAGCTCGACTGACCACGTGTTCTCAACCGGGGGGTGCAATGACGGCACCCCGATCGGTCAGTGCAACGTGGCCGGACAATACTGTCGACCGGGCGGCGGCGATCCGGTCTACGACTGCCGACCGAGCATTCCCTGTCCGAAGCAGTGTGGAACTGGCTTCACCTGTCAGGCCACCGGCGACTGCACGCAGGATCCGCCGCTGACCGGTTCGCCGACGCAGTGCAACCAGGAGAAGTGCTACCAGAAGTGCAACAACCAGAGCGGACGAATGACCAGCCAGGCCTGCACGATTGACAACGACTGCGTTGATACCAAAGGCACGCCCGATCCGAGCGACGACAGCCGCGGTCGCTGCATCACCGGCGCCTTCACCAACCCGGCGGCGCCTGGCTGCATCGCCTCCTGGCCCTCCTGCGACGCGAACGTCATCCTGAAAGTCCGTCCGGATCGCCTGTGCGACAAGTGGCTGACCTGCAAGACCTCGGTGCCGATACAAGACGACAGCGGCAAGACCGAGAACCAGTGCTTCGACCTGTCAATCTGCAATTCGCTCTCTCTGGCCGGTCAGTGCAACAAGCTGATCGAAGGGCGGCAGTGCGACAACGATCCCTTGAGGTTCTGCACGGCGGATAGCGACTGTCTGGCTGGCGGCAAGTGTCGGGCTGGCGGGACGAACGTTCCGATTACCTACAAGACCCCGTCCGAGGTGGGTAAAATTCAGAACTTGAGCGGCTACGCCAAAGCCGGCCTGGAGTGGAGCACGATTTCTCGACCGGAGGGGCCGCCGAAAATCGAGGGCTTTTTCCCGTTGTCCGTAGCGAAACAGGTGGGCACCAGGGTGGTCGTGCCGAATGGCGACTTTGAGCAAACGCGGGTGAAGCTCGTCTGCTCGAGATCCGAAAACAAGCAGTGTACGACAGACGACGATTGTGCGGGTAATGGAACCTGCACGAAGTTCGTGCAGGACGAGAACTTCTATGCTGATAAATACTGGGATCCTCTGCCCGCCGGCCGGAAAGAGGGGATCATCCTCGACCGCGAAGGCACGGCCACGAACCTCAACCGTTTCCTCAAGGTGACGCCGACGAAGGACGCCGGCTCTGGCGCGACGACCACGGCCGAGATGGAAATTTCCACTCAAAAGAATGCCGAGTACTTCTTGACGGTCCGCCTGAAGTCGTCGCAGGGCGGCGGGTTCTGCTCTGGGACGGGAAAGGACGCGGGCCAGGCGTGTATCCGGGACAGCCAGTGTTCGAGCGGCCTGTGCGGCGGGCAGCACATCAACGTGTCGCTGAAGAGTTCTGCCGGAACCGCCGATTTCGGCACGGTCGTCCCGACCACCAGTTGGCGGACGTTCCACCTAGGACCGACCAAAGGCGCGGGCGGCCCGACGGGCATCACCTTCACGACCACGGCCGCAACCGATCCGGTGGACTTCTGGATTGACGACCTCAACATGCTGCCGGCGCTCAAGGTCAATGAGACGGATGCGGGCTTGCTCGCGCAGAGCTGCCGGCTCTACCCGAAAGAGGACGCCCCAGCCTGCGACTTCACGGACGAGAACAGCATCACCTACACCGGTTTGAAGGGCTACTGCCTGGAGCGCGATCCCCTGAATACTGCGATTTGTCTGTCATGGTGGCCGGTTGACATCCTCTCCGGCGAGAACATCTACGGTCAGGATGCCGCCGCCGGTTACCAAGACCGACAGCCGCTCTACGTCTGCGCCGAAGCCGCCGGAAGGAGTGCGCCGGCGAACCAAGCATATAGCGCTGACGGGTTATCGCCGTACAGATTCCAGTCGATTTATGGCACGGTCGTTACTTGCGCTGTCCCGGCTTTTGACTGCTCCGAAATCCCGATAAGCTACACTATACGAGCTGCCTTCCGCGCTCGAGCGACTCAACCCGCGGGTCGCGCTGATAATGAACTACACGAGTCGGATATTGAGAAGATTGAATGGCAGCATGTCTGGGGCGGCTCTCCTGGCAGTTATGTCACATTGAAATTGGTCAACGACGCGCAATTTCAGGCGTCATCTCCCAGCAACCAAATTCAATTATTCGAGGCTTCAGGCGACAAACCATACCAAGTTTTTCGGACGACCGGGCCGGTGGGCGGTGATTACGGCACGTTTAACGCGACCGAGGGGAATATTGTCTGGGTGGCTCAAGGGCTTGGCTGCAATGAGTCCGCCGGTCTTGACGTCTGCGTGGCAAATGCCGCCCTGATATTTAATAAGACAACTGGCAAGCTTGAACAATACCTGCTTGATGCCTGGGCGACGCCTTGGAGTACATGGAAAGATTTTAGCTTTCGCGAGTTTCTCGCCGCCTTTAAAGTCCAGATTTTTACCCGCGAGACCTGCACCAAGCTCGTCCAGGTGGCTGACACAGCGCGGGTGACGCCCTGGCTTGACCGGACCTCGTCCTCGAGCACGTACGTCGTACCCGATCTCAACCTGCACTACGTCTCTGACCTGGCGCCGTACGGCGCGGTCGCTCCGCCGTCGGCCCTTGACACGCCCGATCTCTGGGGGACGGCAAACATCCTCAAGGCCGAAGGGCCGCAGGTGAACGAAAACCCGCCTTATTACCAGGCGCGCGCTGGACAGCCCTACGCCTGTGGCGGCGATTGCTCGGCCCGCGTCTGCAACTTCGAATCCGGCAATCGGGCCGGCGGATTCTGTTTCGATTCCAGCGATTGCGTTGATTCATCAGCTACGCCCCCGGCCCAGGGTGTTTGTAAGGGCGTGGGTACGTGCGCGCAGTATCATGCGCAGTCGAAGTCGTACACCAAGTCGTCGACGCCGCAGGCCTGTCTCTACAACTACTTCCCGAAGAAGTGCTCGGCCGGCGTCAAGGCGGGCCAGGTCTGCACCGACGACGCCTTCTGCGGCGGCGCCGGGTTATGCAAATCAACCTGTCCTGATCCGACCGGCGCGCTCTGTTGTAGCGTCAAGGACGACGAATGCCTGGCTGGCGGCGCGTCGAACAGGGGCGGGCAGTCACTGCTGAATACAAACCCGGCGCTCGCCAACCAGTGGTTCACGCAGTACCACCTGATGCG
>SBBC01000038.1 GCA_005239865.1 Candidatus Microgenomatus auricola
TCCTTAATCCCAGCTAGAGGGGACTTTCCAGTCCCTGTCGGCTCGTATTTTTCCACGTCTGGCAAGAGCACCGGTAATTGGTCTTCAGGCACAGGCACGACGCCATCATCCGAGCAGTGCACCAACGGAATCGGCTCGCCCCAGTAGCGCTGCCGGGAAAACACCCAGTCGCGGAGTTTGTACTGAACCGCTGACCTGGCTTTTTCTTCTTTCTCCAGCCATTGCACAATCTTCTTCCGACCTTCTTCGCTTGGCAAATCATCAAATTTTCCAGAGTTCATCATCGTTCCCTCGCCGGTCCAGACCCCCCCTTCTCCCCCCCTTGGTAAGGGGGGGTGCGGGGGGGTAACCACTTCCCGAATCGGCAGTTTGAACTTCTTGGCAAACTCATAGTCCCGCTCATCATGCGCTGGCACGGCCATAATCGCGCCAGTGCCGTAGGACATTAAGACATAATCCGCGATCCAGACAGGGATTTTTTCGTTATTGACCGGATTCACTGCGTATGCACCAGTAAAAACGCCGGTTTTTTCTTTTTCCAGCGCAGTCCGTTCAAGATCAGATTTACTAGCAACTTTCAACTTATAACTTTCAACTTTTTTCCTCTGTTCCTTGGTCGTGATTCGATCAATCAGCGGGTGTTCCGGCGACAAAACTAAATACGTCGCCCCAAACAATGTGTCTGGTCGTGTCGTAAACACCCACACGTCATTATTGGTAGATTCGTGTTGATTCGCAGTATTCGCAGTTTCGACCACAAACTTGACCTCCGCTCCAACGCTCTTTCCAATCCAATTCCGCTGCAGCAACTTGATCGACTCTGGCCAGTCGAGCTTGTCCAGGCCTTGCAGCAGGCGTTCAGCGTAGGCCGTGATTTTCAACACCCACTGCCGCAGCTGTTTCCTTTCCGCTTTCGTTCCACACCTCTCACATTCCCCATTCACAACTTCCTCATTCGCTAATCCCGTTTTATCTTTTGGACACCACCAAATCGGCAGTTCGGCTTCGTATGCCAAACCCATCTTGAACAACTTCAAAAATATCCACTGCGTCCATTTGTAGTAGGCTGGGTCCGTGGTATTGATCTCCCGCGACCAATCGTAAGAAAAACCGAGAGACGTAATTTGCCGCCTGAAATTCTTGACGTTCTGCTCGGTGACAATACGCGGGTGAACACCTTTCTTGATCGCTGCATTTTCTGCTGGCAAGCCGAAGGCATCCCAACCCATTGGATGCAGCACGTTCTTGCCCTTCATCCGTAAGTACCGCGCCACGATGTCGCTGGCGGTGTATCCTTCTGGATGCCCAACGTGCAGCCCGTCGCTCGACGGATACGGAAACATGTCGAGGACGTAGACGCTGTCTTGACGCGCATCGTCACGCCCGGCGAACACGCCTTCCGCTTCCCAACGCCGCTGCCATTTCGCTTCAATCGGTCGGTGATCGTAGCGTTCCATCATGCATGTTGAAGTGTACCCTGCGACACCCTCCTCGACAAGCGGAGTATGCGCGAAAACCTGCCAATTGACAGGTTCGTGCACGACTGGTATCCTATCTGGTGCTTTTTTGTAGCTACCCGCATACTCGGTTGTGGCGATTTCACTATGAAAACGCCGCCACCGGAGGGGTCTTAAGCATCGCCATCCCATTCCATCACGATTGACACAACTCATCCTCCGTCTCGTCATCCGTTTACTGAAAGTCGTGGGTGCGCTCGCCAACGCCGCTCGCGTGGTCTTCATCAACCTGGTTGTCCGGCCCGGCCTCACCGTCGGGCGGCTCATCTTGCGCTTGGGGCTGCCGTTGTACCGCCTGCTGTTCAACGCCAAGCACCGCACCATTATCCATCGCCCTGGCATCACAAGAAGTGCTTCCATTCTCTCGGCCCTGACCAGCCGCTACGTCGTCCATTCGACCATCATCATCCTGACGGTCATCGTCTCCCTCAACAACCTCGTGGCCCGCGGCGCCGGCTTGACCGACGTGGCGGCCGACAGCGTCCTCGGCAGCGTCGTCAGCGGCCAAAACCCCGAGGAGTTCGACATCATCGAGCGGGCGCCAGCGCCGAAGGTCGCCTACATCAGTCGGCAGAACGCCATGTCGCCGGAGGTGAGCTTCGAAGCGGAGATCGGCGGCGGCCTTGATCTTGAAGGCGCGGTCACCCCGGCCGGCAACGCCCTCCAGCTGCCGACCCAAACCGGCGGATCGATCGAGCAGCGCTCCGACGTCACGACCTACATCGTCCAGGGTGGCGACACCGTCGGCGGTATAGCCAACCGGTTTGGCGTCACCCAAAAAACCATCCTGGCAGCGAACAAACTCGCCAATGCCGATTTCATCAAACCGGGGCAGGAACTTCTCATCCCGCCGATCACCGGCGTCCTTCACAAAGTCGCAAAGGGCGACACCATCGCCTCGATCGCGCAGAAGTACAAGGTCGAGGCGCAAGAAATTCTCGACTTCAACCATCTGGCTGACCCCTCGGCCATCGCGCTCGACCAAACGCTGATCGTCCCGGGCGCGGAGATTCCGGACATCGTGCCGGAGCGGCCGGCCGGGCCGAGCACCGGTCGCGGATTCGCCGGTCCGGTGCCGGGACCGGCGCCGGCGATTGGCGGCGGCAAGCTCAACTGGCCGACGGTTGGTCGTCGCATCAACCAATACTTCCGCTGGGGCCATACTGGCATTGACGCCGAGTGCCGGTACAGCGATCCGCTCTACGCCGCACGCGAAGGGACGGTCTCGGCCGTCGTCTACCAGCGCTACGGCTACGGCTATCACATCACCATCAACCACAGCGGTGGTTTGCAGACGCTCTACGGACACGCCTCAAAAATCTTCGTCAAGCCCGGACAACGAGTCAGCCGGGGACAGACCATTGCGATGTGCGGGACGACCGGTCGCTCGAGCGGCACGCACGTCCACTTCGAAACCTGGGTCAATGGCCGGAAGGTGAATCCCCTTACCTATCTCTAATCAAAGCAAGAAAGGGGATTCATCCCGCCGAATGGCGGGATCCCTTTGTTTGGTCGTCCAGGATAAAAGAAAGCGGGCTGGTCGCTTCTGCGCTGAGCGCCTCCCCTCCTAGATTGAGGAGGGGTGTCGCGAAGCGACGGGGTGGTCTAGCCGCGAATCAGCCGCAGCAGCTCCTCCCGCCGTTTTTCCATTTCCGCCTGTGTCTTCGCTTCGACGCTCAAGCGCAGCAGCGGCTCGGTGTTCGACGGTCGAGCGTTGAACCACCAGGTTGGATACTCAATGGTGATGCCATCCGTCTCATCCAGCTTGCCATCCTTGAAGCGTTGCTTGAGTGCCGCCAGCCGGCCCGGTATGTCCTCAACCTTCGAGTTCACTTCAGCGTCGTGGGCGTAGCGGTCAATCTGGCGGACGAGCGCGGACAGCGGTTTGCGCTGGTGGCTTAAATACTCGAGGCCGACAACCATGGCAACCAGCCCGGCATCCGCATAGAAGTGATCGCGGAAAAAGTAATGTCCGGAAATTTCCCCGCCGAAGGGCGCCTCGTGTTGCCGCATAGCCGGCTTCATGTGGGCATGACCGACCGCCGAACGAATTGGTTTTCCTCCGGCCTTGGTTATTTCCTCCGGGACCATGTGCGAGCAGATGAGGTTGTAGACGATCGGCGCGCCCGGTTGTTTTTTGAGAAACTCCTTGGCCAGCAACGCGGTCAGCACATCGCCAAGGACGCGGTGGCCTTGCTCGTCCATAAAAAACATCCGGTCGGCATCAGCGTCAAAGGCGACGCCCACGTCAGCCCGCCTCTCAAGAATTTTTTGCTTCAAGCCATAGAGCGCGCCTTCGGCAATCGGGTTCGGATTGCGGCCGGGAAAACTGCCGTCTGGTTGCATGTTGATTCCGCTCCATTCGTACGGTAACTGTTCCATGATGGCCGACAAAAACCGAATCGCCGTGCCGTTGCCGGGATCGATCACGACCCTCAACTTCCGACCACCTCCCGAATTGTGAAACGACAGTACCTGGGCAATGTAGTCAGGCGCAATATCCATGTTCGAGTACGATCCGGCTGATGTGGCGACTGGTCTGTAGGCATCGTCAGCAACGATCGCGCCAATCTCCGTGTTCTCTGACCCGACGATCGGAACGGCCCGGTCGCGCGTCAGCTTGATGCCGTTCCACTCCGGCGGGTTGTGCGAGGCCGTGACCATCGCCCCGCCATCAAAACCGTATTTGCCAACAGCAAAATAGAGCGCGTCAGAAGTAACCAGGCCGATGTCGACGACGTCAACGCCCATGCGGCGCAGGCCGCGAACGACGGCGGCTTGAAATTGCGGACCGGAATTTCGCACATCCCGGCCGCAGACCACTTTCTTTGGCTTGAGATATGTGGCAAACGCTTTACCGATCGCCTCGGCAATTTCTTCATTCACATCCTGACCCCAGATGCCGCGGATGTCGTAGGTTTTGAAAATGCTGCGGTCGACTTGCATGAGTATAGTGTAGCACAGTCAACCGATTCTCTGCCGATACTGCAACGCCTCTGCGACATGCTCACTTTTGATCAATCGAGCTCCAGCCAAATCCGCAATCGTCCGCGCCACCCGCAGGACCCGATGATAGGCCCGACCGGAGAGCTGCAAAGCTCCGGCCGCCGAGCGCAAAAGTTCCAGCGTCCCGTCATCAAGGACACAATGTTTACGCAGTTCATCAAGTTCCATCTCCGCATTCACCATGCTTTGCGATTCTCGAAATCGTTCGCGTTGCCGCTCCCGCGCGTCTCGCACGCGCTCCCGAGCCTTAGCTGACGGCTCGGCTTTCCCACTCTCGGCGAGCGTCTCGGTCGCCTGTCGCGGCACCGCACAATACAAGTCAATCCGATCGAGCAGGGGGCCCGAAACGCGACGGCGGTAGCGTTCGCGTTGCCAGGCTGAACAGCGGCAGCGATTGCTGGGGTCATCGGCGTACCCGCAGGGGCACGGATTCTGACTGGCCACCAACGTAAAGCGGGCTGGAAACCGCACGCTCATGAGGGCGCGGCTGACATGCACGATGCCGTCTTCGAGCGGTTGTCGCAGCGCCTCCAAAACCGGCCGCGGAAATTCCGGGAATTCGTCCATGAACAACACGCCGCGGTGCGCTAAGGTGATTTCTCCGGGTTTCGGATTCGACCCGCCGCCGACAATCGCAGCGGCCGAGGCCGTGTGATGCGGACTGCGAAATGGTCGCTCCGTCAAGAGCGGCGCTTCCGGGTCCAGCAAACCAGCCACGCTGTAAATTCGGGTGACTTCCAGCGCTTCCTGCTCGGCCATGGGGGGTAAAATCCCGGGCAGTGCGCGCGCTAAGAGCGTTTTGCCTGATCCGGGTGGTCCGGTAAACAAGACATTGTGCCCGCCCGCCGCCGCGATTTCTAAGCACCGTTTGGCCTGCGCCTGGCCGGCGATATCGCGGAAATCAATGCGGTTTGGCCGGGGTTTCCGCGCTTGGCCTTTCGGCACGAAGGGATCGAGGTACCGCTGGCGATTGATATGACGAACGACTTCCCGCAAGCTGGTGGCCGGAAAAATCGTGACTCCACTCACCAGTCCGGCTTCGGCCGCATTCGCTTCCGGTAAAATGAACGTGTCTATTCCGCGCTCACGTAAACCGGACACAATCGGCAGCACGCCGCTGGTCGGACGAACGCTCCCTTCCAAACTCAACTCGCCGAGCAGGCAGACGCTGGCGCTCGGCGGCACGACGTCGCCGCGTGCTGCCAGCACGGACACGGCAATCGCCAGATCGAACCCCGATCCCTCTTTCCGCAGATCAGCTGGCGCCAGATTCACCGTGATCCGCTGCATCGGGAACTCAACGCCCGGCGTGTTCCGCAACGCCGAGCGCATCCGCTCCTGCGCTTCGGATACGGCGGCATCAGGCAAACCGACGATGTACGTCCGCGGGAGCCCGGGCGCAATGTCGGCTTCGACGGTGACCGGTTCGGCCTCGATGCCGATGACGGCGGCTGTGGTGACGGCGGTGTTCACGAAAACACGTGACGCTCTCCCGCGCCACGCGATTTGTCTGATGGCACTTTACCCCATGATAATGAACGTGTCAAGTCCAGTTCACCGCATGAACAATTCTTGTATTCATTCCCTAAAACCCAACTTCCAAATTCCAACCTCTCACTTCTACCCCCTACTCCAAAACGCCCATGCTTCGGCAAACTTCAACCTGCAAACTACTCCCTACAACTTTTGCGTTCCCTTCCCCACCCCCCACAACACCAACCCAGCCACGATCACCACGTCACTCAAATTGAACACCGGAAACCACGGCCCGACGCTGACGTAGTCAATCACAAAGCCGCGCTGCACGCGGTCAAGGTAATTACTGACGGCCGGGATGACCACCAGCGCAATCGCGCCGACCTTCTCCCATGCGAACCGCCTGGCGTATTTCACGGCCACGGCCACGAAGAGTGCGATCACCATTGGCGTCAAGACCAAGCTCAACCACGCGGGAAAGGTGAGGCTGAAGGCGATCGACGGATTGGGAAACAGCTCAAAGCGAATCCCGCCATCGGCCGGGCCGAAGACGACGCCGGACAGGGCGATGGCCTTCAACCCGCGGTCAACGACAAACGTCACCACTGCCAGGACCACGAGCAGGACGAAACGGCGCTTCGACGGCATGTCTTCAGATTAGCGGTTTTCCGCTAAAATGAAAGAGCGCGTTTCCGCGCCCTCTCCTCATTTATGAGGAAAAATGATTTTTAGGGTCGAAACGCGCTCAAGGCCTTCCCGACTAACGTCATGTCCATCCCAAAGGAGAACATGCCGATCACGGCCTGGAAAGCCATGCTCAATTCTTTTGCGAGATGAGAATGAGCGGGATTCTCAACCATCCTTCTGGTGGTTCCCCTCGAAGGAAATTGGTGAGGGGTCACCTATATTTGTTTTGTTTTTCAGGGGCTCGCAACCCCACATCCGGACAGTCGAGAAGCCCAAGCGCTCGCGTTATGGCTTTGAGCAATTGAGCCCTTCGACCGTCGTTACTGTGGCGAGTTCAGGCGAACTTTCCACAGCATAGCATAATTGCGTGCGGGGTGTCAACCAAGCACCAGTTTTTTAGGAAACCTTCTGGATGATTGGAGGTTTTCTAAGAAAAAGCGCGGGGGTAATTCGCTCATCACTGAAAACTGGTGCTGGGTCAATCTGCCGAAATCTTTCTCCGCACAAACGACCGCACACGATGAAAAACCTGATAGCGATTCAAGTGCGAGGTATCAAGAAACAGGTCGTAGTGTCGCTTCAGAAACGGATTGATGCGATAATACTTCCAGTATCGTTCCCGATCGCCCCTGATCCGTTGACGGACGGCCCGTTCAACCTCGTTGAGCGAACCTAACGATCCCTCGTTCCGCTTTGACGACCGCTGGAGTTGACGCCAGATCCGGCGGGCGCCGACTGCCGGCGACGCGTAGAGGAAAATTTTCAAGGACCGCGGGATGAAGTGGAACGACATGCGTCCTTCAATCAGGGCGTTCGTGCGGGTTCGTCCGATGCGCCGTTGGAATCCGTCGGTGGCCCGGTCAATGCTTGGGTCGTGCTCGGCCAGTCGGTTGTACGCCTGGAGCGTCAGACCTTGACGGCGGGCGAGACGACGCCGAATCGCGCCTAGGTCGAGGTGTGGGTACTTGAGCTCGTGCGCCAGGTTTTTCGCGACGGTGCTTTTCCCCGATCCTGGCGTGCCGCTCAAGGTGACGATCATTTTTTTACGCTCACCCGCGGTCGTTACGACTGCGGGACGGCCGGCGGTCGTGATTGCGGTGGCCGAAGACGCGAGGACCGCGGCCGCGGTTCAGGCGATCGCCACGCCATTCCGGCGGCGCGGGGTCGTAGTTTGGATCGAGCTGTTTGATCGAAAGCGAAATCCGACCCCGTTCCTTGTCGACGTCCACCACCTTCACCCGCACCTTCTCGCCGATCTTGACGACCTCGGACACCGACGGCACATGATTGACCGAGAGTTCGGAGATGTGGACCATCCCATCCTTGCCCGGCAGGAGATCAACAACGGCGCCGATTTCCTTGCCGCTCATCCGATCTCTCACCACCTGCGACACGGTCCCTTCCAAAATCTCGCCCGGCTGAATCTCGCGTGTCAGATTTTTGATCCACGTGATCGCGCGGTCGGACATGTCTTTCGAATGCGACGTCACCATGACCAACCCCGAATCCTCGATGTCGATCTTCGTCACCTCCGGTCCGCCGCACTCGTCAATAATTTTATTGATCGTTTCGCCGCCGCGACCGATGACCTCGCGAATCTTCTCCGGATCAATCTGAATCGATACGATGCGCGGCGCGTACGGCGATAATTCTTGTCGCGGTTCCGGGATCGCCTGACGCATGACGTCGAGAATCTGCAATCGGGCTTTTTTGGCGCCGGCCAGTGCGTCCACCGAGACCGCGTGCGGAATGCCGCCGAGCTTAATGTCGAGTTGGATGACGGTCAGGCCCTGGCGCGTGCCCGCAACCTTGTAATCCATGTCGCCGGAGTGGTCTTCAATGCCCTGAATATCGGTTAAAATCTTATATTTCTTCGACTTTTTATCCATGATTAAGCCCATGGCAATGCCCGCCACCGCCCCGCTGACTGGCACGCCGGCGTCCATCAAGGCCAGCGTCGACCCGCAAATCGAGGCCTGCGAGGTCGAGCCGTTCGAACTCAAAACCTCGGACACCACTCGAATGGTGTAGGGGAATTGCTCCTTCGGCGGCAACACCGGCAGGAGAGCTTTTTCGGCCAGCGCCCCGTGCCCGATTTCCCGGCGCCCGGGCGTCCGAATCGGTTTGACTTCACCGGTTGAAAAGCCGGGGAAATTGTAGTGGTGCATGTAACGTTTCTTGCCGGAGAGCTCCATCGTGTCGAGGAATTGCTCGTCGCCGGGACTCCCCAAGGTCACGATCGAGAGCACCTGCGTCTCGCCGCGCTGGAAGAGGCCGCTGCCGTGCGTTCGCGGCAACATGCCGACGGCCGCCGACAACGGACGAATCTCGTCAAGTTTCCGTCCGTCAACGCGGAGCCCCTCGTCGAGGACCAGCCGGCGGGCTTCTTCCTCGAAGAGTGTGTCGAGCAGCTTCAACCCCTCGGCGCGCTGCTCTTTCGTCACGTCGTTGTCCGCTTTCAGGGCTTCGTCCAGCGCCAGCTTCAGCGCGCCGATTTTTTCGTCGCGCGGCTCTTTCTCCTTGGTCAGGAGAACCTCGTTGAGTTTCTCCGACGTCACAAACGACCGAACCTTTTGCTCCACCTTCACCAGCGCGGCCGCGTCGTCCTTCGACAGTTCCTCACCGATTTTCGCCTTCTTCCGACCGACCGCTTTGACCACTTCCTCAATCAGCTCGATCACTTTCCGCACGAACTTCTGCGCGTAGTCCAAACTCTCGACCACGACTTCTTCCGAGACCTCATTCGCCATCGCCTCAATCATTACCTGTTCATCCTTCGTGCCAGCCAGGACCAGGTCGAGTTCGCTCTTCTCCCGCGCCGCATACGTCGGGTTCAAAACCCATTCACCGTTGATCCGTCCGACGCGGACCGCGCCGATCGGACCGCTCCAGGGAATGTCGGAAATCGCCAAGGCGGCCGAGGCCGCGATCAAGGCCGGGATATCTGGGTCGTTTTCCTGGTCAATCGACAAAACCGTCAAGACCACCTGCACGTCGTTCCGCATCTCCTGATTGAAGAGCGGCCGAATCGAACGATCAACCAACCGCGCTGCCAAGATTGCTTCGTCGGACGGCCGGCCCTCGCGCTTGATGAAACGCGAACCCTTGATCTTGCCCGCCGCATACAATCGCTCTTCGTAATCAACCAGCAGGGGAAAGTAATCAATCCCCTCGCGTAAACTCGCGCTGATAACGGCCGTGCCGAGAACGACCGTGTCGCCGTAGCGGACGGTCACGCTCCCGTTTGCCTGTCCGGCGAACTGTCCGCTCTCAATGGTCAGGGTGCGACCACCGAGTTCCCGAGAAAACTCCTGATTCACGTTGTTCTTCCTTTCCGCCCTGATCAGCACGCTCTAGACAACCAGCCCGGTCCGACCACGCGGACGAAGCAATTGTCTAACGGTCTGCCGATCAGGAATTAATGAATGTATTGTTAATGACAGTTGGCTGATGTGGCTTCCGCTCCAGAGCCCCTGCCTGGGCGCGCTCCACCTCGTCGATTACGCCCCTTCGTCTCCCCGTGACGATGATTCCTCGCGCGATCGATTCAATCCCGGAATGAACCGTCGTCGCAGTGGTCGGAGCGGCAGGAGGAAGGTTTTCAAGTCCTGCGACAGGTCAACGAATTCGTCCGCGGCTTCCTTCAATTTCCCCGAGGCCGATTCGGTGAAGGCCATCACCTCGACCCGGCAACCCTTCGTCATCTGGAGATATTCGACCAAACTCACAAAATCGCCGTCGCCGGAGACGAGGACGATGGTATCGAGCCGATCAGCCAGTTTGATCGTATCAATCGCGATCCCGACGTCCCAGTCGCCCTTCTTCGCGCCGCTGGAGAAAACCTGTAAATCCTTCGACTTAACTTCGAACCCCTGCTTTTCGAGCGCATCGAAGAACGCTTGCTCATCTTGAGTGGCGGAACGGATGACGTAGGCGATGGCCCGCACGAGCTTCCGTCCGGAGACCGCTCGTTCGAGCAGTTTTCCGAAGTTGACGTTCGTCTGGTAGAGCGACTTCGAGGAGTGATACATGTTCGCACCATCAACAAACACGCCTACCCGCTGTTCCTTGTGCCTTGAGGCCTTTGTGTCCATATCTTAATTTAGGAGTTTTTCAGTTTGAGCTTTTTCGCCAAGCCCTCGGCGCTTGTCGGGTTTTCCTTTTGCAGGTAGTTGAGCAGCCGACGGCGCAACCCGACCTTGCGGAGTAAACCCCGGCGGGACGAAAAATCCTTCTTGTGCTCCTTCAGATGCTCCGTCAATTGCTCGACTTCGGCCGTCAAAATAGCAATCTGGACTTCTGGGGAGCCCGTGTCACCGTCGTGCGTTTTGTACTTTTTGATGATGCGGTCTTTCGCGGCTTTTTCGAGTGGCATGCGTATCCTTACATATCGTCCGCGGTCACCGAGCCTGCCCTGAACCTGACCCCCGATCCAGTCGGGGGAATGGTTCAGGGTCAGCCAAGTGGCCGTACGGGAGCTGAAATCTAAGCGCTGCAATCCTATCACACTGCCGGAGTGATGTCAACCCCGTTAGAGGGTCAGCCGACCTGCCTACAAAATCAAAAGAACCGCTAGCGATTCCTCATGTGGCCCTCTAACGGGGTCAACCCCGAACCAACCCGACAACCGTCCCTTCACGAACTGGCGCTAGCGGACGAACCGTGAAAGCGCGTCGGCGTCTTCGTCATCCGCTACGCCGTCGCCGTCATCGTCGCTGTCCTCATCGTCGTCAATACCATCCTCGTCTTCATCGTTGTCATCGTCTTCCTCATCCTCGTCAAGCACCCCGTCATCGTCATCGTCGTCGTCTTCGTCAGTCCGCAAACCGTCGTTGTCGTGGTCAAAGGGGAACTCGTCGTCGTCGTCGAGATCGCCGTCGTTGTCGTCGTCGTCGTCCTTATCATCCCGTTGGCCGTCGTTGTCGTGGTCGTACGGACGCTTATCGCGGCTGTCCTTCCTCCCGTCGTTGTCGTCATCGAGATCGCGTAAGTCGGAAACGCCGTCGTTGTCGTGGTCGAAGTGGTAGCGATCTCTCGGTCCGTCGCTGCCGTCTTTTACGCCATCGTTATCGTCATCAGTATCACGGTCATCGCGCGAATTGTCGTTGTCGTGGTCATACGGGTACTTATCCTTTCCGTCTTTCACCGTATCACTGTCGTCATCCGTATCCACCCGATCTGACCGTCCGTCGTTATCGTGGTCGAATTGGAATTTGCTCTTCGTCCCGTCTTTTGCGTCTTTTATCCCATCGTTATCGTCGTCTAAATCCTTGTCGTCCCGCGAGTTGTCGTTATCGTGGTCAAGCGGGTAGCGGTCTTTAGTATCGAGCACGCCGTCGTTATCGTCGTCGTTGTCAACGCGGTCAGTCTTACCATCGTTGTCATGGTCACCGCGGAACTTATCAGTAGTGTCAGCAATCCCGTCAAAATCGCGGTCGACAATGCTGGCTGCGCCAACGCTGATCGGGAAGGACCACAGCCCAAAACTCATCAGCGTCGAAACGATCAGTCGGGTCGTTGTTAGCAATGCTTTCTTAACCATTATGTATTTCTCAATTTAATTCACTTGCAGTTAAACCGTAGTATATCATCAAATCGTAGCTTTGACCAGGTCTTGCCACCCCCCGCACAATTTCGGATACGCTGAATGTAATGGCTACGTCCCGCCACCCATTGACTCGAAATAGGCTCTACTACGGCGATAACCTCGATATCCTTCGACGGTACATCAAAGATGAAACCGTCGATTTAATCTACCTCGATCCGCCATTCAAGAGCAACCAGGATTACAACGTCCTATTCGCGGAAAAGACCGGCGAGAAATCAGCCGCGCAGATAAAGGCGTTCGAGGACACGTGGGAGTGGAACAAGGACTCGGCCACGTCGTTTGCAGAAGTCGTTGAACAAGCCCCGGAACGTGTTTCAAAAACCATGCAGGCATTCATGACCATGCTCGGCAACAGCGACATGATGGCGTACCTCTCGATGATGGCGCCACGGCTCGTTGAACTCCGCCGCGTCCTGAAACCGACCGGTTCGATCTACCTGCACTGCGACCCGACCGCGAGCCACTATTTAAAACTACTCATGGACGCGATCTTTGGGTCTAAGAATTTTTTAAACGAAATAATTTGGCACTATACAGGAGGTGGTCGAAGCAAATCATACTTTTCTCGGAAGCATGATACGATTTTGTGGTATAAAAAAGGAAATCAGTGGCATTATAATATTGATGAAGTTCGTGTTCCGTATAAAGATACAAGTGGATATGCAAAAAGCGGAATAACATCTTCCGCAGGGAAACATTATTTTCCTAATCCATTAGGTACTCCATCAGATGACGTTTGGGACATTCCAATAATTAATCCATTAGCAGCCGAACGATTGGGGTATCCAACACAAAAACCAGAAGCGCTTTTGGATAGAATCGTTCGCGCGAGCAGTAATGAAAACGATATTGTCCTCGACCCGTTCTGTGGGTGCGGAACTACAATAGCTGTGGCGCAGAGATTGAAACGACATTGGGTCGGTATTGATATCACACACCTAGCAATCAGTTTACTCAAACACCGACTCCACGGCGCGTTCGATCTCCATGCGAAACGCGATTACGAAGTCATCGGCGAGCCAACCGATAAAACCGGAGCTGAACAATTGGCGAAAGAGGACCGATACCAATTCCAGTACTGGGCGCTCGGGCTCGTCGGGGCGCGGCCGGTTGAGCAGAAAAAGGGGACGGACGCGGGCATTGACGGCCGACTGTTCTTCCACGACGAGTCCGCGGAAAAGACGAAACAGATCATCCTGTCGGTGAAATCGGGCCATACGAATGTTGCGCACGTCCGCGATCTTCGTGGAGTGCTTGACCGCGAACATGCCGAAATGGGCGCGTTGATTACCCTGGAAAAACCATCGAGCGTCATGGTCAGAGAAGCAGCAAGCGCAGGCGTGTATTCATCTCCGGGCTGGAACAAAAAATATCCAAAACTGCAAATCCTGACTGTCGAGGAACTGCTGGAGGGTAAGAAACTGGAATTTCCGCCCAGCAACGCGACGTTCAAGCGGTCACAAAAAGTCACGGCGGCAAAGCAAGATCAGAAATTGCTGTAAGATTGGCATTTTTTGTTTCGCATCCCGATATTTGACATGCCAAGCGCAGCGAAGTACTATAATACTTCCACGACAAATCGGTGGTTGCCAAGGAATATATGAGTAAAGCAGTAACCTCAGACATTCTCAAAAGAGAGCTGAAGCAATTCGGCGATGTTTTGCGTGCGGAAATGAAGGCATTGGCCATAACTTTACGCGAACAAATGCGCGAAAACACCAGAGAAATTATTTCGCATTTCAACCAGAGCCAGAGCAAACAGAACGAGTGGATCAAAGACAGCTTCGAGACGATCAATACCAAGCTCGACGCGATCATGAGCCGTGAGGTGTTTGTTATTCGTCCGCAGGCCAAGGGCAACCTTCGTAGTTAAGGTCCACAAATCAAGTTATTAATTAGCATTCCGCCGTTGGTCGGAAGTGTTTTCGCTTGCCAAAATACAATAAGTGTCGTAAAATGTATGAGGTGAAAACCCAAGCCACAATCACTGAACCTCCAACAAGCGACCTCGAACGCTGGGTCAAGCGCTTTCTCACACACCTGGTCGTCGAGCGCGGTGCGTCCGAACTCACCAAGCGCAACTACGAATTCTACCTGACGCGCTTCCTGGCGTATTCAAAGCTCACCAAGCCGGAGCAGATCACACTCGACGACGTCCGCGATTTTCGTCTGTACTTGAACCAACAGCGCAGCCAGCGCGGCGAACAGTTGAAAAAGGCCACTCAAAACTACCATCTCATCGCCTTGCGCGCCTTTCTCAAGTATCTGGCCAAGAACGACGTCAAAACGCTGACCCCGGAGAAAATCGAACTGGCCAAAACGAGCGAGCGGCAAGTGACCTTTCTGGAGGGCTCTGATCTTGAACGCTTCCTTGACGCGCCGCTCCATACGAACGACCCGAAGGTCATTCAGGGCCGCGACAA
>SBBC01000029.1 GCA_005239865.1 Candidatus Microgenomatus auricola
AGCGCGGCTTTCAGGACGACGACAAAAAGCCAGAACAATCCGAAACTCACGGATGCCTCAAAACCAGCCTGCCAGAACGTCAGTCGCCAGTACTCTTTCCATGCACGGGGATGCTCACGGACGCGCTCGGTGAATTTAAAGAAAACCTTCGGAAGTTGCTCACTCATGAACCGCAACACTCCGATCACGATCCAGAATCCGAAGTTGAACCCGACGATGGTGAAGTACGCGATGAGCCACTTCATGTTAATGAGTGACCATAGCAAACAACCAGTCGGCGGTCAAGCGCACGGCTGGCGATATCGTCAGGCTTCGCGTCCGGCAAACCCTAGTCCAGCAGCGGAACCGACTTGATTGTCGCTGCTTCTGGGTTGACGTAGACCGGTGAACGGAAACCGTTGGCGGGTGTCGTGATCCGCCAAGCCCTGATCATTTTTTGCAACCCGTGCTCCAGCTGAACAAGCGGTTGCCACCCAAGGGCCTGAATCTTTTCAAGCGACGGCAGCCGGCGGTAGTGGTCCTCGATGAAATGCGGGAGGTGGACAATACCGTTAGTTCGACCGGTCAGCTTGAGGACGAGCGCGGCCAATTCATTGATCGTGGTCGGTCGATCACTGCCGAGGTTGTAAACTTCGAAGGGCTGACCATGCTGGAGGACGAGGAGCAGGCCGCGAATGAGGTCGTCGACGTAGAGAAAGGTTCGTTCTTGAGTACCGTCGCCGTAAATAGTCAGCTCGGAACCGCTCGAGACGTTACGAAGGAAGCGGGGAATGACTCGCTGGTCGTCCGGTGACATGTGCGGACCGTAGGCATTGAAGATACGTACGATTTTTGTGTCCAGTCCGTACTTTTTACCAAGTGCCACCATCAGCGATTCAGCAAAGCGTTTACCTTCCTCATAGGCGCTGCGTGGTCCGATGGGATCGACGTTGCCCGTATAGAGCTCGTGCTGGGGGGAGAGTTCCGGCTGTCCGTAAACTTCGCACGAGCTGGTAAAGATGATGGCCGCGCGGTGTTGACGAGCCAGGTCAATCACGTGCTTCGTGCCGACCGAACTGGTTAGGAGCATTTCCTCGCCGAGGCGCTGGATGTTGGGAACGCCGGTCGGGCAGGCCAAGTGGAAGATGACGTCAATCGGCGTCTGCTGAAAGGCGCTGACGAACGCTTGGTCGACAATGTCGATTTGATGGAACCGGAACCGAGCGTGCGAACGGAAAGAGACTAGGTTTTTTCTTCGTCCGGTGATCAAGTTGTCGACGGCCATGACGCGGTAGCCGCTGTCCAGTAGGAAACGACAAAGGTTGGATCCGACAAAGCCCGCCCCGCCGGTGACCAGCGCCACGCCCGAAGTCTTTTTAGCGGACGTCAACGCGGACGCCGAATGGTCTTCGACGCGCGGTAGCCAGGATGCCGTAGGGTGAATTGTCGGTCGGAAAGGCTTCAACCGGAGTCAGTCGCGTAAAAAATCAGACGATGGCGACCCTCCGGAGCGCCGTTGTTTGGGCGTTTTTTCAAGCCCAAAAAAGCTACCCACAGCATAACGTTGATGCAATGGTGGTGTCAAGCGGGATTGCTGCGGCTATCAAAAAATGTTACGGTTAGCACCGTATGGCGCACGCCAATACGAAGTTAATGGAGTCGGTGGTGAACCTGGCAAAGCGCCGTGGCTTTGTGTTTCCGTCAGCCGAAATCTACGGCGGGTTAGGTGGTTTTTGGGACTGGGGTCCGCTCGGCGTGTTGCTCAAGAATAACATCAAGCGCGAGTGGTGGCGAACATTTGTCCAGCTCCGCGGTGATGTCGTTGGAATTGACGGCTCGATTGTGACGAATCCGAAAGTGTGGGAGGCGAGTGGGCATGAAAAGAGTTTTAACGATGTGATGGTGGAATGCACGAATTGTCATCATCGCTTTAAAGCAGATGAAGTTGAAAAAAAGTGTCCGGATTGCGGCCACGCGTTTATGCCCGCACGAACCTTTAACACGATGTTCAAAACATTCGCTGGCCCGGTCGAAGATTCAGCGCATACCGCATACCTTCGTCCAGAAACCGCGCAGAATATTTTTGTCAACTACGAGTTGGTGCGCGATGCAATGCGTTTAAAATTGCCGTTTGGAATTGCACAGGTTGGCAAAGCCTTCCGTAACGAAATTACGCCAGGCAATTTTGTCTTCCGTTCACGCGAGTTTGAACAAATGGAAATTGAGTATTTCGTGGTTCCGGGAACAGACGACGAGTGGTTTGAGAAGTGGGTGAACGAATGCGAGGAGTGGTTTTTGAGTCTGGGGTTGAAAAAGCAGAATC
This sequence comes from Candidatus Microgenomatus auricola, assembly GCA_005239865.1. Classification (GTDB taxonomy): domain Bacteria; phylum Patescibacteriota; class Patescibacteriia; order SBBC01; family SBBC01; genus Microgenomatus_A; species Microgenomatus_A auricola_A. The sequence continues at coordinate 2,303 of SBBC01000029.1, forward strand.
TGCGATTGCGCCAGCAAGGCAAAGACGAATTAGCCCACTATGCAAAAACAACAACCGATGTTGAGTATGCGTTTCCGATTGAGAAGGGATGGGCCGAGCTCATTGGTATTTCTAATCGTCAGGATTTTGACCTCAAACAGCACGGCGAATTTGCGCGAAAAGACAAGAGCGCCTTTGCCACTCCTGTCGACGATGACGGTAAGGTGAAAAAAGTACCGTTTGTGATCGAACCCTCGTTCGGCGTTGATCGAGCAGCGCTGGCATTCATGCTCGATGCTTATGAAGAAGAAAAAGATCGCCTGGTTTTGAAAATTCATCCCAAACTTGCGCCGTACACCGTGGCCGTCTTCCCCTTGCTGGCGAACAAACCGCAACTCGTGGAAAAGGCGAAAGAGGTATACAAAATGCTCCAGCCGTACTTCATGACTGCCTGGGACGACCGCGGCAACATCGGCAAGCGCTACTATAGCCAGGATGAGATCGGCACGCCGTTCGGTGTGACCGTGGACTTCGATACGCTGGAAGGGAAGAAGCGGCCAAAAGGGACGGTGACGGTGCGCGATCGGGACAGCATGAAACAAGAGAATGTTGCCATCAATGAACTCTCGGCGTATTTGGGAAAGCGTTTGGGTTAGCGTCCTACTGTTTTGGAGTTTAGCCGTTCCAGCTAGGGCGACCACGCCGCCATTCTTTGCGGTCGAATCTTTTTATTCCGACGTTACCATCAAGGCAGATGCGAGTATTGTGGTGACCGAGACTATTCGGGCCCAGCTGGTTGCCAAACATGGAATCTTTCGCAATATCCCATTCGAATACGCAACCGATCAGGGTGATACGATTCGGGTTCCGATCGATATCCAGCAAGTCCGACGCAACGGTCAGGCTGAACCCTTCACTACCAGCGTCATCGGTCGCGAAGTGCAAGTAAAAATCGGCGAGGCCGATGTTTTCGTGAATGGCGGTCAAGAGTATCAGATTATCTATTCCGCCCAAGCCGCCGTCAATTTCTTTGACGACCACGACGAACTCTACTGGAATGTCACCGGCGAAAATTGGGAGGTTTCGCTCGGAGCGGTCGAGGCTTCGATCCGGTTGGACGGCCAGGTGCCGGAAGATCAACTGCAAGTCCGATGTTTTACCGGCACGTTTGGGTCGACCGGCCAGGATTGTATCGCGACAACCGCCGATTCAACCGCCACCTTCTCGGCCGAAAATGAATTCTTGACGGTCGTGTTTGGCTGGCCAAAGGGCATAGTCACCAAGCCGGACAATTACGATGCTTTACGCTCGACCGCTGGAAAAACCGCACTTGAACAGGTAGCCGCGAACGCCGTCGTGTTCTGGGGCCTGAACGTTGTTTTCCCGCTGCTGGTGATCGTCTGGCTGAGCCGGCGCTGGCTGACCCACGGCCGCGACCCCAAAAAGCGTACGACCGAGATGGCGCAGTACGACCCCCCGGCAGGGCTGACGCCGGGAGAGATGGGGACGCTGTTCGACGAACGCGCTAACCACCGCGACATTGTGGCGACGATCGTGGACATGGCTGTACGCGGCTTCTTGACGATTACCCAAGTCGAGGAAAAGAAGCTGCTGGGACTGCGGACGACCAAAGACTACCGTCTCGATCGCCAGTCGAAGGCCGACGCGACTAAGCTCAAACCGCACGAGCGAAAACTGATGGACGGTTTGTTCGCCGACGGCGATTCGGTCAAACTGTCCGACCTCAAGGGAAGCTTCGCGGATGACGTCCGCGCAATTCAATCCGACCTCTACCGTCAATTGGCCGACGGCGGCTTCTTCGTCAGCAACCCGCAGCGTACGCGGAGCGCCTATGTCGCGGTCGGTTTGGTCGTAGCCGGTCTCGGCCTGTTCCTGATCGGGCTGGGCATCGTCGGTGTTTCGATCGCCGGCGCCGCGATCGCGCTGTTCGGTCCGTTCATGCCGAAGCGAACAACCAGGGGAGTCGAGGCCTTCTGGCACGCTCAAGGCTTCAAACTGTTTCTCGAGCGAGCGGAAAAGCATCGGATCCAGTGGCAGGAGCGAGGACACGTCTTCGAGCAGTTCCTGCCGTACGCCATGACATTCGGCGTCGCCGAGAAGTGGAGCCAGGTCTTCGAGGGCGTCCGGCAGGCGCCGCCGAGCTGGTACCGCGGCGCGTCCGGGTCTCGCTTTAATTCTTTGGTGCTGTGGTCTGCCCTGAACGACTTTTCGACCAGTGCGACGCGCAGCTTCGCGCCACCAGCCGCCAGCGGCGGCTCGGGTTTCGGCGGTGGCGGCTTTTCCGGTGGCGGGTTTGGTGGTGGGGGAGGGGGAAGTTGGTAGCTCGTAGAAGCGTGATGGAATGGGGTTCGGCTCTGTTGCCCTGTTCTGCTCTTGACTTTTTCAAGGGGCGTGCTATGATGCCTCGTTCTTTCAAAACTTGCTTTCCTGGTAGCCCTAGCCCCGCCACAATCTCCCCTCCTGCCTGAGAGCCTGCCCCGGACTTGTTCCGGGGAGGGGTCGGGGGAGGTGGGAGCGGGGCTAGGGCTACCACCCAGGTAGTCCGCTAGCACGCCACCGGCACATGTGCCAAAAAGAGGAGGAAGACATGTCTTCGTACTCCGAAGGCCAGACCCATCAGCTGATGGATGCTCTAGAGGCGGCTGGGTACGAGCCCGCCGACATCACTCGTCTCGGGCAGTTCAACAACCACCCTGGCATTCTCGACGTTCTTCGGGGGCGCGCGGAAATCGTCATGATCAAGCGGGACGAAGTTCCGCTCGACACGATCATCCGCGTGAATCGGTCGATCCGTCCCGAGTACCCCGACTGGGTGGAGAGGGTCGTGCATCCCGAGCTGGAAAGCACCGGCCCGGCCGAGTACGACTTGGCCGCGACGTCACTCTGGCTCCACGATCGCCAGCGCGACGGTGTCGCTGGCCAGGTTATCTACGACCACCTCAAGCAGCACGGCATGCTGGCGTCATGTCTGTCGCTGCAGGATGCCATGGAGATCCAGAACAAGGGCGTCGCCGTATTCCGCCAGGTGTTCGGCGATCAGTTCGTGTACTTCTGGAAGTCGGTCGTGCAGAGCCGCGACGCTCGCTACCTGTACGTTCCTTCCCTCGGCGTGCTCGGCGACCAGGTGGTGCTGCGCTGGCACTGGCTCGGCCTCGCCTGGCGCGTCGTCTGGCCGGCGGTTCGCTTCGTAAGGTAAGTTCTTTGGACTTGAGGTCTTGGGTCTCTTTGACCCTTAGGGCCCAGTCCTTCAGACGCCCTAGTCATCCCGTCATGCGACGGGACAGGTTCGACGAGGCAGGCTGTTTGAACGACCCGCGTTGTCCTCTGGATGGCGCGGGTCGGTTTCGTTATACTTAAAGACGGTAGCTAGGTGCGTACGTGATTGACCATGGTTTTACCCGATCTCCGCAGCGGTGGGTTTAAACCCACCGCTGCGGGGTAGATACGATTGCGTTACGCTCTGTGTCCTGCTAGTATGTTTTTGGTGGCCATTGAAGGGCCACCATGCGTTTACCAGAATACGACTATTCTCTTCCCGGCTATTATTTTGTAACCATCTGCACGAAGGATCGGCAGATGGTTTTTGGGCATGTCCGAGACCGGCAGATGCATTTGAATGAGCCAGGAAGGGCAGTACAGCAGTGCTGGTTCGATCTACCAAAACATTACTCATGCATGCTCGATTCGTTCGTGGTGATGCCAAACCACGTGCATGGGATCATTATCATTCCTGATGAACCATTACCCAACCCCGTAGCTGTGGGTTTAAACCCACAGCTACGGGG
>SBBC01000049.1 GCA_005239865.1 Candidatus Microgenomatus auricola
AGGTCTCGCAAAAGACCTCTTTCGGGAGCAGCGCTCCACGGCACCCTACCAAGAGTAGGGTGCGTTTTCTCTCTCGGGGGCCCCGTGAAAGTGCTCGTGGCAGGAACGCCAACCCAGAGTTTAGAGCTGTGATTGATGAGTTCCGGCTGCGTCTTTATGAGTTGCCTCGGTGCCTGGCGTTCGATCCGCTGACGATTGACGAACTCCCGGGTGTGTTTGCCTCCAAGAAGGTCAGCCATCAAGTGCACTACGACGGGCGTGATCCAACTTGGCGATGGCCGAGACTAACGTGGCCGGTTGACGTATGGGCAGGTCCTGAGACAGACGGGTTCGGCTAGCTCCAGAGCGTGGTGGGTGCTCGTGTACCTGACGCCCCGTCCGCGCCTCTAGGCAGCTCGGACACGCCGTGGCATAGTGTGATCAAGCGCCTGCCCGGAGGTCCGGTAGCCGAAAATCGCGGACCTTGAGCAGCCAGGTTCGAACGTCCTCCGCAATGGCGCACCAGACAAGGGGGAGGGACCGCCGTCATTGTTCGGGGTTCTGACCCCAGGCACCAGGAGACACCCTGTAAGATGTCAGGGCGTCTTGTGGTTCTTAAACACTACAATATCACCGGCGCTTACGAAGAGCAGAAACGCCGAGCTGTTTACTTAGGCTTACTGACTTGCCTTGTACACGTACGTATCCTGAAACCAATTTCCACCGAAGAAAAACTCGGCCCGGCCGTCGCCGTCAAGATCCTTACCGAACGTATAACCGTACGTGGAGTTCCAGTGGCCCTGGAAGTTGCTCGAGAGCCCAGTCGGTCCGGTGCCGTCGCTACCGTACAACGAGAAGTGCGTCGACTCGGTCTTCAGGTCGATCGTACCGCTCCATCCTACGGGCTGACCCCAGACGATGTGGAGTTCGCCCGCGGGGAATACATACTGGCCGGCTGGACCCCGGTACCCAGGCGCCACGATAGCAAGATCATTGAACGTGTCGCCATTGAAGTCAGCGATGGCATTGGCGTAACCGAAGAAGTCTCCAGGATTAATCGTCTTGATGATCCGTGCGTCCGCTTGCGCTGCCGGTCCGGTGGTCCGGCCATAGGTGATGAAGACGCCGCTGGCCGCATCAGTGGTCACCAGGTCGTCAATGCGATCGTGGTTCAAATCGCCGACAAGAAGATTGGGGGCTCGGTGCACCACCGTGTAACTGCTCGTCCAATCAGCACCAGTGGCGAGCCGCTTTGTACCAGCTAGTGTCGGCGAACCAAACACCATCTTCACTGGTTTGTTGGGTGCAACGAACGGCGCAGCAATGATGTCATCGAGTGGGCGGGTAGTACCGGAAACCACATCTCCGTTCAGATTTCCAGCCGCCACCGCGTACCCGTACTGCTGTCCAGTTTCGCCGTGCAAAAGGACACTGACGGTCGACTCATTCAGGACGATAAACCTCCGGTTAAACACGAGGTTCGTGAGTCCGTAGATCTCTCCGCCATCCGGGTATCCATTCCCCGGCCCGTCAGCAGTAGGAGCGCCAATGAGAAGATCATCTCGACCATCGCCATTGATATCGCCTGCCCCCAACGCATACCCAGCCCGATCGCCGTAGTCTTGTCCAACGAGAGTCAAGTCTGGCGGCTGAAGCGAGAGATCGAGCACTGTGCCGGGAGCGGGACGGGTCTTTCCCAGCACGACGTACACCTGACCGCGGTCGTCTCGATATTCCACACCGGATGGATCTCGGCCAAGATACACGAGCGGCATGCTGAAGACCATGTCGTCATAGCCGTCGCCGTTCAGGTCCGCTACGGTCAGCCACTGCATCTGGTGTTTCTTGACGATATCCCCGGACCAGGGAAACGGCCGAGGAGAGATGATCTTGAAATCAGCGCTGGCAAACTGGCGGTTGTGAATTGAGGACAGGGTGGCGTCGAAGAACACGGCCACGTAGCGCTTGGCGCCTGCCTCTGGCCCAGTCACGATGAGGTCGGCGATACCGTTACCATCAATGTCGCCGGAGAGCGCTTGCTGCGGAGCGTTGCGGCCAGCGCTGCTGCTGTCCGCCCTCAAGATACCCGCTGGCTGATCGAAGCCGAGGTCTTTGACGATGCGCCCACCCCCACCTCCGCCGTCATCCATCTCATACGGTGAGAGCTCCTCTGAGGACATCCCTGACGCCGGGAGTGTGAGGAGTGAAATTGCGGCGATCACGATAGATATTTTTTTCATAAGACCTCCCTATGTAATACGAATTAATTAGTTGCCAAAAAGGATTGTTGTACATAGATGAGCCAACAACCGCGTTTGCCGGACGGTAGCGACTTGTGACTATTGGTTTGCCGTCTAGTGACAGTACCTTACATCAACTGTATACGCCTCCGATTACCTGTCAAGGGCACTAGGCGAGCTCTGCTTTGGCGTGAGGTCTCCCTTGAAATATCTCAATCGTCTTCCGCACCTCGTCCGGCACGCCGAGAATACACTGGTATGAATCAACGGTTTTCCCATCAACCCAAGCAAACGCCTGAAACTCGTCTTGTGGTATGACGACATCACCGGGTTTCGCTTGACAACCGTACTTTACGCAGACCACGGGTACGCCGTCCGGCCGCACGAACACCACGCTGTCGAGGTAACGGAAGTCATACACATTCAGACCGCTTTCTTCCTTTGCTTCGCGCCTGAGTAGCGATTCGATCATGTGCTCCCAGTCAGTGACGTCGCCATTCATCCTCGTTGGCGGCATTTCTCGCAAGTCCTTATGCTCGAGCTTGCCGCCGACCGGTCCCCACACGTTGGGATGCGCCACCTGGTTGGCGGCACGCCGTAAAATTAAACATTTTCCGTCACGATAAATAACGCCGGTCGCCACAAAGTAAAACAGCTTTTCAGGCTTGGCTTTATCAATACTGATCAGCGGAATCTCGATTGGCATACTACTTCTGGCACTGCCAGCTGTGGCACTACAAGATCTGGTAGGTGCCTTTTTGATAAGCCCATGACCCGCCGGGGCCGGAAGAGAAGAACTCATTGACCAAGCCCTGGTCGTAGGTAATAGTCGCCGAATTCGCGGTGGTAATTTTTTTCGCCACCAGCTCCTTCATGCTGGCAGAGTTGCTGACGCTGACCAGGCCATTCGGTGCGTAGTAGATGCTCCCCACCTGACTGTTGCTCAACCCAACGACCGAACTGCTCAGATCGTTGCTCATCGCGATCGCGAGGATGAAGGTATCGGGGTTGCTGTTGCCTAGAATCTGCGCCGAATTACTGACGTAAATTTTTCCTTTACTGGTCGGGTTACTGGGGTCGTGAGCAATGATGACGCCGCTGTCGGTCCCGTATGAATCCGAGAGCACGATCTTACCGCTATTGCTCATGACGATGTTACCTTTGACCCAAATCGTGCCGGTCAAGGTGACGATGGCGGTGTTGGAGATATAGAGATCGCCGTTGATGACGACCGGACCGAGATTGGTGTTGCCGCTGATGAACGTCTGCGTTCCGACAGTGGTCGAGCCGGCACCGAGCTCAAGTTGGTTGATCTGCGCTGACGTCAAGGGGAACTGCGCTGGCGTTTCCTCTGGAGTATTGGGGTGGCAATACGTGCCCGGCGTGGTCGTGCAGGTTTCCGGCGTCCCGCTCGTGTTCGCGCGCACGGTGCCGTTGAGCGCCTGGTAGTAGGCGTGATTGCCAACGTTCACCGTCGGGGTGACATTGGTATCGCCGATGGTGTGGGCCTTCACGCTTCCGCCGACACCACCATTCATCGCCAGCACGGGGAATGTTCCGCCCATTTTGACAGCAAAGGCGATATCTGAACCAGCACTGCCGAGCTGCGAGAGCGAAGTCAAGCTCGAACCGATCCTGGCGGTGTTGCTGGTGTAAGGGTCGCCGGTCGAGTGAAGTACGAAGTAGTAATTTGAGTTGTTCGTGGTCGAGACCTCAAGAACGATCCAGTACTTCGTTCCGGCAGTCAGCGCGGTTGGGCTAATGCTAACCTCCGTCCATCCATTATCCCAGCCAGCGATGTTCACGGGGAAAACGCTGCCGGCGACGCTCTTGGTAGCAAGCTGGCTGCCTGGTCGGTCATTGGCTGCGTCGTGCGTGTAGAGTTTGACGTTGATGGCCGACGGAGCCGTGGCGGTTCGGGCAACCTTAAGGTCAATCTCATAGACGCTGTCGGTGATCGTCGGGACGAAGCTCTGGGCAACGTATCGGGTGTTCGGTGATGTCCGCCCAAAAATCGTGGTGGTGTTCGGCGACGGGTCAACCCCGACGTTCGTGGTGGCATCACCCACCGCCAGAATGACATCACCGGTAATGGTCGCGGTGTTGTAGCCAGTGACCGAGCCGTTGGCAAAGACGTTGCCGATGATCTGTGAGCTGTTCGACATGGTAATGCCGCCCGTTCCAACTTGGAGTCCGTACTGAAAAGCGACCTCGGCTCCGCTCCTCGAGAGGACGGTCTTCAGCGTCTTCGAGGTTGGACCGCCTGATCCGCTGACGTTTCCCGTCGAGGTCACGGTCCTTGATCCGCTGTCCCATGATGTTGTGAAGGTTCCATTCCCCACGCTCACGCTACTCTCACCAACATAGACGGTCGGATTTCCTGGGCAGTCAGTGGTGTTCGTGGGGTTGTTCAAGCACCACACCGTTTTTTCAATCCCGGCTTCAGCCAGTCGGATGGCGGCTTGTTCGTTCACCCGCCGGCTCGACAGCCGGGTGCTCTGCTGCGTAAAGTCGAAAATCGCGATTGCCAGCACGAGGACCGCGCTCGTCAGCACCAGCGCCATGCCGAGAGACGCTCCGGCTGCTCTCTGGATAAACCCGGCTCGTGAAGGGATCGACTTAGGGATGATTCCTAAATGTGACATTGAGTATCGAGGCCTGCGTATACGGTCGACTTAACACTGTTTTTTCGGTCGTGATGGTGGCGGTCACGGCCGTAGCCGAGGTCGGGCTCGTTGTATTATACCGGAAGTAGAGATCGCGCACATTCGTGGTGATGGTCCTGGTTTGGTCGGTTCGCGTGCTGTTGGCGTGCGCGTCAAGCATGAGTTTCAACTCACCGTTGTCAAGATAAAAAACGGCCGCGTCCTCATCGGTCGCCGAAAGAGTGCCGTTGACGAGAGTGCTTGGCAACGCCAGAACCAGCGCTGTGTCACCGGTCGTATACGTCGGACTGCCGCTCGTCGGGTATTGCGCCAGCACCGCCTTCCCCTGCCGGAGCGTTTGATCCATCACCGTGAGCACGCGATTCGCGCTGACATCAACGTCAATGCGCAACTGTTCGTTGCCAGTGAAACGCCCAGAGCTTAGGTAGATGCTGGCGATCACCCCGCCGAGCAGGACGAACACGAACATGTTGACGAGCAGTTCCGGCAACGTCACGCCCCTTCTATCCCATTCCCCGTAATTCATCATTCGTAATTCGTCATTCATTCTTCACCCTCCCAGTCCGCTTTTCCCGATCAAGCTCGTGGTCGTATACGATTCCGTCACGCCCTTCGAGAGCCAGTTAACCGTGACGGTCGCCTGCTTCAAATTGGTACTCGAAACGCTAGGATAAGCGGCGATCGTCAGCAGTCCGTTGTCGTCGAGCGTCGTGGCCGTCGCGTCCGGAAGATCGTTGATCCCCAGTCGGATCCATGAAGCTGGCAAGGCGGTGAGGGCCTCGAAATCCCAGCAGGTCGAACTCGCACACCCGGCGGCGACCGTTTTTACGTCATCGACTTCCACCTGCGCCCCGGCCCAGGCGAGGAGCGCGGCCGCGCCGGTCGTAAAGGCGCTGTCGCTGACCGTCGCCAGGTCCGTTCCGTTGAGCGTAATCGTGAAGGACGATCCCGTCGCAGTCAGCTTCAGCGTCAACCACGTCCCGGTCGTGAGCGTAGCGTTCAGGGCCGGGCTCAACTTCGTGGCCGTCCCGCTGACCAGTTTCTCCAAAAGAATGTTCTGCACCCCTGCCGTTCCGCTATCCAAGTCTTTATTCGCCTCCGCCACGCGCAATCGGTAGCCGTTGTCTTTGTCGCGCGCCCGGATGACGAACCCGATCGACCAATCGGTTGCTGGACTGATGACCTTCCATTTTGCCTCTAGCGCCACGTCGCCGTAGACGCCAGCTGGCAGGAGGAGGCGGCCGGAAACGCTGTCCGCGCCGAAGCCGCTCGCGCCAGCCGCCGTCAGCACCCCTGGTCCAACGTGCTGATTCGTGGCTGCGCCGATGTCGGCGTTGTCCGTACCGACGTTCCAGGCGCCGGCGTTGTAGAAGACGTTTTTGAACGCGCCGTTCGTCTGGTCGGTCAGCAATGAAAAATCCAAACGCCGGAGCGCATTCATTTCTTCATCGGCCAGCGCCGCCGCTTTCGAGCGCAGCGCCGCTTTGCGATTGGCGTCGCGAACGCTCCCGATGCTCGCCAGCAGGGCGATCATCAACGTCACAACAAACAGCGTCACCAGTGACTCAAGCAAAGTGAAACCCCGCTGCGAGGGCCGGCATTTTTGGTTATGGTTTTCGCTCCGTTTCACGCAGTTTAGTATCGCACAGGCCTGCTAACGGCTCAAGCTGAAATGGCTACTGCCAGGTTCGCACCAAGCGTCCGCTTTTCTTGGCGTTGCGGAAAATGAATAAGAAAAAGAGAATAGATATGGTAAGGTACGCCGCATTCAAGACAACCGCCCAGAGCATCTTGCTCCCGTCGAACGTTCCGTCGAGAACGAGTTGACGCATGCCCTCAAAGACGTACGAAGCCGGCACGAGGTGGGCCAGGACTTGTGCCGCCGAGGGCAAAACGGCTAGCGGGTAGTAGACGGCTGCCAATGGCTGGAAGAAAACAGCCAAGGTCCAGGCTAAAATTTCGGCGTTTTGACCGAGACGAATGATCAGCGCCACGGTAAAAATGCCGACGCTCCAGCCCATGATGAACAGGTTGGCGAAAAACAATACCAAGGGCAGGCCGATAGTAAAGAATTGAAAACCGTACCACCACCAAGCCAGCAAACTCATCAAGCCAATCCCGATGACGATGCGGAAGAAACTGAACAGGAGCATGGCGGTCAGGTACTCGCTGACCCGCAGCGGCGAGGCAAACAGGTTGAGGAAGTTCTTGGTCCAGACGTCCTCTAAGAAATTCGTGGTCACGCCGACTTGTGACCGAAAGAAAACGTCCCACAGGATCAACGCGCCGAGGAAGTAGCCGACGAATATCGGGACGTTCGTACCGGCTCGCAACAGGTAGGCACTAATAAACCCCCACATCACCAGCTCGGAAACCGGCCAGATAAAAATATCAGCCACCCGGGCGATCGATCGCCGGTAAATGAGCAAGTAGCGGTAGAGGAGTGCGGTAATCCGTTGCCAATTCATAATCATTCAACCGTTGACTGCTCAAGTGAGCGGACGAAGTGGATGAATGTCTCCTCCAGATTTCGGTGACCGTGGCGTGTCAGAATATCTTTGGTCTGTCCGATGACGAGAAACCGGCCGTGCTGGAGGAAAGCCACGCGATCACAAAGCGATTCAACCTCGGGCATGTTGTGCGAGGTGTAGACAATCGTCGTGCCCTCCTCCTTGGCTAACCGACGGATGAGCTGCCGCGTTCGGTCGGCGATTTCCGGATCCAAACTGGCGGTCGGCTCATCAAGCAGCAGGAGCTTCGGGCGATTAAGCAAGGTTTTTGCCAGAAACAGCCTAGTCAGTTGACCCGACGACAGTTTGCCGGTTAGCCTGCTCCGTTCCTCCGTAAAAGAAAATTGGGTCAGGAGTTCGTCAATTCGCGCGGCTGCGTTAGCGACCCCATAGAGCCGAGCAAAAAGTTTCAAATTTTCCTCGACCGTAAGATTCCACGGCAAGGAGATGTAGCTCGACGAGAAGTTGGTCTGTAGGAGAATTTCCTCACGGTGCTTCTGAAACGATTTACCGAAAATAGAAATTTCGCCCGCGTCGGGCGTTAGGACGCCGAGGAGCATCTGAATGGTCGTCGTCTTACCAGCGCCGTTCGGACCGAGCAAACCGAAAATCTCGCCTTCTTGGATGTCAAATAAGATGCCGTTGACGGCCGTAATTTTGCCGAACCGTTTCGTCAGGTTTTTGACTGAAACTACGGGTTCCATACGTCAACAAATACTTAAAAACTTCTTGGATATGATACCCCCTCGTTCCGCATGAAGACACCGGCAGCCAAGAAGCTTTACAAGTATATAGCTGCGGTCTTATCCGGTCAAATGCCTTGATCAATATTGTCGAACCTGCTACCCTGACCTGGCTCTACAGGCGACTAGCTCCCCTCGACCACGCTCGGGGCAGACAGCGCATTGAAAATTAGGTTTGCGAATTGTGGGCGCGTAGCTCAGCCCGGTTAGAGCGCGTCACTGATAATGACGAGGTCGATGGTTCAAATCCATCCGCGCCCACCAAAAGGACATTTGATAAAATAACTCCGTACGGCGGGCAGGTAATGAAGAGGTCCCTGGTTCCCCCGGATCATAGTCCGGGGCCAAGATCGCCCACTTTGCCCCAGCGTCACTGCCTGCCCACCACATTGAAGACGACCGCCCGATCATACAGACCGGGCGGCTGTGACGAACAGCGCGACACATCAGTAGCGCTTCTTTGGACGCTGCTGCCGCCGGAATTGGTCGAACACGCTGGCTGACGGACGCGGCAGTGGCTGGCCGCACTTGCTGCAGATCTTCGGCGAGTGCGTCGGCGCGCCGAGCCCTTCGACCACATGCACCGTATGTTCGGTGCCGCACTTGCGACACTTGACTGGCTCCGACACCGGCGGCTGAATGAACAAGTGTTGGGTCATGGCAGCCCTCCTTTCTGTCCTGCCGTGCGACTTCATCCTAACACAAAAACCGCCTCGTCGGCGGGTTTTGGTTTGACCCCGTTAGAGGGTCAGTTTCACGCACTTCGCAATCCGAAGAACCGCAGCGTTCTTCCTGCGGCCCTCTAACGGGGTTGACCCCTGAAGTGCC
>SBBC01000041.1 GCA_005239865.1 Candidatus Microgenomatus auricola
GAGAGCAATGCACTCGATCTCGATGCCGGTGTGTTCACCTGGCAGCAGCCGACACGGATCGCCGCTTCCCTGAAACGCTCGGCCGAACAGAGCCGACGATCGCGTTGAATTTCCAAAAGGCACTGTTCACGTGGCCAAAGGTGGCGAGACTGCCGGGAGCATGATCGTTGGGAAGAAGAAATAATAATCCAAACACATTACTGATCCCTAAGGGCGGGGATCGGACGTGAGATAAGTGAACCCGCCCACCGGTCGGAACCGATGGGCGGGAAATGTGCTGCTAACGAGCTCGCCGGGCCAGGCGGCGAAAGTCCTTTTCGTGATGAAGAAGCAGGTTCTCGATGCCGATGTCCTGCCCCAAGGCCTCGATCACTTTGGGCCCGTAGAGCTTCGAGACCTCCATTGCCCAAGTCGGGTCCATGAACTGGATTCGCATCCCGTTTTGGGGGTGAACGCCGGCGCCGATGATGAACTCCCCATTGAAGCGATCAACCAGTTCTTGAAACCGCTTGACCTGCTCGTTGGGGTAATCACTCGCCGTGCCGAGCACGACGCGGGTCACGTCGTTCCCCATCGGTACATCCATGACGCAGAAGCAAACCACTTCGGTCAGGTGTCGCAACGGCCGGTACCCGATGAAGATCCGATCGGCATGAGCATACGGCCGGAGATACTCCGTCACGATCTTCGGCCCGTCTTCCGGAGTGAAGTTCATCGTGATGATCGCCTTCAGCTCGACATCAGGTTGTCCGACCGCTTGGCTGCTGAGTGAAAGGCTGATCGACGGCACATCGATACTCAGGAGTTTCATTGGCGAACCCTCCGCCGATGGAATTGACTCAGGCGCGACGCGGCACCTAAAGGAATGGTGGTATCACTTCCGCCAACTTGCTGCTTGGGACCAAGTAGATCCTTTCGCACCAGGACGGGAAGAATCCGGACGGTCCGCCGAGCCGTAGGATTTCGACCCTGGCCCCATTCACGGCGGAAGTATCCGCGACGCCAATGCGGCGAGAGTTGACGGAATTGACGCGGCACCCCATCCACCTCTATCGCTTTTCGCTCCTGGACGTCCATCGTGTAGGTTGACAGGACCGTGCAGATTCGGGCCCCGCGACTGATGGCCCGAATATCCGGATCGGCTGGCGGATAAGGGGATTCATTCCGCATGAGGGATGTCGACGGCGGGACCGTCGTCAAATGCATGGCCAGGCCGACAGCGAGGCGGAGTGCCAAGTCGAGTTCGGCGATGGTGCGTTCTTCCGCCTCCTCCACCTCATGAAATTGATCGAGGACATCAACGATCCGTTCGTTCGGGTGGAATCGAACTTCGCCAATGGGCATGTGCCGCTTGAATTCCAAATACTTCCGGTTGTACGCCGCGGCCTCGGCGTTGTAACTGTTCCGCCGACCAGAGCGGATCAATCGCTCGATGCGTCGACGCTTCTTCTCGGTCAGGAACGGGAACTCTGCCAGATTCTCCGGCAGGAGCATGATCATGAGGTCGGGAGGGCGGTGGCCGGCATCCATCCAGCCATAGGCTCGGGTCGAAACGAGGAGGTAGTCATACGTCCTCCCAGATTCGAATTCGATCGGTCTCCCCAAACCAATGAGGAACGCGTCGTAGGGCCAGAGTATATCCGCCCATCTGAGATTGCTGATCGACGTGAGTTCCAATTCGACTTGGAGCTGTGGCGTTAGCCGTAAGACCCGTCGTGAATATGCGGTCCAAGCGGCCAGCATCGGTGCGATAAGGCCATAGGCCTCGGAGCCCTCGCCGCCCCAGCCGGACAGATCGAGGTAGCGGTGAACATCGAAATCCGAACCGCGGAACTGGAGCAGATACTCGCGGAACGTCCGCCAATGTTTTTCCGGCCCCTGGTACATGACTTCTCGCAGACGCGCTTGATCCGACGCAGGCAAATCGAGCAAATCAGTTTCGAATTTCATTTGGCGGAGAAAGCAGATGGTTTCCCAAGCCTCAAGGGCTTGTTCCATGCGATCAATCAGTTTTGACAAGGTACACCTCCGTTTCGGACAGCCTGAAAATCTGGTGAACGGTTGGTCTGATTCGGACCGAATCTAGTAAGAAAATGACTATATTGTCAATGGAAAAAAGAAAAACCGGCCGCCAGGCCGGTCTTTAGTAAGCAATTTACTTCCTCGGCGCCGCCTGCAAAAGACTGACCCGGTTTCCCTTGGAGTCAGTAAACACTGCCCACATGCCAATTTGCCGGATTTCTTGCGGCTGGCAGACAATGCTCGGCCGGGTGAGATGCTGCTGATCGTCTGCGAGGAGGACTCAAAAGCGCTGACCTTGGCTTTCTGGGGCTTCGTGCCGCATTGGATGGATCCGGCGCGGGGCCGGATGTTGTTTAGTTTGTGAAGAAAAATCAAGAAAGCCTTCTCTAAATAAAATGACCATTGACACCGTAGTTCTTGCCGTGATAGAGCAGGGACAGAAGTACCTTGTCAACCTGGAATGAGGTCCGGTTTTCTACAGTAAAGGGGGTACCAATGCGTGCAATGACATGTAGAAAGGTTCTGTCCCTCACTATCGTCTTGGTCGGAATCTGCTTCATGACCGCGGTCGGGCTCACTCAAGAGAACAATGAGTACTCGATGCAGCGCTTTCTCTCCCAACCCTGGTACGCCAACGACCAGGACGCCATGGATGAACTTGTCCGTAGGGGGTGGAAGCCGGCAAACCGAAAGGAGGAACTGCTATTCACGTTGGCGAGGCAGAACAACCTGCGACCGCCGAAGCTGGAGCCGTGCCGCTGCTACCTGCTCAAGGAGCTAATGGCGGATACGACTTATGTCGCAATTCGCGGCGAGTTGATCGACGCTATGAACAAGTGCTGTCCAGCCGATGTGGCAGAATATGCTATCAGGATGCTCCCAACCCTGCCGATCGATCCAGACGGTAACCTGGTCGTCAATCAGTCGGTCATGCAGACGCTCGTCAATCACCGCCGGGCTGCCGAACCAGTCATGCCGCAGTTGGCTGAACGCATAGCCAAAGGCGATGCCGGATCGCTATGGGCGATTTTCCTTGGTGGTCGGTATGCGCGCCAACTGCTCGATTCCTGCCTCGCCTACAACGGGACGAACGGGTATTTCCTGGAAAAAACCAGGTATGCCATGGACGAATTCAGTCAGTCGTTGACGGCGCGAGGGATTCTCAAGTCGGCATTGATGGAGATTCCGGACATCGAAACGCGACAGTTGGTTCAGCTTCTCGCTCGAACGCGACAGCGGCGGATGAGTGAAGGCGAATACTCGCTGACCGATTCCGAACTGCGGATATTGGTTCGCAACAACGCGGCCAGCATCCAACAATCGGTGCAAATATCTCTCGCCGGCGCAAGTCCTGTCCTGCTGGCTGTATTGGACGAGATCGCTGACGAATTCGTGATTCCGTACGTTCACCTCCTAATCACGACACGAGGGGCATACACCGGAGCGGGCGGGAATCTTCAAGGTTTGGCGGAGACGTTCCGAACGATCGAATTGGCTAACCGTTCGCCACGAATCAGAGCACTGGTTCAACGGGGTATTCTGTCAGTCGGTACAGAGTACATAGTCAGGTTTCCCTGGGACCAGGAGCACTACGGACTCAAAGAAAATCCGGATGTGGTCATCCGCCTGCCACGAATTCACTAGCCATGTTCATTCCCCTGAGGGGAGCCGAGAGGTTCGCAAGGATCTCTCGGTTTTCTTTTCTAGCAGTAACTCCCCGATTCTTCGGAGTCGGTTTTTGATTGGCGAACAACCGTTACATCTTCTTGGCTTGGAGAATATTCACCCGGTTCCCTTCCAGTATCCGTAAACACGGCCCGCGTGCCGATTTGCGGGATTGGTAGCCGGGCGACTAGTCGTTTTTGATTTTTATCCACATCCCCTGTATTATCCAGCGTAGATTTTGCTAAAAAGCGGATTATTTGACATTCGGGTTTTCTTTGGGTAAATTGATAGCATGAAAGGAAAAGGTGGAGTAGAAAAATACATAAATCGAGTTATTGAGGGTGACTGCCTTACGATCATGTCTGACTTTCCGGACAAGTCGATCGATTTTATTTTGGCTGATCTACCGTACGGAACAACGCAAAACGATTGGGATAGTGTTATCCCACTCGACGAGTTATGGCGTCAATATATGCGAATCATAAAAGACAACGGTGCAATTGCGTTAACATCGCAAGGATTATTTACAGCCAAACTGATCTTGAGTAATGAACAAATGTTTAAATACAAAATGGTTTGGGTGAAATCGAAGTCAACGAATTTTCTCAACGCAAAAAAACAACCCCTCCGGAAACACGAAGATGTTTGCATTTTTTACAAAGAACAGCCGACTTACAATCCGCAAAAAACGAATGGCGAAACATACGACAAAGGCATCCGTAAAGATCAACTGACCGGCAGTTACGGAACATTTAACCCGGTGCATGTGTATAGTAACGGCGATCGGTATCCTTCGGACGTATTTTACTTTAAAACTGCGGAAAGTGAAGGGCCGATTTACCATCCGACCCAGAAACCGGTTGCTTTAGGCCGGTATCTCATTCGAACGTATACAAATCCCGGCGATGTGGTGCTTGATAACGTCAGCGGAAGCGGTAGTTTTCTCGTAGCCGCCATTCTTGAAGGTCGAAACTTTATCGGGATCGAACTAAACGAGGAAACATATTTGCACAAGAACCGAAGCGTAAACTATATCAAAGTCAGCCAGCAACGTATCGCCCAAGCTCTACAAGAAAAAAAGAACCGATTACCTATCTATATGCCAGAAAAATCTTCGGACTTAATAAAGTCTAAAAGGCGGTCCATAGTTGTTTGATCAGCTTGCTGCTGGTTAATCAGCCATTGCATGAAATGATGATACTGATTGGGGTGTAAAATTGGCCGGACTTTTGCGTCAACTGACAGAGCGGACTTCACAAAGTCTAGCTGTTTTTCTGTTAAAATACCGCGACCGCGCAGGTCCAGGGCAATACGCAACGCATCAACTGACGTAAGATGAAGATTGCCATGCCTACGAGCATCTTCCTTGACGTCTTTTTTGTCGAGTTGCAACAATTCCTTGACTTCATGTAGCCCGTTTAAGTGGCGATGATAGAATTCAATTTCTTGACCACGATACGTAAACCACGTGCGACCTTGTTCAGTCAGTGATCCCCGTGGAAGAAACACCCCTTCTTTTACAACGCGTCCCTTCGAGACCCAACCGCAAATAAACAAATTCCACTTTTTCTCTCTTGTCGAGCCAGGTAGGATGCCTTTGCTAGATGTCTGGAGATGCGTCAGTAGATAGACATCAGTATCGAGTTTTTTGTCATGGAGCTGCCGAGCAAAAAAGTTATGTTTGGCTTCGCGTTTAAAATGATCTGGCCCATCGTAGAGTGGTTGGAAAGGAAAAGCTCCGCCTCGACATTTGACGTCTAATTTTATTCCAGAAGGCAAAAGAATATCGAAACCGAGAGATTGTCCTCTTTCAATAGGAAGATTGAGTAGGGACCGAATGACGATTTCGGATAAAGCTCCATAGCTTTGTTCATTCCGATTGCCGCGTTCAGCGCCTTTTACCGTATTAGCATCGACAAAATCTGAGGCTCGCTTACGCAAAATAAACCCTTGTTTATCGCAAAGATTAACGATTATTGGAGTTGGAATGGTGTACCTATACATGGTGAAAATAAGCGACCAAAGAATACGCTAAAGTTGTTGATTACGCAACTGTACAAAGACACCGGCATGACCAGTCAGTTTCTGTTATACTTTTCCTAATAAACCCAAACTCCTCATCCCCGCCGTCGCCGCTCCTCCTCGGCCTCCACCAATGGTTACATTATTGGTGAAGCGGCGCCAGCGGGGTCAAATATTAAACTTTATAAAGAAAGCCATATTGACAAACTTTATAAAGTTTGGTAGTCTGTGGACATGACGTCAGCGGAACAAGTCCAACTGCTTTTACGCCTTTCCGGAGCAACCCAAGAGTCGCTAGCGAAGCGTCTCGGCGTTTCGTTTCCGGCTTTGAACGCCTGGACCCGGGGTCGGGCAGCGCCGCGGCCGGCCGCCCGTCGGCGAATTGCAAAACTGCTGGCGGAGTACGGCGTTCCCGATCAGCCAATGTCAGCCGTGACGGCGATGAAGCGCGCACTTCAGCGGCGGGCTAGGTCTGGACGAAACATCGTGAACAGCATTCTCAAGCAGCCGGACGTGCGCGACGAATTCGTACTGGCGCTGACCTACCACTCCGACGTCATCGAGGGCAGCACCCTGACGAAAGGGGAAACCGCGGCGGTGCTGTTCGCAGACGCGGTCTTGAAGAACCGGACGTTGCGCGAGCAAATGGAAGCGAAAAATCACCAAGCGGCCATTGAGCACCTGTGGGGACAGATTCGTCCGGGCCGGCCGATCAGCCAATCGTTCGTCCTCCGGTTGCACGCCATATTGATGAACGGCATTGAATCCGATGCCGGGTCATATCGAACCCACGCAGTTCGAATCGTCGGCGCGAACGTACCAACCGCCAATCACCTGAGCGTCCCGCGGCTGATGGCGGCCCTGATCCGCGATTGCAATCGGCGATCAGACGACGTGCTGGCGATGGCGGCGCGGACGCACGCCCGCTTCGAACAAATTCACCCGTTCACGGACGGCAACGGTCGGGTCGGGCGGTTGTTGCTGAACGCCATGCTCCTGCGCGGGAATCTCGCGCCGGCGGTGATCGAGCAGCGGCGAAAACGCGAATACCTCAAGCTGCTTAGTCGGGCTCAACTGCTCGACGACCATGAACCATTTGCGCAATTCGTCGGCGAAGCGGTGCTGGTCGGGTACGCGATACTGGATCGGAGACGGGGGGGATAGATGTGCGGTTTGCTATGAAACGGACAATCATTTCCCAGTCGCCCTTTTCCTCCTCGCCACTCTCGGGCTAAAGCCATAACGCAGATGTTCCGCCATCCCCAAAACCACTGGCCGAAAATTCTGACCGCTGCTGTCGTGACTGCCGTCGGCCTCCTAGTGTTCAAGTATCTCCCCATGTCAATCTGGGGGAGGGAAATACTGTTTGATGCCTCTGGTCACGTCGCCAGCGCCATCTTCGTGTTGTACGTCCTGTGGTTTTTCATTGATCAAAACAAATCCTGGCGAATGCCGTTCCTCATTTTTTCGGCGCTCGTGCTGTTTGTTATCGCCGTGCAGCGGATCATTGACAATGCGCACAACGACATTGGCCTGCTCGGCGGTTTAGCACTCGGGCTCGTCGCTATCGCAGCGGCCGAGCGGAAAAACGTCAGGAAGAAGTTGAGATTTTAGCCCCGGCATTTTTTACGTTTTGCCAATGAAACTTTATCGCTTCAGCCCAATTAAGAACCAAGCCAAACTCGAGGAGGCGATTCAACATATTCACTTCGCATGTTTTCAGTTGTGTAAGCAGGCGCTTGGGCGATATCTTCCGGTTGCCGGAAACGTGGGTGTGTTTTGTCATTACGACGATGAGTATGCATATTTGACCGAGTTGCGAAAAAGCTAACGAATGAGTTAGACAATTTCAATAACAAGTATTTTCGTTTGCACAAACCGATCGTCGTCCAAGCCAATGGCGATATTCCAGATACGACCTATACGTATCTGTACATTCGTCATCCAGACCCGTATCGTTCGCACGTCGGCGATGTTGATTTTGTACTTGACCCAAGAGAATACGAAAAATTGAGGCAAGCGTTGTTGTCAGGCAAGAAAATGAAGGGCGCGCGAGTGTATGGGGGCGACTTGGATATGATTGAGCTGTATGATCCCGATGTTGATGCGCTGGGATATGTGACCACGAGTACGTTAGAAGAAAAGGTGAAAGTCAGAACGAACTAATAAGGTTTCTTCCATCATTATGCCGGGCCAGGAACGCTTCTGGCCGACAGCATTTTTGGAGGGGCTTGACTTTTTCATACTGTCTGATAAGGTCGCAAAGCGCAGATTTCTGCGATCCTGTTGGTAAGGGGCAGGAGCAGCCCTTTGTCAACCACCTTCGTCAAAGGAGGGACCCCATGCTCAAGGCCATGGTAGTCTCGCTGGCGTGCGTGTTGTACCCGATGTGCGCCGAGGCGGTCCTGATTCCGTATCAAGGCTGGCTGACCGAAAGCGATCAGCCGGTCACTGGTTCACGGAACATGACCTTCTCGTTTCATCCCGACTCGACTGGAGATTCCACGCTCTTCACACAAGGCCCCGAGGCGGTCACCGTCATCGCTGGTGTGTACCACGTCCGCTTGGCGCCGCCCCTGTCCTTGTTCGGTGCCAGTCAACTCTGGTTCGGCATCTCGGTCGAGGGACAGGCGTTGTCGCCACGGATCAAAGTCGGGGCAGTGCCATTTGCCGCCGTGGCCGCGACCGCACTCTCACCCTCGCCGGTAGGCGTTGCTTATGAGGGAGCGGACACCTCCGGTACCATACCTTTTGACGACTGGTTTCCGGTCGCCAATTTGATGGTAAACTGTCCGGCCCAGGGTTTCGTGATCGTGAGCTTCAACTGCACGATTACGGATCTTGGTACCGGTGGGATGCAAGGTAGTTTCTCGCTCGACATCGATTCGGAAGAGGGGATGAGTCCAGTACCGTTCAAGGTAATCTCTAGCCAGAACGGAACAGTGCTGCCAGTATTTTTGACCCGGATATTCCCGGTTACCGCCGGTGCACACACATTCAGCATCAATGCCCGTAACCCGGATTGGTTCGACGACGAAGTCGGCCTCCAGGTTCATGCCACAAGCGCAGTCTGGGTACCCCTTCAGTACGGCCAGTAAGGAGGCACTATGCGCATGACATTGCTGGCACTTCTGGCCGTGGTCTCAAGTCGCGGAGCGGCCGCCGATGAGGTCCAGGTGAAAGACCTGTTCTCGGCTGGCGGGAGCGTCAGTCGAGGTGGAGCGTACACGATCTCGAGCGTGCTTGGCGACATTCTGGCCGGAAAGGGTTCGTCGGCGACGGCGGAGACGTGGAGTGGGTTCTACTCGCCGTTGTTCGGAGCGCTGGTAGACGTCGACCATCCGGCAGTTGCCTCGGTCAGCTGGTTGCGAGCGCCACATCCGAATCCACCCCGAATTGCCGTCTCGATCGAGTTCAGTCTGGCCACGGCTGACCGCATTCAGCTGGATGTCTACGATCTCCACGGCCGTCGGGTGAAAAAACTTCGGGATGAACATCTCCGGCCCGGAGTGCACCAAGCGTCCTGGGACCTGCGGACGGACCGCGGGGTGCCAGTGCCGAATGGCATCTACTTCATTCGATTCCGAACACGTACGCTCGTCCAAACCGAACGACTCGCCGTCGTTCACTAGTGATCATTCGCCGGCCGCTCCAGCGCCCATTCCAGAGAGAATGAGCAGGGTGGCCGGCGTTTCATTTTTTCTCGAAAGAAAAAGCCACACGATGTCCGGTGCGTATTACCTACGGAACCAGTCGGTTGTCTCACCTCTTCGGAGGCGTTGGAGCGACCGACCCACCATTTCTCGAATTGGCGTTTTTTAGCTCTTGACGTTCTGTTGGCCTTGGTGTAGGCGCGTGCTACGCTGCGGTTAGTTCTTTCCCGGCGGTGCCGCATGGAATTGAATAGGGAAGCACCCAAAGACGAACGGCCAGCCGCCCGTGTAACGCGATCGCCGATCGCTGACGATCCAGATCAGTCTGACCGTGAGTCGCTGCGCTCGTTCCTCGACCTGGTTTTTGGATCTCGACCTCCAACGGTCACGAGTCCTGACCGGCATCGTTGTCTTTCTTGTTCTCTTGGCGTTCGGTGTACTTCGGATCAGTGTCTAGTCTTGTCGGCTTGCAACGTGATTTGCAGCGTCTGTCCTCACCAGCCAGAACCAAGTCTTCGGCTTGGTTTTTAAAACTGGCAAAGGTCAGTACGGCGAAGGTGACAAGTTTTTGGGCGTGACCGTGCCAGGGGAACGTCCACTAGCGAAGAAGTACCGTGACTTGCCGCTGACTGATGTGCCAGAAGTTGCCGCAATCGAAGAACCATAAAAATCGGCTGACGCGGTTTTTATCTTAGGTTGACCGGGTGGTTTCTCCATTGGAGAGCGGGCTGGTCCTAACACAGGGCCAACCCGCTCATGTACGTACCCTTGAGGCGGCTACCGTTGAATGGTGTACTCAACCCTCCATAATCCTAAGGTTCGGTAGGTCTGCTTACCCGCGCGTCGCTGCAGCATCTCCTGAACTGATGTTGGATGATCGTTTGGCAGCGGGGACGGCGCGGCCACCAGCTTTCGCGCCAGACCCAGACTGACGAGGAGAGATCCCTGTCCAATCCTCCATGAGCCGAACACCGTCTGTCCATACGTTGATGGTGGCATGACTTTGCGTTTCCCCGCACCAAGCCGTTCTGCGTCTTGCATTGCTGCCGGAGATGACGGGATAAATTCCCAGATCAAGCGGACACCTTGCGTGAGCGGTCGTCGACCCCGAGCAGCCCGATCAAAGGTCGTGAACGACTGAACCAAACGGACAATTGTCGGGTGCCGGGCTTGGAGGATGACCCCGCCCTGGAACTCAAAGGAGGTCGAATACCGCCCGGGCATGAATCCGCGTTGCGGGATGAACCACTCTTGGCGGGCTGACAGGTCGAGTCCAGGCGGCTGGCCAGGTTTGGCGAAAACGGTCACGAGCGGGGTAAGGGTGGCAATCGCCGCGTCAGGAATGAACGGCAGAGGGAGTGATCGGCCCCAGCCGATGGCCGTCCGACCGCGGTGGTCAAGGCTGCCGAGCCAGACGGTCTGGCCGCGGGCAATCGTACTCAAGATCTCGATCGAGTCAGCCAGGTTGAGTGTATAGACACGACGGTCGGCAGTCGCCGACGCGGGAGCGAGCGCGGCCATGGCCGCGAACAGCAGCAGGCGGTGCATACGCAGTCCTTTGCGTGGGAGGGTGAAAAGGACGAACCGTGGACAGTCTCAGGATAGCCTACACTATTTGGTTGGAAATCGCCAGCGGCCTGAATGATCGCTGATGCAGCTGGTGGAATCCTAGGTTTTGGCCGTTTTGAGTTCTCCGTTGGACCTTGGTAATCTGCTATACTAGTCGGATGCTGACTGCCGCCACCCTTCAACGAGATCTGCGGCGATTGGCGAGTGCGGTTAGAGCTAAGACTTCGGCCTGGTTTTTTAAAACGGCTGATGGTCAATACGGAGCTGGTGATGTCTTTTTAGGTGTCACGGTCCCGCAGCAACGGGAAGTTGCGAAAAAATTCCGTGATCTGTCGCTGTCGGAAGTGCTCAAGCTGCTGAAATCACCATACCATGAGCACCGTTTGACAGCGGTGTTGATTTTAGATGACCAGTTTCAACGAGCGGACGAGACTCGACGCGCCCGGATTGCGCGGGCATACCTGGGGTCAACCAAGTACGTGAACAACTGGGACATTGTTGATTCGTCCGCGCCGCAGATTCTTGGTACGTATTTGTTGGATAAACCACGAGCGGTCCTGTACCGGTTAGCGCGCTCGAACAATTTATGGGAACGGCGAATCTCGATCCTG
Organism: Candidatus Microgenomatus auricola; assembly: GCA_005239865.1. Classification (GTDB taxonomy): domain Bacteria; phylum Patescibacteriota; class Patescibacteriia; order SBBC01; family SBBC01; genus Microgenomatus_A; species Microgenomatus_A auricola_A. Next base: position 11,543 of record SBBC01000041.1, read on the forward strand.
GCCACGCAGACGTTCATTCGCCACGGTCAGTTTAACGATACTTTGAAGTTGGCCAAACTGCTGCTTCAGGACAAGGAAGATTTAATGCACAAAGCTGTTGGCTGGATGCTGCGGGAAGTCGGGGACCGCGATCGAAAGCTGGAAGAGCGGTTTCTAAACCGCCACGCCGGCCGGATGCCAAGAACTATGCTGCGGTATGCGATTGAGAAGTTTCCCTCGGTGCTGAAGAAAAGGTACATGGCGTTGTAAGTCCCAGCCGGAGCTCTCGGCGTCGACGAGTGGTTAAACGCACTTCACGCGCCAACCAAAGAATGCAGGCCGAGAGGAGGACACCCGTCCTGCATTCTACTGGCGGAACTTCTTTCGCCGCACCTGCGCTAACGACTGTTGATTATCCACCGGTCCAGCGGTTTGGTATACTGAATTTCATGATCGAGGAAGTACGGTGATGACTCGTCGACCGTTCGGTACCTTGGTTCTCTTCGGGATCGGGGCGGTGTTCGCGGTGCTGGTTGTGCGACTGCCGATCGGGCACGAACTGCTTGATCAGCTCGAGGGCTGGGGTTACCTGACGGCTCTGCTTGGCGGAGTGTTCTATGCCTCAAGCCTCACCTCAGCTATGGGGACGCTCGTGCTCGCGAATACATCCGAAAGCCTGAATCCGGTCGTGGCCGCAATCATTGGGGGGCTCGGCTCGCTCCTCTACGACCTCTTGATTTTCACCATTGTCCAAAAAGAAGTTGAACATCGTCCACTCCTCCACCGCCTCGTCGAGTTTTTCCAACGTCATCGCCGACTCCGTTGGACCGCGGCGATCGGCGGCGCCCTCATCATCGCCTCGCCGCTCCCTGATGAGCTCGGCATCGCTTTGCTCGACGGCATCGGTGCGTCGCGCCGTGGGTTCATCCCGCTTTCGTTCGGGCTCAACACCCTCGGCATCCTGGTGATCGTCGGGTGGTTCTAGGTGCGGACGACGTTCTGCGGCTTACCCGCAAGGAAGGCGTTGACGTTCTCGATCGTCGTTTCGAGGATGCGCTCGAGCGCCTCGGTTGAGTTGAAGGCGTTGTGCGGGGTGACAACGACGTTCTCGCGGTTAAGGAGCAAGTGATTCGCCAGTACGGTTTCGAGATCGCACTGCTGCTTAAAGGCGTCGGTCAAGAGCTCCCGTTCCTCCCGAATCTCGCATTCTTCTTCGAGGACGTCGAGGCCGGCAGCCGCGACGATCCCGTTTTTGAGCGCCCGGACGAGCGCCTTCGTGTCAATGACGCCGCCTCGGGCAGTATTGAGGATGATCACCCCACGCTTCATCTTTTGGAAGGCGTCGTCGTTGATCAAATGATGGGTTTCCGGGAGCAGGGGAACGTGGAGCGAGATGATATCCGACTGCGACAGGAGTTCGTCGAAGGCGACGTAGCGGAAGCCGAGGTCTTCAGCGAGCTGCTGGTTGACCGTTTTGGAGAAGGCGATGATACGCATGCCGAATCCCCGGGCGTACCTTATGACGTTCGTCCCGATGTGCCCGGTGCCGACGATGCCGATGGTCTTGGCTTTGAGATCGAAGCCGCGTAAGCCCTCGAGGCGGAAATCGCCACGGCGGGCGCGCTCGACCGACGGAATGAGTTTCCGGGACAGGGCGAGCAAGAGCGCCAGGGTGTGCTCGGCCACGGTGTTCTCGCCGTACGTCGGAACGTTGGAGATGATGACGTTCCGTTCGGTACAGGCCCTGACGTCAATGTGGTCGTAGCCGGTCGAGCGGGTGGCGATGAACTTCAGGTTCGGCATGTTCGTCAATACCTCCCGCGTAATCGGTGAGTACAGGAAGGTGACGAGAACTGTCACCTGGTGGAGATCGGCCGTCGGAATCCGGTCGATCGTGTCTGGTGAGAACCGAATGGCACCGTTGAGCTTACCCTTGAGGAATTCCTGTTCCCACGGCTCACGCTCGAGGAAGAGAATGGTTTCTGGCATGACACGCAATGATTGTCGCGCACAGTTCAATTGGGCGCGTATCCACAGTGGGAGAATAGCAAAAAAATGTCGAAACATCCAGGCGTGGCGTGAGATTGGTCTTTAGGACTTGCATTCTTCAGATGAAAGTCGTAATATTTAAGAGCCGTCGCATTTTTTGGAGACGGCTCTCTAGGGAGACAAAGTGGCTAAACTTGCCCGAAAACGCGTGGCGCTCCTATTCGCCGGCGGGACCATGCTCTCGCATGAGCCGAAGCAGTGGGAACTGGTGAAAAAGCCGGAGGACATGGAGCGCTGGCTCGACCATTTCACCGAATTGAACGTGGTGGCTGATGTCAAGGCGGTCTTCATTACCGGTCGGGGATCGACCGAGATTGGGCCGACTGACTGGCTGGCGATGGCCGAGGCAGTTCGCAAACACACCGGCAGCGTCGACGGTTTCGTCGTCCTCCACGGTATCGAAACGCTCCACTACACGGCCAACGCCTTGAGTTTGATGCTGCGGAACTTGCCGTTTCCGGTAGTCGTCTCCGGCTCACCCCTGCGGATTCCGGGTTTGGGCGTGCGGCAGGTCGAGTTCGCGGCGCGCGCCAACATCATCAACGCCGTGCAGGTGGCGGCGGCTGATATGGCCGAGGTGTGCGTCGTCTTCGGCAACCGGATCATGAAGGCCAGCCGCGTTCAACCGACTCTGGCCGATGGCTCGCTGCAGTTGACGACGGTTGACGGCTCAATGCTTGGACGGGTCGATTTCGGCACAAAGATGTTCGAGAATCGGGTGACGCGCCGTCACCGCAAACCGCGTTGGAGCATTTTTCTCGATGACAAGGTGTTCGTCACGACCATCACGCCGGCCGGTTCCGGCGACTCCTTCCGCCTGGCCTTCCGCGGCGACTTTCATGCCATCCTGGCTCGCGTGCATGAACTGGTGACCATTCCGGATTACGTTGATCGCGAGTTTCTTCGCGCGCACGGGCAGGGAATTCCAGTCATCGTTTCGTCGCGTCACCCCCTGCCCGGATTACGGAAAGAGTTCATTGTGCTGACCGGCGTTAGCCCGAGCATGGCCGTGGTCAAGGTGATGTGGGCGCTCGGCCAGACGCGGGAACCGGCGAAAATGCGGAAACTGCTCGACCAGAACGTGGCCGGTGAGATCATTCATCGAGGATCAACCCCATGATCCCGTTAGAAAGCCCCCTTTCAATTTGGTATCGTTTTCTATTGCATCCTGATGCTTTATCAGCTGACTTTCTAACGGGATGATCAGGGCATACTTCTACGGCCCGCCAACGAAAAATCAGGCGCTGCTCGATGCCTATGATGCGATTAAGGGCGTTTGCGAGCGTGCGGACATTGTCCTTTCGTCGAATACCGAGCCGGAGGAGGCGAACCTGCCGCCGGAGATCGTGGCTCAACACGAGGCCACGGCCGTGCCGCTCCTGGATGCGATGCAAGCAATCATCGTCGAGGGCTCGACGCCCGATCCGCAAGCTGGCTATCTCCTGGCGTACGCACTCGCTCAAAAGAAGCCGCTCTTGTACCTCTATACCCGTGGCGAGGTAGCGCCAGAGGTCCTCCGGTATTTGAACCTCAAAGACATCCCTCATCATATCGTCATCGCGACTTACCGTCCCGATGGCGTGGAAAAACAGGTGGAGGAATTCCTGAAGAGCGTCGGCGACGTGAAGATTCGCGAAAAGCCGGACATCAAGTTTACCCTTCGCCTAACCCGTTCCATGGACGAGTATCTCGATTTTAAGACCCGGAACACGAAACTTTCGAAAGCCGACTTCCTTCGCGATCACATCGAAGGACTGGTCGAACAGGACGATGATTGGAAAAAGCGGCTGCGGAAGCGGAGGGGTTAGGTGGGATAGGTTTTAGGGGTTAGGTATTAGGTCGTTAGGGGGGTTAAGGAGTTAGGTGACGTTGTGACAGATATTGTGGCGGCCGATTTTTCGACGTCAGTCAGGAGCTCTAAACAAAGAACAGCGTAGGCTTAGCAGACTTAAGCGCGCAGTTGGCCGCTGAATAAGAAGAGCGCCCGATTCTCTCTCGAGAATCGGGCGCTCGCTGGTTTCCGGGCCGGTGAAGCTGGCTGTTGCTCACCAGGCTACGGGTGCGATGTTCCTCCGTTGGTTTTTGGGTTGGGGTTAAGGACAAGGAGCGACCGGCACGATGCCGACCAAGTCGATATCGACCGTACCGACTGTGCCGTAGTCGTAGTAGAAGGCCAGGTTTGGGTAGTTCGCCAAGTCAGCACTGCTGACTTGGAACGACGCGCTCCAGAAGTGATGTCACTGGCCATCACTTGACAATCTATTTCGTGTGTTCTTCGAGCACGGATACAGCTGCTGGAGTTGTTCGAAAACGTGAATCCTCCCCTCCTTTTCGAACCGCAACAACACGGTAATCGAAGGAGATAGAACTCTTTCCTCCCGCGAGCTCAATCACGTCAAAACCAGTGAGTCCCTTTTGAACGTACACGCCCGAACACGGTGCGAGTGGTTGGACGAAAATCTTTATCGGGCGTTTCTCGTCGATCGTCACCGTTTTCAGGAACATTGGATCTAGCTCAACGTGACCACGACCATCAACCATCTGTCCCTCGCCAACATCTTCACACCAATCACCAGCGGTGTTCATTTGCTGGAGAGACACCGGTCCGTTGGGGGTCAGAGTTGTGCGGATGAGAGATCCGGTGTAGTAGATGTCACCACTCACACCCAAATTTCCATACGACCGTACACCAAATCCTTCTGTACGCGAATCCGTTTCGCCGATCACGCCGGCGTTCCTACCGATATCGGAATCAGCTTTACCGAATACTCCGGCGGGAATGCCCGCCCCGCCTGCAGGAGGTTGGTAGGAAGCGACGCGCCCATAGACACCGAGAGCGGCGCCGCCGACGGACTGGCCTGTCGCGTGAGCGTTTCCAAACACGCCGACGCTAGCGCCGTTGGGATCTTGAGGACCACCAGGCACGCCCAATGAGCCAGTTTCACCGTAAACACCGGAGCCCCCGTCCGCGAGTGCCGTACCGACAACGGCACCATTTACTGTCGTGGAGGAATTGGCACGACTTCGGATTCCTGCGGCGTTTCCATTCTGCACAATGAGCAGCCCGGCCGATGACGCTGTCGTGTTGATAGTGACGGCGTTGCCGGTTCCTGTGCCGTTTATCGTTAGGTTGCCGTTCACGATTCCGGTTTGGTCATTTCGCAAGAACTGGCTGCCATCAATGCCATCAAGCAGATCGGCATTGCTGATCGTCCCGCTGAAATTACCGTGGAACGTCGTCGCGCGGACGTCCCCCGCCACGTCCAGCTTGTAGGCCGGACTGGTCGTACCAATGCCAACATTGCCGCCGCTTGGCTGGATCGCTACTGGCGTGTTGTCAATCGTCTCGACAACACCGAAGGAGCCGTTCGACATCATTCGGACGCTACCAGCGGGTCCTCCATCGACCCGGACGAATCCGGCGACTCGTAGGGGGACACCGCCGATCGGCACCGCCCCGATACCGGTCTCGTTGGCGATGTACGCCCCGCCGTTCACGTCCAGCTTGTCGTTCGCGTACAGCGTCTGTGTGTTGATCCCGACACCTCCCGTTGTCCGCCACACATTGGTCCCGTCCGTGTCCCAGAGCTCCCCGCCAGGAACCGACGCGTTGAGTGCGTACGGCACGCTCTGGAACTGGGTCCGCGGCGCGAGCACCTGCCCGCTCACCTCCATCTCCAGCCAGGGAACCTGGGCAGAGAAGAGGTTGGCCGGAAAGACCGTGCCATCGCCGAGGATGGTGGAGAACAGCCCTCCCGTGACCGTGACGTTGTCAGTCTCGGTCCAGAGCAGGGTGCCGCCCGTTTCGGCGTCGTACATCCGGAAGGTGATTGCCACCGGGCCAGATGTCGGGTTGCCGTTCAGGAACAGCTGGCCCTGGTAGTTCATGGTGTTTGGCACGGCCAGGGCAGTAGTGGCGCTCATTGTCAGCGCGGCCAACAACATCAGAATACGCTTCATGATTTTCTCCTTTGCTAGCGCAGCATCACGATCCGGCGATGCTGAAGGAATCCAGGCGCTTGGAAGCGGATGAAGTAGACGCCGGCTGAAAGCAGGCGACCAGCATCGTCCATTCCGTTCCAGGTGATTGAGTACTGCCCAGGTGATTGCCGGTCGTTCACCAGCGTCCGAACCAATCGGCCGCGGAGATCGTAAGCGCCAAGGAAGATCGGTGCATCCGATCCAGCCGGCACAGCGTAGCGGACAATGGTCTGGTTGGTGAACGGATTTGGCTGGTTTGGGTTGAAGGCGAATTGCGTTGGTAGTGGTTCGGTCTGAACGCCGACTGGCGTCGTACCGACCTCCCACCAGAAGCCTGAGTTCAGCTTCGTGTCAGTGCCGGACTGTGTTCCGATCACGGACTGTCCAACAGTGAAGTTGAGCTGGAAGGGACCACCGAAGACAGTTCCGCCGGTCGGGCCGATAACAGCCCGTTCGAGGGTATACGTATCAGCACTAGCCGGTACGGCCCAAGGGACACACAGGCACAGCCACAACAGGTTACGCATGACGCTTCTCCTTTCCGGTTGCATCCCTGTGGTTCAAGGACACGGTTATTCAGTTGTCAACCAACCTTCCGTGACAACAGCACTTCTTCTTTACAGCTAACGACCTTGAACGTCAAGTTCTATGAGAAATCCTGTTTTACAAGCGTTTAGTTTGTGTTTTGCACTTGACGACCCTTTTGACTCACGCTAGGATGAAGTCAGAAATGAGCCGTCGCTGAAAGTTAGCGCCGTCGCAAAAATGAGTCAATACAAAATCAGGTCTTCACAAATTCCCTTTGTTAGGAGGAAAGAAGACAGTTTTATTGTAGCGCCGTCGCTCTCAAGCGCCGTCGCACAAAGAGTGGATAACATGCCGAACATTGCCACCATAATGAGATACCGCAGTGCCAAGGACCGCAAACGCCCCGATGCCGCCGGGGTGGTCAGTCATGTTCAGAACGTCATCACGACGATTCCATGGTTTCCTATGTTGAGACGCCTCTCGAGCGATCGAGCGTTCCATCAACCGGGTCGAATGGTTGCTCGACAGCGCCGTTCTCGTCGATCTCGAACATCGTGGGAGGTCCTCATCCCATGACCATGACGCTGGTTCGGCTAAATTACTTTGCGCTCCTGCTGATTTTGTTCTTGATATGGCGTGCGGTTTCGATAACTAAATAATAAGCAGCTCTGCTCCGTCGGGTTGCGGTGGCACCCGGGAGAGCGGAAAGACCGATTTTTCCGATTGCCCATTACAAATTGAAGGAGGTAGACAGGCGGTTAGGCTCATGGTCGTCACGTGATGCTGAAGTAGAACCGGTGAGATTGCCAGAGGAGATGAACGTGAAAAGTTTAGTGGTTGTGATGGTGGTGATGTTGGGTCTTGTTGCATCAGCGGTGAACGCCGATGTCGTGAAGGAGACCTGGGGCGGAGTGAAGGTCAGGTACCGTGGTGGTGATAAGTTGACCCAGGACGACATTCAGCGGGCAGCGGCTGTCTTTCAGCAAACCGAACCCAGCCAGAGTGACATCGAGTGGCTTGAGTCCTTGGATCCCGAACAGCGGCAACAGATCACCCGGCAGGGGATGAAGTTCCGCGCGGTGCCCGAGCTGGCGCTGATGGAGCTGAGGAGCAGCGTGACGCCGCTTGCTACCAGTGGCTCCTGGGATCACGAGTTCATCGAAAAAAGGGAAGGCGGCGGAGCCGGCTGTTATGCGTCTGGGTTCTGGAATGATACGGGCATGTGCGGCCTCGACTTCCCCCTCGACAAGATCTATCGCTTCCCATGCTCGAACCGTGCGGCCCAGGACCGAATGCGCATCTGGTCGACCAACTGGCGGGTACGTTGGGCGCTCGGGAGCGGCGTGGATGCCAGGGTGTATGATGGGTACGTGGACATCTGTTTCGGGTACTGGTCGCTGTACCTTACCGGAACCAACCCGTACACCGTTTTGTCCACTACGTACATCTACTGGTAACCTTCTTCATCGGTGGCTGGAAAAATTGCGCAATTTTTCCAGCCACCTAACCAATTTCAAGGAGTCCTAATCATTAGTCATAGGATCTGCTCAATGAAGTCGTTAGAAAAAACCGTGCAATTCATCGCTGGCGCAATCATGGCAGTGGGTCTGTATGCGTGGATCGTCTGGCTGGCGCTGACGCCGCGACAGGTTCTGCCAACGAATTTGGAAATTCGTGACTTCCTGACATTGTTCATTTTCAGCTACGCAGCGCTTGTCGGACTAGCATTCTTGTTCTCTCGGAGATTCCCCAGCCTGGCAAAAGGATTTCTGGTTGGTTCAGTGGGTAATCTTGTTCTGCAAGGATTGCTTCTTGCCACGGGTATCTTGATGAATGTTTAATCAACTCTGCCCTCACGACTCGCGGTGGCAGTCATGAGGACAGAAGCGGTGGCGAGAGAAGAGGTGCGTATGGACTTAAATCGCGTCACCCTCATCGGGAACCTGACGAAGGACCCGTTGAAGAAAGCGCTGACGACCGGGCAATCGGTCAGTCAGTTCTCCATCGCCACGAACTACGCGTGGCAGGACGCCAAGACGAAGACGCGGAAGGAGAACGTCGAATTCCACGACGTCGTCGCCTGGGGGAAGCTGGCCGACATCATCAGCCAGTACGTCAAGAAGGGGAGCAAGGTCTACGTCGAGGGTCGGCTCCGCAACCGGACCTGGAAAGGGAAGGACGGCAAGAACCGACGCCAGACCGAGATCGTCGCGGACAACCTGATCATGCTTGGCCACCGTGGCAAGCGCGACGTCAATCAGGCCGACCAGTCATAAGTTTCGTTCACAACCAGGAATTTGTCCCGCACCGCGATCTCCCCTCCTGCCCGAGGAGGGGCCGGGGGAGGAGGGAGCGGTGCGGGACTGCCACCCACACATCGTCGTTCGACCAGGCACGCTCCATATACAAATTCACGCGCCACCGAATTTGTCCAACGGCGTGCGAGGACGGCGGCAGGGTGTGTGGGTGGGAGATTAACGAGGCGACTCCCGAATGTTACGCAACCGAGATCGATCGCCCATTGACAATTCGCTCTAACAACAGTGCGCTTTCGTTTCGTTTTGTGCTTCACGGCCAACGCGGTTGGCGTATGTGATTGTAACTTTCCGGAAGGAGAAGGACAATGTCGAACGAAACAGTGATGGGAGTCGGCTGGGAATTCCCAACCCGGGTTTCGATCAACATCACTCGCCGGTGCAACCTGCGCTGCAAACATTGCTTGAGCAGCTCTGGTCTCGCTGACTCCAATGAACTCACCACCACGGAACTTTTCGGACTCGTTGATCAGCTCCGCGAGGCAGGGAAGCCGACGCTCGCTATCGGTGGCGGAGAACCGCTGATGAGGAAAGACCTGTTCGCGGTCATGGCCCGCGCCAAAAGGAACGGTGTACCGGTTTCGGTGGTCACCAACGGCATTTTCGTCAACGAACGGATTGCCAAACGCATGAATGACCTGGAGCTGACCAGTATCACGGTGAGTGTTGATGGATTGAAACAGAACCATGAACTCGTCCGAGGTGTAGGCAGCTTCGAAAAGACCATCAGAGGAATTGAAATCCTCAGGGAGTGGATAGTCACCGCCAAACTGAATATACGGGTAACGGTGAACAAGCGGAACATTGGAGAATGCCCGGAGCTCATTCGTCTGGCTGAGCGGCTGGGGGTTCACAGCATCAGGCTAACTCCGACCCTACCTCTAGGACGGGCATTGAAGAACGACTACTTACTCCTCAGCCAAGATAGAGTACGTGCGATTCCTAACGGATTGCCATATGGTCACCGCGAACATTGAGGTTGTTCTTCCCGATGACAAACCTGACCCGAAGACATTCAAGCCCGGAGAATTCGGCCGACATTGCGGCCGGGAGGTCTGCTGGATTACGCAGACGGGCGACGTCTACCCATGCATATTCTTCGGTGACAAGTACTTGGCGGGGAACATCCGGGAAACCAGCTTCGTCAACCTGTGGAATCGGTGTCGGGAAATGTCACGGTTCCGCGGCAACGAATACTGCCACAATTGCGCGATATACAGAGACTGTCGCGGAGGTTGTCGATGCCGAGCTTTATGGCAGTACGGGGACATCAACGCAGTTGACCCTTACTGTCCATTGGGCAAGAATAAGGAGTATGGGAGCACCGTACAAGGTCATCGTATTCCCATACGTCAAAAACGGTAAGGGCTTTCTCTACGCCGTATTCAAACGAAAGGACTTACAGTTCTGGCAAGCAATCTCGGGTGGCGGGGAGAACAGGGAAACCCCTATTCAAGCCGCCAAACGAGAGGCATTTGAAGAAGCCAAGATTGGGAAGTCATCGAGGTTCATCAAGCTGAACTCGATGACGACCATACCGATAGCCGACGTCGGGACGTACCAGGGGAGAACCGATGTTCTCGTGTTGCCAGAGTACTCTTTTGGGGTTGAGGTACTCACCAAGGAACTAACTATCGGAAAAGAGCACTCTCGCTACCTATGGCTTCCGTATGAACGGGCGAGGAAGCGCCTGAAGTACGACAGTAACAAGTCAGCTCTTTGGGAATTACACTACCGACTGACCAGACGATAAGGGGGTGAGCCGTCTTGGAGCGCTCATTCGGTTTGCTGAAGCCGGACTGCCTACAACGGGGACTCCAAAAAGAAGTGATCGCTCTCATCGAGTCGGCTGGACTGAAAATTGTCGCGATGAAAACGGTACGGCTGACGAGGGCACAGGTCGACGCAATCTGGCCTGGTTGCAAGCCGATGGGATTCTATGAGGAGATGGTCGCATTTTCAAGCTCGAGCGACTGCATCGTCTTCATCGCCGAGGGAGAAAACGCCATCGGTAGGCTTAGCGCTTTACTTGGCCACTACGATCCGACACAGGCCGAAGAAGCAACGATTCGGTTTCGATTCGGAACGTCACTCATGGAAAACATTGCCCATAGCAGTTCCGACACAGAGGCGTATCAAAAAGAGAGTTCCTTGTTTTTTGATTGTATCCACGAGCAGAGCAGCGGCTAACCTGCCGCTTGCAGTCACTCCTGGGACCCCATGGGTTCCCCAGTCCACGAGTGGGATTGCTGACTTAAGCGACCTCACTCGTTTTTGCTATACTTCATTTATGGCTAGCCGAATTATCGTTCTGGACGCCGATCCGCATCTTCGACCAGTTGGATCAGTCCTCCGCCGGGTCATTCAGGCAGCGGTCCGTCGAACGCAGTCTGTCCTTCCGCTCGAACGTCAACGCGTCGATATGGTAGTGCGTTACGATCCGCAATCGGTCATCCCGGAACAGGCAATCGGAGTATACACGCCGAATTCGAATCTCATTTTGATTTCGGTCGATCCTGGTCGAGGTGTATTCCGTCGGAAATTCCGGTTAGCGCTGCCTCGAACGATTGCCCATGAGCTCCACCATGCGGTACGTTGGATGAATCCGGGATACGGTAAGACGTTGGGAGAGGCGATCGTGACAGAAGGACTGACCGCGCATTTTGAGCTTGAGGTTTTCGGTGGACGGCCGAATCCGTGGGATGTGGCGCTGCCGAAAAAACTCTTGAACGGATGATGAAGCGCGCGGGTGTCGAACTTTCCAATTCTTCTTATGATCACGATGCTTGGTTCTTCGGATCTCCAAAACATCGGATACCACGTTGGACAGGGTACGCCCTCGGCTTTGATCTCATCGCTCGGTATTTGAGGAGACACCAAGGCGAACGGCCGTCGGACTTGGTCCACGAGCGACCAGCGACCATTTATCGGAGCACTTGAACACTTGTGAGTTTTCGTTCTCGCGCCACCGAATTTGTCCAAC
>SBBC01000012.1 GCA_005239865.1 Candidatus Microgenomatus auricola
CTCCAAGACCCCGGCGAGCTTCTTTAGCAGTGTCGTCTTCCCGGCACCATTACCGCCCACAATGCACACGATCGAGCCAGCCTCGATGTCATCGATACTGACGCCGATCAGAGCGACCCGGTCTCCAACACCCGCCCCCCGGTAGGTATATCCCACGCCTCGAATCGCCAGACCCATGAGCCTACAGTTCCTCTGCCTCGTACGTGTTTACCCGCCGCCGCACGAGTCGGCCGATCCAGATTACTGCCGCCACAACCAAGCCCAGAATTATGTTGCGATCGTACCCACTCAACGCGGTCCTTTCCGTAGCAACCTCGCTACCGAACAAGAAGTCGACTCCGTACAACACCATCACCCGCAGGAGGCACCACAGTCCTGCGCCGATTATTGGAATCGACACCATGCACCGCACAGAATTGAACCGGAACCGTGATCTCCATATCCATGGCGCTGCAATCTCGCCTATAACAACTCCAGCGAGCGCGTGGATGACGTAACCATGCATGTGCACGTTGATAGTGCGGTTCACGCTTCCGTAGAACCACCCGCCCAGGGCCACTATGCCGTTCGCAATGCAGAGGCCGACGGCTGTGTAGAAACCCACCTGTCTCCCGCTCACCTTGAGTAGGTCCGGCCGTGCGCCAACTGTCCGCAGAGCAACTCCCAGCTCGCTCCGCAGAATCCACATCACGGCCGCTACTGTTGTTGCGACCAATACTAGCCCTACAAAGAAACTGAGCAGCCGCGGGCCGCCCCACCACGTCTCTCGGGTCAGCTCACTTTCGATGATCCTATTCATGAACGTAGGTGCATCGTAAAAGGCAGGGTTCGGATTGAAACGAACCAGCCGGAGGTTCACAGAGTAGAACGACAGCAACACCAGAGCGCTCGAGAGCAACTTAAACATTGGCGTCCGCTGGATGTTATAAAGCCCCGCAGTGGCTCCGCCGGCGAGCACGCCAAGCGCTCCAGCTACGACCATGCCGCCTAACGACGACTCCCACCGCATGGCCGCAACTGCCGACGCCACACCCCCCGCTAGGAACGACTGGTCAACCGTCAGGTCGGGGAACTTGAGCACGCGGAGCGACAAGAAGAACCCGAGCGTGAGAAGCATCCAGCTTGGCATCTCAACCAGCAGTGAACCCAGTACGTCCACTGTTCCCACTCTCCGATCCAGTCCTCCAGACCTCGTGCGGCCCGGGCGTTTCTACGGCTTCAGGCTAATGGCTCAGCGTGCTTGACCAACGAGCATGACAGCGGCCGCCAGACCCTTCGCGCTATCGGGTACGGAGACCCCTGCTCTTCTCGCAGCAACTGGATTGATGAATAGCCGATCCGCCAGAAACACCCTAACGGGGATCGTTGACGTTGGTCTTCCCGTAGCGACCGCCCACGCCACCTCCCCAGTGGCAACCCCCAGCTGGGCGTAGTCCACACCGATCCCAGCGACCGCCCCTCGGGCCACAGTAACTTCGTCACACGCAAAGACCGGGACATCTCGCCTACGAGCAACGTCGAGAACGACCTCAATATGCGCAGCAACTGTATTGTCGCCGCCCACAAGAAGGCAGTCAGCCCTCCTCATCAATCGCTCCGTTACCGCTCGGATGTCCCCTTCGTCAGTGATCATCCCGGTCTCGATAACCAAGTCCTTGCCGGCCGCGGCCGCCACGAAGGCGTCACGGATCATTACGGCATTGGGTTCTGCCGTCGTAAGCAAGTAGCCAATGCGCCGCGCCCGCGGCACGCAAATGCGTACCAGATCGAGCGACGCACTGTAGTTGACTTGGTCAGAGACTCCGGTCGTATTCGGAGGAGGGCCGTGCCCCCGGTACCCAAGTGCTGCCGTGTCACTGGCAAAGCCGAAAACGACGGGGATTCGACCAGCGCTCGCCGCGACCGCCGCCTGACTCGCCGGTGTCGTGATCGGAATGACAACAGCTGGTCGGGTCTGAACGATTTGGCGCGCGAGGGTGTTCAGTGCGGCGAAGTCAAAGTTCGCGTTATGGACGCGAACCACGCTACCATCACCAGACAGGCGCACTAGCTCCCTGATACATGCCGCTGTTACCGTATCTATGACCGGATGGGTGCCAAGCTTCAGAAGCGCGACAGATGGGGCCGTCCGCTCCTGCCGACCACTTGGAGCGCAACTAAGAACGATGCCGAACGCGACGCCGACGAGAACTCTTAGGCTGCCCTTCTGCATGTTCTGCCTCCGTTGCGGCGGACAATGCCCGCAGGATCGTGCGTCTGCTGAAGACCCTTAGCAGCGCAGCAATCTCGCTGTCCAGGGCTGAACGGCTCATAGAATACCTGCTTGTAGCTATGGCGTCCGTCAGTCGCCCGCAGAGGGAGATCTCTTGGGAAGTTGGCAGCACCTGAACGGACAAGCGACTGCTTGTCAGTTGGGTCGCCAAGTCCCGGATCCGAGCACGTACATGGGCTCGTGAGGATGAAGCCGACTCACTGAGATGCACGAAGGGATGGAGTATCACATGAACGGGCTGCACGTGGCGCGCGTCCCCTTTGTGACGCAGGAGCGTGGCAATCCTATTTGCCACCGACTCCGAGTCACGTTTCAAATCAGATGCCTCGACGCAGACGAGAGCAAGCAGGCTCGGTCCGGTTCGTCGGACTATCACGCGTGGGCGGGGACCCCCGCTGGTAATCCGCAGGTTGGACGCAAGTAGGGAAACCACCCTCATGCGTTCACTGGCGCGCGTATTCGGGGCTCTTGCCCGCCTCGACGCCGCCGCGTTAGAGACTGAGTTTTGGAGTAGTCCGGTTTCATGACTGTGAGCGGCCTGGCTTGCGTCACGGGGACGTCGCGTTCTGACCGCCTGAAGTTATTGTAGCCCGCCGACGCGTGCCTGTAAAGCACAGCGGCTCAAGAAGATGCCCCGCCGATCCCCCGCAAACCACGGCCTCGCTCGCGAATCGAAGGCCAGACGGTCATCGGCGACCGGCTCCCCGCCGGCTCGCAGGCCGTCTTCCTTGTCGAGCACAGGGCACAGGGCAGCCGGCTGGCATCTACCACGCCTGGTTGGGCAGTCAGCCGGAGTCGTTGAATTGAGAAGCACCATGTTCGTCTCATCGAACGGACGAGTGGCCGGCCAGCGTCCTGCCTCTCACCGGTAACGCTCAAAGAGACCATGGTAGCCGGGGTTAATCGTCGCGTAACGCCAGAAGACCAGGTCCACTGTCGCCACGCGATCGCCCGTGGCCCTGGCTACTGCCGAGCACAGCCTCGCAGGATCCGTGAAGCCGGCAGCGTGCGACAATCGCACGAGGTGCCGGTCAGGTTTGGCCACGTCGAGCCCGAGGTTCTTGGCCAAGTGGAACTTCGTCACGGGGCCTACGTACGGGAAAGCTTGGAGCGCGTCCACGCCGCGCCGGATCAGGGCCGAGCGGATCGACTCGAAGGAGACGGCAGCGACCCGTTCGGCGATGGCCACAATCGCGTCGATCTTGGGCCGGTGGCAAAAAGTCGCCAACGCCCGCCGCGTGCAGCGGTGCCGGGCATGAACGATGTCCTCCGCTGATCTCCAATACAGGAACGCCTCGGATACGTCGGGGAACAGATCACGAATGACCCGCTCCCGCATCCCGGCACAGAGAACTACCCAGGCGGCTTCCCGCAGAACGTCGGACTCGGTGACGCCCTCTAGCCGTCGATGTTCCTGCTCATCAATCTCGTGCGCAAAGCCGGCTCCGACGACGCTTTCGAGCGCGACGAGGTAGCCCTCGACGAGCAGGGAGTCTTCTGGTGCCGCGGGCCAGCCCCTGATCAAGTCGGGGGGAACTGACAACACGTTAGAGAGTATGTACGCCTGTGCCTGGGGCCAGAACCCCGAACCATGACGGCGGTCCCTCCCCCTTGTCTGGTGCCTGGGGCCAGAATCGAACTGGCTACGCCTGCCTCTTCAGGGCAGCGCTCTACCAATGAGCTACCCAGGCAGGCACCAGACAAGGGGGAGGATTTCATCAACGGTTTATCAAGGGTGACTGTTCGAATCGCCGTCATGGTTCGGGGCAGGTCGAACTGGCGGAGTCTACCCCGCGCTTGTCGCGGGGCCTGCCTCTTCAGGGCAGCGCTCTACCAATGAGCTACCCAGGCACCAAAGGGACGAGCCTGCGCTAAGCGGAAGTAAGGTAGCATGGTTTTTAGGTTAATTCAAACCTGACTCTAGCCAGACGGCTGGTTTTGGCGTACAGTATTGCTGTTTTCCGGGCTGTAGCGCAGCTGGCTAGCGCGCCTGCTTTGGGAGCAGGAGGTCCTGGGTTCGAATCCCAGCAGCCCGACCAAGTAAGAAAAACCCAGGGTGGTTAGAACCCGAGAACAGGAACCGCTAAGTAGAGCGGTTTTTGTGTTTTCTTTTGAGGGGATGGAGATGTGTGCTCGCGCATGTTACGGGCGGGTTGTCCTCAGGGCACGCTGGACCTGAACTTCCGACTCTTGTCGAACCTTCGGGATCGGCGCACAATGTATTGATGTCCAAGCTAGGCCGAAATGATCCATGCTACTGCGGTAGCGGTAAGAAGTACAAGAAATGCCATTTGCGACTAGTTGAAAGCCGCCAGACGGTTTCGGCTGTACCTGATCCAGACACACTCAGACAAATCTTCGATCACGTTCGGGCACAACAAGAAGAGCAGCGTGCACTGGAGGAGATCGGGTACTACCTGCCCCATATTGAGACAGAATTTAAGGGTAGGAGGATGCGGGCGGTTGGCAATGGTATCTACAGCCGACCATTGAGCGAGACTTTCCATGAGTTCATTATTGGGTTACTTCGCTTCACCTTGGGCGAAGAGTGGTTTGCCGAACAGGGCACCTTACCTGAAGCACAGCGACATTTCATAGTCACGTGCTATGAGCGATTTGGCGCATGGCGTCGAAAGAATGCGACAGCCGAGAATCGCAATGAGGGTGGGTGGAGCGGCGTACCAGACGGTTGGAGTCGATCGCTGCTATCACTAGCCTGTGATGTATACAGCCTCCAGCACAGAGGGGAGCTACCGTCTCGGCTGGTGAATCGCCTCAAGGATCGTGGTCAGTACCAAGGAGCCCGATACGAGATTGCTGTTGCTGGGATGTTTGTCCGGCTTGGCTGTACAATCAGGTTCCTAGACCAGTCGACGTCGGATCCTGTTCCCACACATTGCGAGTTTATCGCGAAGCATCAGGCGACTGGTGTTGAAATCGGGGTTGAAGCAAAGAGCCGGCATCGTCCTGGGGTTATTCATTTTCCCGGTGAGGTCCAGGCAGACCCACTCATGAAGGCAAACGTACGTGATCTTCTCGAGAATGCCGTCAGCCAAGCCCCCAGAGACATGCCGTTTCTAATCTTCATCGACGTAAACGTTCCGATTGACGAAACATTAACTGGGGCGGAGTTACCATGGATGCAGGATGTTCGCGGCATGATCCAACGCCAGAGCGACGCGTTTCCTGACGAGCCGAATCCGTGGAATGGCATCGTATTTACAAACTATGCGTTCCACTACGCCACCGAGAGAGAAGCCGACACAGTACAATACGTTGCTGTTGAGGCAGGTAAACCCTTGATCGCCTTGCCCAGCGCAACTTTCTTCGGGTATTTGAGAACAGTTCTGCAGCACTACGGCCACGTGCCACACTTAAAGTAAGCACCAATGTTGAGTCCCGATAAAATCGAAGAGTTCCGTCGCCTCATGAAGGAAGAGTGCGGCGTCGATCTTACATACGAAGAGGCTGCGAAGCGTGCTTCCGAGTTTATTAATCTCTACCGTATGCTCATGAGTCCGGTTCCTGAGGACCCGCAAGCAAAAGACATGCCGCAAAGGTTGCAGGGGGGGGTCCAGAAGATGTTAAGCTTGCTCCGCCTGGGCTGGAGCCGCGCGATCCTCGCTCTAGCCTAGGCGAAAGTTAGTATCGAGGGGCGCCGCGGTAGTGACCTCGGACATAGGTGCCATCTTTTCGATAATAACCGTCGACATAGATCGTCTTTGGAACCCCAAACTCGTTAATGTCACCGTAGCAAGATCCGTTCTCAGCGCATCCGTAAGTTGGACTTGAGTCGACGGTGCCATCAAGAAGATCGGAGTATTTAGTTCGTATCTCGTCGAGGGTGAGTACTGGGTAGCCACCGATGTATTCTCTGACCGAAGAAGATGTTGTTACTACGCTCGGGACCCTAAGTGTGTAACCAGTAAGTTTGCTATAGGCGAGATTCGTTGTTGGTCCGAAGTATCCGGTAGAAGCTGTGCCCGCAGGAAAGTAGCCTTTGGTCTTGAGGAAATCTTGTAGGTGGCGGACGTTGTCGCTTGTTTCTCCGTATGTAAAGGTCTGCAACTTCCAATAGCTGTCAGTTGTCTTTGGGTCAACTACCAGAATCGGCGGCTGTGAGATTTCTGTTGACTGAGTCGGCGATGAAACAACCGACGTCGTGTCGGGAGTATAGGACGGTGTAGATGGCTCAGAGAATCCGCCAGCAAGGGCGATAGCAAGTACCGTTAACCCGCCGAGCCAGATGAAGAATTTGCGCATATGCCACCAAGGGATCTATCTGGCGTTGGTATACCACAATACAGATAATGGTCAAGGTATCGTCTTCGCCACACGATACCTTGTCATTCACACTTTTCCCTCCCTAGTCGAAGTACGATGAAGGTGGCATAGTAGTGTCAGTTGGGAGCGTTCTGAGATCAGGAACGCGGAAAGTGGGACCGTTTTCGAGGATCCACGTTCGAACGTCGTCTACCAACGACGACCATGGGAGACACCACTATTAGTTCATTCTGGTGCTCGGTGGGACCAGGCGGCCGCAAGTTCGAATCCCAGCCCTTCGATTGCTGGTATCAACGATGAACCAAGACATCCTCATTTTATTTATCGGTGCGATGCTCGGGTTTTTCGGGCAGGTGCTGTGGCGCCAATACGAAAAGCGTAGTCAGCGCCAAGAGCGGCCGGAACTCGTAGTCACGAAAGTTGTGAAAGGGGGTAATGTTTTTGCTGAACTTCATAATGTCGGCGCCGACAATTTGAGTGAGCTGGAGTTGAAAATCTCCTGGCTGCAGGACGGCGTACAGCAGGAGCGGACGCTGAAAAATTTCTATCGGACAGATGACGATCCAGTAATCGCTGGTGCGTCAACCGTTGAGTATCTAGCGTCGGGTGAGCGCATTCGGGCGGCTGACCTCCCGACCTGGACGGACGACGGCATAGTCGCGGTCACGGTCGAGGGCCTGGGCGTGAAGAGCGGTAAGCTGTTTACGCACGTGAGTGAACTGACCGTGGGATTACGGAAGTAATTCTCATGAGTGGTCAATGCCTTACCGGCGCACATCCAAACCATCATCAGTGTTGAAGAGCTTGAAAGGCAAAGTTGTCCTCATCACCGGTGCCAGTCGCGGCATCGGTCGAGGGACGGCGTTGGCCTTTGCGGAAGAAGGTTGTCGGCTGGCGCTCACGTACCGGACGGGCGAACCAGAATCGGCGGCGGTTGTTGATGAATGCCGTCGTCGCGGCGCGCCGGAAGTCGTACGGCTGCACTTGGACGTGACCGACGATCACAGCATTCAGGAAACCGTGTCGCAGGTCGTCAAGCAGTTCGGCCAGATTGATATCCTTGTCAACAACGCCGGCGTGGTTCTCTGGAAGACGCTGCGTGAGCGTAGCTGGGCGGACATCGCCCCGGAACTTCGGACGAACCTCGAGGGCCTGATCAAGATGACGAAGGCCTGCCTGCCGTACGTCAAAGAAACCGTCGTGAACATCTCGAGCGGGTTGGGACTGGAAGTCATGGAAGGCGTACCGGTCTACATCGCCTCGAAATTCGGCGTTCGTGGGTTCAACCAAGCGATGGCGCTGGACGAACCGCAGCTACGATGGATCTCGGTCAATCCGGGGGCGACGAAGACGCAGATGACGAACTTCCAGGGTGTGACGCCGGAGTCAGTCGGCGAGGTGATGGTGAATGCGGTCAAAGGGTTTTACCGAACGCCAAACGGTGGGGATGTGAACGTCTGGGAAATCTTGGGAGAGTAGTTGGTCCTTGACTTTTTCCTTGAGACCTGTAGTGTGGAAGGACTCGGTTTCGCTAGCGTTCACCGTTGATCCAGAAGCTCGGGAGGGACACATGGTACGTTCACCTGTTCGCTACACCGTGTTCGCGCTTGCGGGAGCGGCGGTCATTCTCCTTGCCGCTCGCGATGTTCGCATCGTCCGCATCAACCCGCCGTCCGCGGAGATCAAGGTCTTGGACGTCGGTCAGTCCGAAGACGTCACTGGTGATACCCTGTACTATCCGGACAGCACGCTCGCTCGCGTCGGCGAAGAGGTCTGGATCCAAGACATTCCGCTGTTTACAGTGCTCGGTCCGGACAGCGTTCCGTATCGTACGCCCGAGGGACGGGTGTTGAGGGATCTCTTGGGACGCGAACTCGCCGCCATGGAAGAGATTCCGAACACCGCGCTCGACTTCAGAGTGTTGCGCACGGTCTGGCGCTTCCGTCATGGCCGGGTCGTGCGAATTGAGCCGGAGCAGGCGCTGACCGGTTTGCACTTCGGTGAGATGATCAGGAAGGATAGCCAAGCACGGAAGCGGCGTCCAGCGCAGTTCGTTCGGTAGCGCCATACAAGCGGGAGTCCCCATGAGGACCTCCCGTTTTTTATCGTGATGGTGTTGGAAATCCGCCAGGCCCGACAACCACGATCTGACTTGTCCTGTTCGGCCGCATTTAGTACACTAACCAGGCGATGAAAATCACAGTCGTTGGTGTTGGTTATGTGGGGCTGGTGTCCGCCGTTGGCTTGGCTGAAATGGGCAATGACGTGATTTGTCTCGTTCGCGACCGCGAGAAATTGAAAACCCTCGAGCGCGGAAGATCAACAATCTATGAACCCGGGTTGGAAGAACTCCTGCGGCGGAATTTGAAGGAAGGACGGATTTCTTTCACCCTGAACAAGCGCCAAGCAATTCAGAAATCGGACATCATCGTCATTGCCGTGGGCACGCCACAGGACGATGACGGCCGAGCCGACTTGAGCGCGGTCTGGTCAGTGGCCCGGGATATCGGGGCGTTGATGAACGGTCCGAAGATCGTCATCACGAAATCAACGGTCCCGGTTGGCACGGCCGAGAAGCTGAAAGCGGCGATTAGAAAAGCCCTGAAGTCCGGCGCGGCCCGCTCCGCCGGAAAACGGGCGCATTTTGACGTCGTATCAAACCCGGAATTTTTGCGCGAAGGCGCGGCCGTCAAGGACTTTTTGAACCCCGATCGGGTGATCGTGGGCGTGGAGAATGCCCAAACAGCCAGCGTCATGAAGGAACTCTACCGGCCGATCACGCGCGTCGAACGGCCGCTGTTTGTGACTGACCTCCGGAGCGCCGAGCTCATCAAGTACGCCTCGAACTGCTTCCTGGCAACGAAAATCTCCTTCATTAACGAGATGGCGAACTACTGCGAACTCGTCGGCGCGGACGTGACCGAGGTCGCCAAAGGCATGGGGCTCGACCCAAGGATCGGGTCGCGTTTCCTCCACGCCGGCGTCGGCTACGGCGGCTCGTGCTTCCCGAAGGACGTGAGTGCGTTGATTGAAGCCGGACGCGAGGCCGGCTATAATTTCCAGATCGTCGAGGCGGCAAAAGCGGTGAACGAGCGGCAGCGGCAAGTTCTCCGAGAGAAACTGGTGCGTCTCGTGCCGGATCTTAAAGGGAAAACCATTGCGGTCTGGGGATTAAGCTTCAAGCCGCGGACCGACGACGTCCGGGAAGCGCCGGCGCTATCGCTGATTGTCGATATTTTGGAACTCGGCGGACGGGTGAACGCCTTCGATCCGGTGGCCACGATGCAGGCCAAGGCCTGGCTGCCACGAACGCGGCGGCTGCGGTATGCCAAAGACCCGTACGATGCCTTGCGGGGGGCTGATGCCTTGCTGCTGGTGACCGAGTGGGACGAGTTTCGGCAGCCCGATTTCAAGCGAGTCAAACAGCTGCTCAAGTCGCCGGTCGTGATCGACGGCCGGAACATTTACAATCCGAAGCAGTTACGGCAGCTCGGGTTCACGTACGCCAGTATCGGCCGGACATGAGTCGGGTGTTAGTCACAGGCGGCGCGGGATTTATTGGTTCGCACGTGGTTGATCGGTTGCTCGAAGCCGAGGACGAAGTCTGGGTCGTTGATAACTTCAACGACTACTACGACCCGGACGTTAAGCG
This sequence comes from Candidatus Microgenomatus auricola, assembly GCA_005239865.1. GTDB lineage: Bacteria > Patescibacteriota > Patescibacteriia > SBBC01 > SBBC01 > Microgenomatus_A > Microgenomatus_A auricola_A. Next base: position 10,209 of record SBBC01000012.1, read on the forward strand.
TCGCAATGTAGCGCATCATGCTGGTGACGCGAAGTTTCACCTGCAGGAACTTGATATCCTCGATGAAACCGGGATGGATCGAGTTTTTGGTGAGGCCAAGCCTGAACTGGTCATTCACTTGGCCGCGCGGGTCGGTGTCCGGCCGTCGCTCGATCAGGCGCTGCTGTATGAGCAGGTGAACGTCCGCGGCAGCGCGGTGGTTTTGAAAACAGCTAAGCAGCACGGTTGCCGCGAGCTGATTCTGGCCTCGAGTTCGTCCGTCTACGGTTGCCAGAAAAAAACGCCGTTTTCTGAAGATGATCCAGTTGACCATCCGGTTTCGCCGTATGCCGCGACCAAGCGGGCCATGGAATTAATTGCCTACACCTACCACCACTTGTGGAAACTCGACATTGTCTGCTTGCGGTTTTTCAATGTCTACGGCGAGCGCGGCCGGCCGGACAACATTCCCGCCATGTTCACGCAGCTGGCCGTTGCCGGCAAGCCAATTCCCCGGTTTGGCGACGGCACGACTAAACGCGATTACACGTACATTGACGATATTGTGGCCGGCGTATTGGCCTGCCGCGGCAAGCAGTTAGGATTTGAGATTATCAATCTCGGCAATCACACGCCAGTCAGTTTAAATGATTTTATCGAAGCGATTGGTGAAATCACTGGTAAGAAATTGAACGTTGAAGAACGGTCCCCGCATCCGGCGGACGTGCCGATCACCTTTGCTGACGTGTCTAAAGCCAGACGCCTGCTCGGCTGGGAACCGACAACCAGTTTACAGGAAGGGTTGGAGAAGTACTATCAATGGTACCAGCAGATGATAAAAAGAGCATAGCGTCACATGCGATCGTGTTACGCGGTGATGACGTAAACACCGAAGCCCTTTTGATCAAGCGGGACGATATAAGAATGTGGACCGTGCCAGGTGGAATGCCAGAACTTGGTGAGAGTGAAGCAGAGGCGGCGGTTCGAGAAACCAAGGAGGAGACGGGCTACGATACTGTGATAACTCGTCGTGTTGGAAGGTATTCATTGAAGGGGTTAAGGGCAATTGGTCGGGCCAATGTTTTTGTGGCTCGGGTTGTTGGCGGATCGATTAGGCGCAGTCCAGAATCAAGGGATGTGCGGTGGTTTGGGGTTGGACGCCTGCCGTATACTTTACTGCCATTTCACCGACAGCGAATTCGTGATGCCATCCTCGGAAAAGAAAACATCCTGGTTCAACAACCATACCCGATGTATAAGCTACTTTTCTACTATCTGATAACCCCGTGGCTGCTACCCAGATTGGTGAGGTTTTATTTTCAGAAAGAGTGATTCAGCTTCGGAACCGACCACGAGTCTGCGAAAGCTTGACGTCAGGAGGTAGCGTGTGCCAGAATGCATTCGATTGAGACGTTCAAATGAAGATGTAACAAACAGCGTACAGCGCTGTTTTGTCTCGATGCGAGACGAGGACCATTTTCATGCCCGAAGCAGCCCGAACTGAAGAGCCAGGATCCAAGGTCGAGGTCTCGGTCGTCATGCCGTGTCTGAATGAGGAGAAGACGATCGCGGCCTGCGTGCAGAAGGCGCTCACAAGCTTTCGCGAGCTCGGCGTGGCCGGCGAGGTGCTGGTGGTTGATAACGGCTCAACCGATCGCTCGGTCGAGATTGCCACGGCCAACGGGGCGCGTGTCGTTCGTCAGCCGCTTCGTGGCTACGGCAACGCCTACCACAAGGGTATGAGCGAGGCGCGCGGCCGTTACCTCATCATGGGCGATGCTGATGACACCTATGATTTTTCCAACCTCGGGCCGTTCATCCAGCCGCTGCGCCAGGGTTACGATTTCGTCATCGGCAACCGGTTCACCAAGGATCTGGACAAGCAGGCGATGCCCTGGCTCCATCGGTACGTCGGCACCCCGATGCTTTCCGGCATTCTCCGCTGGTGGTTTAAGGTACCGGTCAAGGACGCCCACTGCGGCATGCGCGCTTTTACCAAGGAAGCATACCAGCGGCTGCATCTACAGACGACCGGCATGGAGTACGCCTCGGAAATGATCGTCAATGCCGGCCGGGCGCGTGTGGGACACCGACACGTACTTTTCGATCGGAATTCGTTTCGATCGGGCATTGACGCGAATTCGGTAGGCGGCTGGCCAGGGAACAAGAGAGTTCGTTTCAACCCACGGTGTTTTTTCAGCACCGTGGTTTTCGTCTTAGGAATGGTATAATACAAGGCGTTACTCTATGATAGAATATACGCCACAAGCCTGTTTCATCGAGGAATGTGTAAAAGAGACACATGGACGCAGAGAGAAAATCATCGAGAGAAGAATACCTCATTGAGGCAACTCGACAGGTAAGCGATGCCCAACATGCACTCGAGGGGGCTGAGTACGTCATTGAGGATGATGGAAAGATTAGGTTTATGTTCACTCAAGAACAAGTTGAGCGAGCGAAGAAAGAAATGGACGAAATTAATCGACAAACAAATCAACAGTTTAGATCAAGCGCCGAACTAGAACTACCGAAACCAAAAAGAATGAATGTTGAACTTTCCAAAGGCACGCTCGAGATCGAGAACGACGCCTTGTGTGCTTTCGATGACCTTCTTCGTGCCAAACGAGTAATTGAGATGAGATACCCTGAGTTAGTAAAAGGCCTGCCAGAGGACCACCCATGGCGCCAGGCGAAGATCTCTCATGGGCTTATTGCTAGCGCTGGACTACAAAACGTCCTAAGAACCTTCCAAAGGGATATGAAAGAAGAGAATTACTATCTCCTGCTACTCATTGCTGGTTCACATGATATCGGTCGACCCTTGATGGCGAAGAAGCACTTGGGGATGCTCCCAGCAGAGACCGGCCCCACAAAAACCGATGGCCAGTACGCGGTTGAAGTACTCAGAGAGTGGAACATTCTAACGCCGTTTCCTCCCCGGACACGCGATCTTATTGAGTACTCGGTTGTTCACCACTCTGATAGAGTAACTCCACCCCTACCAGAACAGGCCACAGAAACTGAAAAATTACAAGGGTCATGACTAGTTTAGCACCCTGAAAGTGCTAATCTAGCCAATAATGACAAGGAAAAATCGATACGTTGTCCGAGCACACATTTCTGAACGTCA